>JAJEIA010000049.1 GCA_022823505.1 Dehalococcoidia bacterium
CGCCATCGCTGCACCTCAACATTGAAGTGCGCGAATGGTCGCCGATCTGGCTCCCAAGGTGGGTCAATGACCTCGGAAATACGGGTCAAAGACCTTGGTTATTTTCGTGGTTTACTGGGTCAAAGACCGCGGCAAATGACATTTGAAGCTTCCCGGTGTCCGGACGGCGGAGATGCTACGCCACCACGTTGTTCACTATCCATACGATACATACTGGACTGAGTGCGGCCGGTCGCGCAGGGATGAATGGGCAACGACCATTATCTGGCGTCAGGTCACGTGTCGCGACTGCCTGGCCCTTCGAGCCAGACAACGCCGCAAGCAGGCCATCGGAAGCGTAGTGGCGGTTGTCGCACTTTTCCTGCTGGCCGGTGCCAGCAGTTGGTTCCTTGCTTTCTGCTGAGGTTTCATAGCGATGCAATCTTTGGTTTGTTGATTGATCGTGACCACTGGGTCGCCTACAAATGAACGTGGGCGAGTAGCAGTGCCACGAGAAGCACAGGCCGCACTGGAACCCAGTGAAGCCTAGGACTGGGCCGCGCGGTGCGAGGCAGTCGCAAAATGCGGCCAAGGATCCATCATCGTTCTTTGACCATGTGCTTCAACTTACTACCGGGTGGCGAGAAAGTCCTCAATGGCGGTTATCACTAAGGCAGTCATATTGGTGCCTTCCTGAGCTGCCATCACTCGCAGCTGTCGGTGCATGTCTGCGGGGATCAGACAATGCAACTGTGCGGTGTCCGCAGCCGCGGCTTGGTTTACGAACGCTTCCCGGCGTTCTTCCCGTTGTCGATTAGATCTACGATGCATCGCCATTGAACAACCTCTCAATCTCCCCGCGTATCGCGAGGATCTCGTTGCGTGCGGTCTGGTCTCGCCCCTCCAACACCGAACTGCCCTCAATGGCTGCTTGGGGATAGGACACGCGCTCTGTGGTGCGTGCCCGCAACGCCGGCAGACCATACTCGGTCAATGCGGAATCGATCTGCCGTCCAAGACGCGTGCGGGGCCGGGTCATGGTTATAACGAAGGCTGCTTGGGGAGAGCCTTTGGTGGTTGCCTGTCGGGCCTTTACCGCTTCCACGATGTCCGACGCTGCCCAGACGTCGAAGGGGCTGGCCTTGGCCGGTATCAGGACCAGGTCCGCCGCTCGCACGGCGTCGGCACTGGTTTTGGTGATGCCGGGTGGTCCATCGATGATAATCCAGCCGCGGTCGGCAGATTGGCCGCGCACGTCCTGGATCAGGCGACCAGGCAGGACACTCTTTACGTTAAGATTATGGGGGGGCTTAGGCTGGCTGTCGGCCCAGTCCTGGGCGCTACCCTGGGGATCAGCATCCAGCAGTAGGACCGGCGAATTTTCCGCGAACGCCCAGGCGAGATTGGTGGAAAGGGTCGTCTTGCCCGTTCCTCCTTTTTGATTGACTATGGCTATAACCGGCACGGCAACTCCAAATGTACATCAGTACAGGACGCCCGATGTATGACTGTGCATTCCTACATCGTCACGACAAGGATAATTGCCTCTGGTTCCCAGGTAAAGCAACTACACGACGGATTTGAGCCAATGCTGGTCCGTGCTAGCGGCATGTGCTCAAAGTTCGTTGGCAAAAGCGGGCTACGTCGACCATGGTCCGGTCGTCGGCTTCCACGATGTTAAGGTGGACCAATTGGTGCTCTTGGACCTCACGCGTACCCACTTGTATGTTGCAGTGGCCCTGCAGATGGGCCAATTTGCAGGGTGTGTAACTGTTCGCTGGAATCTGTTGTTATCTGATGATTAGAGGGGTCGGTTGCCGCGCCCTCAGGTTGACGACATTACGGGCAGGACCACGGGTGGGCGACGCGGTTACAGTGATGGTCATGAAGAGGTCCCACCGCGTCGCCCTGAAGGCCACGCCCGAGCAGGCGGTCTGGTTCGGGCAGCATGCCGGCTACGCCCGGTTCGCCTACAACTGGGCGGTGGGCGAGTTCAAGGCTGGCCTGGACGTTGGCGAGTGGCTGGGCGAACGCACGCTGCGGCCGCGTTGGAACCGGGTCAAGGGGAGGATCGCTCCCTGGGGATCGGTACTGTCGCAAAACGCGGCCAAGTACGCCATCATGGACATGGGGCAGGCTGCCGGGGGCTGGGGCGAGTACCGGCGAAAGGCGAAGGCTGGTCCGCATCCCGGTCGGCGGGTGGGTTTCCCGCGTTTCAAGCGGCGCAAGCACGAGCAGGGTTTTCGGGCTGACAATGGGCCGGGCACGGTGCGGGTGGACGGCAAGGTCGTCATCTTGCCCAAGATCGGCCGGGTGAACATGGTGGAAAACCTGCGTTTCGCTGGCAGCATCCGCGAGGTGACCGTCAACCGGACGGCGGGGACGTGGTTTGCCAGTTTCTGCATTGAGGACGGCCAGGAGCCGCCGCCGGTGAAGGATGGGCCGACCATCGGGGTGGACGTGGGCGTGGGCACGATGGCGACCTGCTCCAATGGTACGGCAGTGGCGAACCCGAAGGCACTGGCCAGCGGTATCAAGCGCCTGCGGCATCTGGACAAGGCCATCGCCCGCAGTCGGAGTGTCCACGGCAAGACCCAGCATTCCAACCGCCGAGGGCGGCTGTACGCCAAGCGGCGGAAGGTCCATGCCCGGGTGGTCAACGTTCGGAACGACAACCATCACAAGGCGACGACGGCGATAGCCAAGTCGGCGGGCCGCGTGGTGGTGGAAGCGCTGAACGTGGCGGGATGATCCGTAACCGCAGGCTGGCCAGAGCCATCGCCGATGCCGGCATGGCTGGCTTTCTGACCCAGTTGGAGTACAAGTGCGGCTGGTACGGCGCGAAGTACGTCAAAGCGGACCGGTGGTTTGCATCGTCGAAGCTGTGCGCCCGCTGCGGCTGGAAGAACGACGATTTGCTGCTCTCTGATCGTGAGTGGCGGTGCGGTGGCTGCGGGGTGTTGAACGACCGCGATTTCAACGCCGCGCAGAATCTAGAGCAATGGCCGGGTTTGAGCTTCCCGGTGACAGGACGTGGAGACCGTGTAAGACCGGCTACGCCGGCAGTGGTCGGTGAAGCGTCAAGTGGATCGAACCTTGAAATCTGGACTCCAGCAAACTTGGAGTATCAGACTTCATCAGATTCCGAATAGCGGAAGCCACGCAGGAAGAGGTAGGTTGTGTTGATGCACAGTGGTACATGACGACAGAGGTACAACTGTACATATGAACGACCAAACAGCTCGCCGTCTTCATCACCAAGGCTCCGTCACCGGCGACGGTTGGTGTAGCGCAATTATCATTTTTGGCTGGTAAAATAACGCCGCCCGGTTGCGGGACCGGGCGGCTGTCAGAGGCTACTTACACGGAGGTCGCCCCTGCTTATGACATATTCTACCATCGCCGACCGCGCTGCCGCGTCGGAGCAGCTGATCGTCAACGCCATCCTTCCCGACCTGCAAGGCGTCAAGCCGAACCGCTCCAGGAACGGGTGGAACTTCTTCTGCCCGCTGGAGCACCGCAAGAAGAACGCGCCGGCCGCCATCTGGGTGAACGACGAGGGCTGGATCAGCGTCCACTGCTTCGACTGCCGCCGCAACGACCAGCTGCGGCAGACCCTGGTGACCCCGCATCTCCGCAACCGACCTTCACCGCCGCCGGTGGCGCCATACCAGCCTACATCCCCACCACCTCGGCAGCAACGGAACTACCTGCCGGCCAGGATCTGGGCGGATACTGAGGCCATACCCAACGGTGCCGGCCACCCCGCCCGCCGCTGGTTGGCCAACCGCAACCTGTGGCGGCCTGAGGTCGAAGCCCCCGCTCCGCTCCGTTGGCTGCCGGCATCGCGCACCCGTCCTGGGCCGCACATCGGAGCCGGTTCGCTGGTCGCACTGCTGGCAAACCCCACCGCCTGGGCCGAGGCCTGGCCACGTCTGCCGAACCCGCAGGCCGTTGAGATCGTCGCCGTGGACCGGGAGGGCAAGCCTGCCCTTGATCGCCCACGCCAAGACGGCGGCCTGGACAAACGCACCCTAGGAGAAAAGACGGGCGCGGTCCTGATCCTGGGCGACCCTCGGTTGGCCAGCATCGAGACGCCGGTGCGGGTCGCTGAAGGAGTGGCCGACGCCATGGCTCTGGCGGCAAGGTTCTCGGGTCCGGCCGTGGCCAGCATGGGAGACGCTGGCATGAACGCCGGTGGCTTTGCCGTATGGCTGGCCAACGCCGCAGAGGGCGTGGTGATCCACGCGGACAACGACGCCGCCGGCCAGAAGGCAGCCAGCCGGTTATGCGGCGCAGTGCTCGTCCACGGCGGCACGGCCCGGGCGGTGCTCCCGCCCGAGGGCAAGGACGCCGGCGTCGTCTCCAGCATGAATTCCTTCACCGAGTTGACCGAGAGTTGGCCCGGGTACGCCCAAACTCTGGCGGAGATGAACGGCTGGCCCCGCTGGGAGGCCCAGCGCCAGGCCGCGCTCCTGATGGAAGAGGTGCCCGCATGACAAGCCAGAACGGACACCAGCACGCCTCCGCCTTCGAGGGGGCGGAGCTCGCGCCGGATGCAGCGTCCCAGGCGCTGCTGGACCTGATGGAGTTGGCCGACGACGTCGAGGCCGGTACGCTCACCGGCGATGGTCACCAGCGCGCCCAGGAGGCCCTGGCAATGCTGCAGCGCGAGGCGGAAAGAGGACCCACCAGCTTCCGCCAGGCGGTGGCCATGGCGGAGACGAACCTTCGGGGCTCCCTGGAAACACTGTCCCGGGCGATTGAGACGGCCACACCGCTGCGGGTGGCCACCTGGGGCAACACGCTGCCGGAGCCTCGTCAGTGGCTGATCGACGGCAGGCTGCCCGCCGGGCGCGTGGCTCTGCTCACCGGCGAGGGAGGTGCGGGGAAATCCCGACTGGCACTGCAGCTGGCCGCCGGTGTGGCCTCGGGCGGCGATGACGGCGAGTGGATCTCCAGCCCCGGCCGGATGATGCGGCTAGGCAACGCCGTGCCAATGGACGGGGCCAACGTGGTCTTCGCTTCCTGGGAGGACGAGCCCGAGGAGTTCTACCGGCGGCTGCACCAGATTTCGGGCAACGTGGCCCCTTGGGTGAAGCCCGAACGGCTGGAGAAGCTCCGCATCGTCAACCTGGTGGGCGAGGGACCGGTCTGGGCGCCGCCCCAGGGCCGGCACATCTCCACCATGGCGGACCTCACCGTCACCGGCGAGCGGTTGCGCAGGCTGTGCGAGCAGGAGAACGCCCGCCTGCTGGTACTGGACCCCCTGGCTGCGGCCTACGCGGCCGACGAGAACGCCCGAGGATTGGTGCGGGCCTTCGTGTCCCACTGGGACGCCTGGGGGCAGGCCAACAACTGCGCGGTGCTGATACTGGCGCACCCGCCGAAGTCAGCGGGAATGAGCTACGCCGGGTCCACCGATTGGCAGGGCGCAGCGCGGGCCCTGTGGACGCTGCAGGCTGAGATCGACAAGTCTCCGGAGCCGGGGCCGCGGACCTGGAAGCTGGAGTTCGTCAAGGGCAACTACGGGCCGAGGCCGGAGCCGCTGCAGTTGCGCTGGAACACCAGCGCCGGTTTGAGATGGGAAGCGACGGGCGAGACCGGTAACGACGCCGGGGACGTGAGGTATGGAGTCGATGAGTGAGAACAAACCAGGGGCTGCCACCGACATGCTGGACAGCTTCATACAAGGTCCATCCCGATCACCACGTGGCCTGCCAGTACGCGCTGTACTCGGTGCCGTCATCGGTCTGCCCACCGGGCCAGAAGGTGGAAATCAGGCTGGACAGCAAGCTGGTGCGCATCTACCACCGGGGCAAGCTGGTCA
>JAJEIA010000026.1 GCA_022823505.1 Dehalococcoidia bacterium
ATGGGGGCGAACCCCGATCCCGTCGTTACCTGGAACACCGGCGGAGCTGGCAAATGCGCCGTGCAGCACTGCGATGTTCCGCTCCATCACCCCCAGATCGACCACCAGGGCCGGAGTATCCAACTCCTCCGAGGGGGAGCCGATGGGCTGAAATATCGGTCGCTCCATTGTTTATCTACCTCTCAGTTGCAGCGCTGGCGGGCAAGATAGCACAAATGGAGGCGGACTCTGCGAGCGCGCGGCAATCAGATGGGTTCCAGCCAGTGCTGGTAGACGTCGACCAGTAGAGAGTCCTGCGGGTTCCCGGAGTAGTCGGGCCATAGGTCGGTCTGGCGCAGGCGGATGCGGTACAACGGCTGGCGGGGCAGGCCGTCGCCACCATGGGCCAAAGTTTCGGGGTTGGGATACACGCCACAGAGAGCGTCCACGGTGCCGGTGTGCCCCTGGATGTAGGCCGGCGTCCGGAAATGGTGCGGCGGCGACCCGACGCGGACACGGACGGAGGCACCGTTGGAGTAGAGCACGGGTTCGGCGGGAGTGGTCATCACAAGCCCTGCTGCCGCAACTCGGCGGCCTTGGCGTCGATTTCCTCGGCGGTGAGGATGCCCTTCTCGATCAGCAGGATCTCCAGGGCGGCGGTCCATTTTTCGTAATAGGACAGCGCCTCGTAGCGTTCCGGCGGCAGGCTCTCGATAGCGCGGCGCATCTCGTCGGTAGTTCGGATGCCCTGCGCGCCGAGGACCTGGTGAACCGCGTCGACACGGCGTTCCCAATCGGAATATTCGTGCTCGCTGCGGTCGATGGGGGTGTCGTCGGGCCAACCGCCGCGGTCGTGTACTGCGGGCATATTGTCAGGCTCCCTTTTGCCACATCCGGGCCACGTCGACGGAACGCATGAAGCGCACTCCGGGAAAGGTCTTGATGTACTCGATCAGGCGCTCCAGCATGAGCAGGCGGCCGGGTCGACCGATGTACTGCGGGTGCATGGTCAGGTTGTAGCAGCGGCCATAGCGGTAGATGCCGCGAAACTCCGCCGCCCAGCTTTCGAACACCTCGTCGGGGTTGCGCATGGGCCCCAACCGATTGGCCGACGGCGCGTAGGCGAAGTGCGGAGCATCATCGAGAAGCCAGTGGATGGGCAGCTCGACCAGGTCTCGGGGCGGGTCGCCGCCCTGCACAATGTAGGGCGCGTCATCGCCCATCAGGCTGCTGTCGTACTGGAAATTGTGCTTGGCGAGGAGGTCCAGGGAGACGGGGCTGAGCTCCCAGCTGGGGGAACGGTACCCCACGGGCGCCTCACCGGTGAGGTCACCGAGGATGCCGATGCCCTTGATCAGCACTTCCTCCTCTTTTTCCGGAGACATGGTGGCCGGGGGTTCGTGGATGTAGCCGTGGTGGGCCACCTCGTGTCCGCGGCCGGCAATCTCACGCACCAGGTCCGGATGTGTTTCGGCGACGTAGCCGGGGATGTAAAAGCTGCCGGGAATGCCCTGGGCGTCCAGCATGTCCAGGATGCGCGGCGTGGCCACGCTGGGGCCGTACTCCGCCATGGACAGCAGGCTCGGGTAGTTGATGAAATCGGGGTTCCGATTGAGCCAGGAGGTGATGCCGTCCACGTCAAAGGTGATGAGCGCGACACAGCGGATGTCGTCGGGCCAGATGCCAGCCATTCAGGAATCCCTCCCGGTGCCATTCGGCGGTTGGGGCGGAGGTTCGTTGAAGGGTTCGTCCTGAGCTTCGGCGGCCTGTTTTCGCTCGAGCCACTCGCTCCAGAGGCGATGCATTCGAGCCTCTCCACGAGCTTCGCCCCGGGCTTCGCCTTCGGCCGCATCCCGCGCCCACTGTCGCTTCATCAGTTCCGCAAGTACCATGTTTGCTCCCTCAACGCCGATTGCGCTCAACCCCAGGCAGGCGGCCATCGTTGAGCCGGCTTTGTCGCCAATCAGGTCGATAATCTGGTGCCATGTGGGATCGATACCAGAGACCTCGACGCCATTATAGACTCTCACCGCGAGCATCAAAAGGGAACTGATGCTGAACACAATGAAGTGCTGCCGAAGCTGCGAGGCTGGGATGGTACCCAGCGATATTCTCATCTGGCGATCGTGATCCAGAGGGTCCACGCCTGCGGCTGCCATATTTGGACCGCGCTGTACGCTGGCGAGTCTGACCCTGAGTTACCGCGATGGTATCGAGTCAAAGCCGGTGTAGGGACGCAGGACCTCCGGGATCACCACCGAGCCGTCTGGCTGCTGGTTGTTCTCCAGGATGGCGATTATCACTCGGGGCAGCGCCAGGCCCGAACCGTTGAGCGTGTGGACAAATCGTGGCCGCTCGCCCACGCCGGGCCGGTAACGCACGTTGGCCCGTCGCGCCTGGAAGTCGGTGCAGTTGGAGCACGACGATACCTCCAGCCATTCCTGGGATCCGGCGGCCCAGACCTCGATATCGTAGGACTTGGCGGAAGGGAAGGAGATGTCGCCGGCACAGAGTTGCAGGATGCGGTAGGGCAGATCCAGGCGCTGGCACACCGCCTCGGCGTTACCCAGTAATGCTTCCAGCTCGTCGAATGACGTGTCCGGCTCGACGAACTTGTACATCTCCACCTTGTTGAACTGGTGGACGCGCTTGATGCCGCGAGTGTCCCGTCCGGCGGCGGCCTTTTCGCGCCGGAAGCAAGGGGTGTGCGCCACGTAGTACAGCGGCAGTTCCTCGGCGGTGAGAATTTCATCGCGGTGGAGGTTGGTAACCGGCACCTCCGCGGTGGGGATCAGCCAGAGGTCGTCCTCCTCGTCGTGGTAGAGGTTGTCGGCGAAAAGGGGCAGGTTGCCGGAGCCTTCCATGATCTCGCGGCGCACCAGTATGGGCAGCGCGACCTCGGTGTAGCCGTGTTCGCTGCTGTGCAGGTCGAGCATCCAGGAGATGATGGCCCGTTCCAGCCGCGCGCCGTACCCATTGAGGGTGTAGAAGCGGCTACCCGACAACTTGACGCCGCGCTGGAAGTCGATGATGCCCAGGTTCTCCGCCAGGTCCCAGTGGGGCAGGGCATCAAAATCCAGGGCGGTTGGCTCGCCCCAGTGACGCAACACGACGTTGGCCGTCTCGTCGAACCCTTCGGGGGTGCTGGAGTGAGGCAAATTGGGCAACGCCAGCATTGCGTCGTTGATGCGGGCGTCAAGGTCGCGGACGAGGTCTTCAAGCTCGCTGATGCGCCGGCCGACGTCTCGCATCTCGGCCACTATGGCCTCGTCCGGCTGGCCGCCCTGGGAGCGGGACTGGCCGATTTCGCGGGACACGGCGTTGCGGCGGGCGCGGAGTTCGTCGCCGTCGGTGATGGCGGTGCGCCGCTGGGCGTCCATGGCCAGGATCTCGTCGAGGCAATCTTCGTCTTCGGCGCGGCGAATCAGCGCGGCGCGGACGGTGTCGGTATCGTTGCGAATTTGTTCGAGAGAAAGCATAGTTCCAGTGCGATTGCTTCGAATCGCTGCTTGGGCGCAACGCTCGGTTCAGGGACTGGCGATCCGATTCGCTGCGTTTGCCGGGGTTCCTAGGCCAGCACGGAGGCTACGGTCAAGCAACACTACTCGTTAGGAGGTGCGGTGACTTCCAGCGAACGCATCTGCGGAAATAGTAGCACATCCCGTATGGTGGACTGGCCGGTGAGCAGCATGACCAGGCGGTCGATGCCGATGCCGAGGCCCCCGGTGGGCGGCATGCCGTACTCCAGGGCGGTGAGGAAATCGTCGTCGGTCCGGTCGGCTTCATCGTCGCCGTAGGCGTCACGCTGGTGTTCTTGCGCGGCGAAACGGGCTCGCTGGACCTCGGGGTCGTTGAGCTCGGTGTAGGAGTTGGCGATCTCCATTCCGGCGGCAAAGGCCTCGAACCGTTCCACGTAGCCGGGCTTGTCCGGGTGGCCCTTGGCCAGCGGCGACATGTCCTCGGGGTAGTCAATCAGGAATGAGGGCTGCACCAGGTTAGGCTCCACGTACACCGACAACATCTTGTCGATCAGTCGGCCGCGCGCTTCCCGTGGGCCGGGTTGCAGGCCCAGTTCGGCGCACTTGCCGGTCAGCGACTCCGCGTCGGGGTAGTCCTCGATGTCCACACCGCTGCGGCGTTGCAACTCCTCACGCAGCGACAGGCGAGGCCAGGGCGGGCGGAAGTCGATGATGTCGTCACCCATCGCGACTTCCATGGAGCCGTGGACGTCCTGAGCCAGCGACGAGACTAGCGATTCCACCATCTCCATCACGGCGTTGTAGTCGGCGTAGGCCTCGTAGGACTCCAGCAGACTGAACTCGGGGTTGTGGTCCTGGTCGATGCCCTCGTTGCGGAAGACGCGCCCGATTTCGTAGACCTTATCCAGGCCACCGACGATGAGCCGCTTCAGGTACAACTCGGTGGCGATGCGCAGGTAAAGCTGCTCGTCCAGGGCGTTGTGGTGCGTGATGAACGGCCTGGCGTGGGCGCCGGCCGGGATCGGGACCAGGATGGGGGTGTCCACCTCCACGAAGCCCCGGCCGTCCAGAAAGCGGCGGATGCCGCTGATGATCCGGCTGCGCTGGACGAAGGTTTCGGCAACTTCGGGGTTGGCGATAAGATCCAGATAGCGCTGGCGGTAACGGGTTTCCACGTCCCGAAGACCGTGCCACTTCTCGGGCAGGGGTCGCATGCCCTTGGCGAGTATGGTCAGGGCGTGGGCCTCGATGGTTGGCTGCCCCGTTCGGGTCCGCATCATATCGCCGTCGACGCCGAGGAAATCGCCCAGGTCGAGGTCCTGCACAAAAGCGTACTCCTCGCCCAGCACGTTCTGACGGAGCATGGCCTGTACCACGCCCGACGAATCGCGCAGATCGAGAAACGCCGCGCGCCCCATCACGCGCATGGACACGATGCGACCCGCGACGCTGATGCCGCCGGCACGGTCAAGGTGTTCTTCGGCCTCGGCAGACTCGAACAGCTTGATCGCTTCGTCCGCGGTGCAGGTCCGCTGGAAGCGGGGCGGATACGGGTCGACCCCGCGTTGCCGGATGCGTTCCAGCTTGGAGCGGCGACTGTCCAGGTTTGCCTGCAGGCTGCCGGGGTTTTCGGCAGGCAGATTCTGGGTGTTATCGGGCGATGGGTCCATGGAATCCAAACGCGATAAATTGCGCCGTCAGGGCAGTGCCAGCATTGGCGCAAATGTCTGGGCAAGGGCCGGACAACAAACCGGGGAGAGGCCGAAACAGCCCGCTCCCTCGGTTGCAAATTGTAAGACCCCAGGCTGTTGATTGTAAAGCAAAACCGCGCCAACTTCGCCATCAGGTACAATGTCGCCGATTGAAACGATCGTTTAGAATTTTGCCAACATATCGGCCCGCCATAGACGGACAGCATCGATAAACACGGAGAGCATCTGGAGTGAGGTGATTTGATGATCCAAAGAATGATCGGCGCAGCGCTTTTCAACGCCGACACATACGAGGAAATCGAAGCGGACCCGGGGGCAATTGGGCAGGCGATACTGGTCGTGCTCCTGGTCACGGTATGTGGAGCCGTGGGCGGGATCATCGGCGGTTTACTCGGTGACGTTTCAGCACTGAAGATTGTTTTTGGGCTCATCGCCGGACTGGTGTTCGGCATCGTGCGATGGGCGATCTGGGTGTCGGTGCTGAGCCTGGTGGGCGGAATGATGCTTCGCACCGGCAGCACGCATACCAGCTGGGCCGAAATAGGTCGCGTGGTTGGGTTCGCCTACACGCCGGGCATCCTTTCGATATTCAGCTTCGTCCCGTTCATCGGTTGGCTGTTCCCGCTGGTCGCTTGGTTCTGGACTCTGGCCGCGGTGACCGTGGCGGTTCGGCAGGCGCTGGACTTCGAATCGACCGGGCGGGCGATAGCCGTCGTGTTGCTGGCGGCGGTGATCGGGTTCATCCCGTGGATCATCATCGTGATCGTCCAGGCGACGTTGCTATAACGAGTCAGTGGAACTCCCGCTCTGGGGAACTAGTCGGGCCAGCCATCCAGTGGCTGGCCCGAACTTTGTCACGGCAAGAAACCGACCTCGCGGCAGCTGGACTTCGGGTGCTGCACTTCATAAGTCGCGCCCGTATGCTGTAACCTTGCGTCCGAGCACAACTCCATGCGAGCCGGGGGAATGGTCATGCGCGACAAATGGGCAATTCGCGAATCGGTTTGGACTGCGCTGGAAACGGCGCGTGTGGTCCGGGGGAAGTCGGTCCACGACAAGATTCCCAACTTCATCGGAAGCGAGGACGCGGCGGCCCTGGCGTCGGAGCTTCCGGAATGGGTGGCGGCCCGCGCCATCAAGAGCAACCCCGATCAGGCGCAGCGACCGCTGCGACGGCTCGCCCTTGAACAGGGGAAACTGCTCTACATGGCGGTGCCGAGACTCAGGGACGAGCGCGTGTTCATCGAACTAGACCCGTCTCGTCCCGAAGTGGAGCCGGCAAAAGCCTCCACCATTTCGGGGGCGTTCAAAGTCGGGCGTCCGGTCTACGTCCACGAGATGCAGCCCATCGACCTGGTGATTTCGGGTTCCGTGGCAGTCAACAGTCAGGGCGTGCGGATCGGCAAGGGAGGCGGCTTCGCTGACCTGGAGTACGGCCTGGCGGCGGCGGCCGGCGTGGTGAAACCGGACACACCGGTGGTCAGCACGGTTCACCCCATGCAGTTGCTGGACGAGGACCTGCCCTGGACACAGCACGACGTGCCCCTGGACATAGTTGTCACCACGGACAAGGTAGTCCGCTGTGACAACGACCGGGAAGAGTTACCACGCCCCCAGGGCATTTATTGGGAAGACCTTGACGAGCGTAAGATCCGTTCGATCCCTCTGCTGGTGAAACTGCGGGAGGAACGCCCGCCCATCGAGTAAGCGCGACGCAAAATCAACTGGGGCGGCCGGTCGGCCGCCCCGTTTCATACTGAGTTTCCGCGTCCCGGGGAAGCCTACGACTCCAGCTTGACCGGGTTGCGCAGCACGCCGATGCCGCTGATGTCGATCTCGCAGATGGCGCCGTCAGCCATGTCGGAGGTGGTGCCCGGGGTGCCGGTGAAGATGCAGTCGCCCGGCTCCAGGGTCACGTACTTGGTGATGAACTCGATCATCGTGGGCACGTCGAAGATGAGATGGGCCGTGGTCTCGTTCTGCTCCTCGTTTCCGTTGACGCGGGTGCGGAGGTGCTGGCCGGCCGGGTCGGCGTCGGTCTCGATCCAGGGGCCCATGGGCGAGAAGGTGTCGGCGGACTTCGCGCGCCACCAGTCGGAGTTGTTCTCCCGGCGGTCCTTCTGCTGCCAATCGCGGGCGCTGACGTCGTTGCCGCAGGTATAGCCCAGCACGTGGTTCAAGGCGTCGGCCTTGGAGACGTTGCGGCACTTGTCCTTGATGACCACAACCATCTCGCCCTCGGCGTCGAAGCGCTGCACTTCCTTCGGTCGCACGATGGCGTCTTCGGGGCCGATGACGCTGGTGGGGGTCTTGTGGAAGATCATCGGGTACTCGGGAGCCGGCCGGTCACCGATGTGGCTGGTGTAGTTGAGGCCCATGGCCAGGATTTTCCCCGGCATTACCGGCGACAGCAGTTTCACGTCGGAAAGCGCGTGCGTGTGGTCGGTCAGCTTGATCTCGGAGTCGAAGATGCTGCCGTCGATGGCGGTGACGTTGTCGCCGTCGACAACGCCGAAGTGCTCAGCTCCGTGGGCCAGGTAACGGGCGATTTTCATAGCAGGGATGCCTCCGTAGGGATGTGGTAGCCGGTTTGCGCCGAATATTGTACCAAAAGCGTATGGACGGTCAGTGTTCGATGACGAGTTTGCCGTAGAAGTCCCGGTCGTGCATCACCTGGTGCGCCTCGCCCACGCCGTCCAGCGGGAAGGTGCGGCCGACGATGCCACGGAGGGCGCCCTGGTTTACCATCTTCATTGCGTCGGCCATGGTGCGCCGGCTGCGGCCGCCGCTGCCCATGAGGTGCAACGGTTTGCCGTGCAGTATGGACAGGTCCATGGGCGTCTGGCTGCCGGAGGTCACGCCGGTGATGACCAGCCGACCCTCGTGCTTGAGGCTAAGCATGTTCTCGTGCCACACGTCGGCGCCCACGCAGTCGTACACCACGTCCACACCCTGGCCGTCGGTGAGTTCCTTGACGCGCTCGCTGACGCTGTCCACCTCGCGGTAGTTGATGACCTCATCGGCGCCCCACTTCTTCGCTTCCTCAAGCTTCCAGTCGCTGCCGGCGGTGGTGATCACGCGGCATCCCATCATCTTGGCGATCTGGATGCCCATGCTGCCGACACCGGAGCCGGCGGCCTGCACCAGCACATCGTCCCAGGGTTGGATCTTCGCCTGGGTGACGAGGCAGTGCCACGAAGTGTGCAGTGCGATGGGCAACGCCGCCGCTTCGGCGAAAGACATTTCGTCCGGGATGGTGTACGCGTTGATGGCCGGCGCAACCACGTACTCGGCGTGTCCGCCGTCCAGGTCGACGCCGATGCGTTGCTGGCGGGAGCACCACTGGTCGTGGCCGGCGGCGCAGTGCTCGCAAAGGTGGTGTCCGCCGCATTTGACCCGGTTGTCCGCCAGCACGCGGTCGCCGACCTGCAGATCGGTTCCGGAGTCGGGGCTGATTTGCACCACCTCGCCGGCGAAATCGCAGCCGAGGATGTGCGGGAAGCGGCGTGCGTTGCCGGCCCGCAGGTTGAGATCGAGGTGGTTGAGCGCGCTGCCGCCGACCCGAATCAGCACCTCGCCGGGGCTGATCTCAGGGTCAGGGCGGTCGCCATGGATCAGCACGTCGGTGCCGCCGGTCTCGTTGATGTAAACGGCTTTCATGTGGGTTCCCTCCGAATGACAATGGTGATTGCGGCAGTGTAAAGGCGCGGGGATGCGCGGGCAAATCGGTGGTAGAGTTGCCAACGCCAATTCGAAAAGGGACCCTCATGCGATGGATTTTGTCACCAACCCCACCGAGCTCCAGTTGGCCGCAGTAGAGCGCGGCCTGAATGAATTCAACGCCGGCGTGGCTTCCGCCCGTTCCGTTACGCGAGTGCAAGCCGTCGTCGTCGAATCCGATCGGGTAATGGCAGGAATCTATGGTGCAGCCTATTGGGGAAAACTACACGTCCGACTGTTGTGGGTGCATCCCGATCACCAGTCAAAAGGGTTGGGCGGCCAACTGATCAAGTGGGCCGAGCGACGTGGCAAAGAGCTGGGCTGCACGTCGGCGATGGTCGATACGATGTCGTTCCAGGCTCCCGACTTCTACATCAAGCTAGGCTACCGGCAATTCGGACTGTCGGAAGGATATGAAGGTGGCGCCAGCCGGCACTACTTCGAGAAAGAACTGTGAGCCGGAGCACTGCCGAAATCGCGTACCGTTTCCTGCTACAATCCCCACCATCTCGAATATCCATGCTGATTTTCT
>JAJEIA010000139.1 GCA_022823505.1 Dehalococcoidia bacterium
GTGATCTAGTGGACGACCCGCGCCACGTACCCTTGTACTCGATACCGGAATGTGCCCGGTATCTGGGTCTGCCTGTGCCGACGGTTCGCAATTGGGTGTCTGGTAACGATAGCGATCCGCTAATCCTACCTGCCGGTTCCGATCCAACTGCCTTGTCGTTCATCAATTTGGTGGAACTCCATGTGATGGCGGCGTTACGTCGCCATCACAGGGTCCCGATGCAACGGGTGAGAACCGCGGCCGAATTTCTGGAACGTGAACTGTGCGTAGAACATCCATTGGCCAGGAGAGAACTGTCGACGGATGGTTTCAGTGTCTTTACCGAGCATCTTGACCAGTTGCTAAATCTGTCGGCACGCGGCCAACTCGAAATGCGGGAAGTCGTTCAAATATATCTCCGGCGGGTTGAGCACGATGACGAAAACGGACTAGCCGCCCGGTTGTTCCCTTTTACCAGAGAGGACCGCCAAAAGGCGCCGACTTTGATAGTGATCGACCCATCGGTCTCGTTTGGTCGGCCAGTGGTGATGGGTTCTGGAGTTAGAGCGGAAGTGATAGTTGATTTCTTCAACGCCGGAGAGACGATCGCCGACTTAGCAAACGAGTACCGTCTAGCGCCGTATCAGATCGAGGAGGCGGTACGTTACGCATTGGCCGCCTGACGTCACCTTTTTCTTGGACGAAGATCTCGGCACCAGAGTCTTTCCTGGCGCGTTACGAGCCGATGGTGTAAACGTCGAGACCCTGCTTGATAACTTCATCAGCGGCACCCTTGACGCCGAGTGGATACCAGAGGTCGCAAACCGCTATTGGGTGGTTCTGACCCACAATCTTCGGATCCGCTACAACCGCCTCGAAAGGGATACTGTGATGGGTTCCGGCACTCGTATGATAGTAATCTGCAGCGGGAGCACCAGGGCGGAAATGGCGGAAATATTTTTGGCGTCTCGCGATCGGGTGTTAGCGTTTTTGAGGGAGAACGATGCTCCCTTTATAGCGCGCTTGTACCGCAGCCGCATCGAGATGTGGCTGAGCCGGGATGATTGGACGCCCTGACACAGCCTTTATTGTTGCCAAATCGGCCGACTACCCGACGAACAGATCCTCCGGCAGGAACGCCGACACCACGAAGTTGGGCACGTCCACCACGTTGCTCACCTTCAGGTCCACCGCCACACTGCAGATGACGTAGGCCTGGTCGCGCGTGAAACCCCGCTCCTGCAGCAGGTCGATCATGTTCAGGATGGCGTTGCGGCAGGCCAGCGTGAGGTTCTCGCCCTCGTTGACTCCGTCGTCCCGCACCGGCATCCCCATGGTGGCGATGAATCGGCGGGGGGCCGCCCACTCGGGCGCGATGTAGTAGTCCTCCCGACTGAAACGCGGCCAGCGGATGTTGTGCCGCTCCGCCTCTCCCTTCAGCACCCGGAACCGGACCGTGCAAGTCGCGCCCATCTCCACGGCGGTAACGCACACCTCGCCATCTCCCTGGGCGAAGTGGCCGTCTCCGGTGGAGAACAGCGCCCCGTCCACCGCCACCGGAAGCAGCAGCTTGGACCCGGTGGACAGCTGCTTCACGTCGAAGTTACCCCCATTTTCCCGGGGCGGCAGCGTGCGGATGCCGTGGGTGGCGCCGGCACCGGCTATCGGTACCGCACCCGCTACGTCCGGTGGCAGGGCCACACCCCCTCTTGACGCCAATTCCGCCTCCCGCCGCGTCCAGTCATCCAGCTGAGCATGGGATGGCGCAACGCCCGACACCCCCATGAACGACGCACCGGGTACCCGGACGCCCGGTATCTGCTCCGACGTGGCAAACCCGTCGGCGATGTTCCAGTGCACCATGAACGGGTCCGTGAACACATCCCGCAGGAACCCGAATCCCGGGAAGATCACGCTGAACGCATAGGGCTGCGGCTGGATGTCTACGAACTCCACCTCCAGCAGATCGCCCGGCTCCGCGCCTTTCACGGCGACGGGCCCGGTCAGCGGATGGATCACGCCGGCGTCCATGCCGGCGAAATCCGCTTCGGTGACGCCGGGACGCATCTGCCCGTCGAAGGCGTCCCGCGTTTCCAGAACCACCTCCTCACCTTCGTCAACCTCAATGACGGGCGGAATGTCCGGATGCCAGCGGTTGTGCCCCGTGTTAGACTCCTCGCGCAGGGGCTTACTGCGGTCGATGGTGATGCTCTGCATGGGTTTTCCCTCCCAAGCAACCCGCCTTCCCGGGGCCGCTTGCCGGGATGCTATCGGTGGCCCCCAGGAGTGTCAAGGAACCTACGAGAGGAGGAGCAGCCATGTCCTCGCCCAGCCAGAATCCAGAGATCATTGCCGCCAACCTGGCCGCCGTGGAAGCACACTTCCACTCCGAAGCCACCAATGAAGTCGAAGCCGCCCTGGACCTCTACACCGACGACGTGGTCTGGGAGGCGCCGGCCCGTGGTTTGCGCTTTGAGGGCAAGCGCGCAGTGGCCGACAACTACACCACGATGTTCGCCAAGATGGAAGACGTCGAGTTCGAGACCCTGCAGCGCTTTGCCACCGAGGACCGGGTGGTAGACGACAGCGTGGTGCGTTTCCGACTGACCGGCGAGGGGTACCTGCCGCTGTCGCCGGGCACGCGGGTGGAGATGCGCCTAGTCCACATCTTCGAGATGCGCGACGGCCTGATCAGCAAGGAGATCGGTTACGAGATGTGGCGGGCAGCGGCGTAGTGGCGTCAACACAGGGTTGAGCGCAATCAGATGAGGCTTACCTACTTCGGGCATTGCGCCTTCCGTTTCGAAACGCCCGCCGGCGTGACGGCCGTTGCCGACCCATATCGCAACCAGGCCGACCGCTACTGGTTCACGCGGCTCTTTCCGGGATTACGGTGCGACCTCGGGTTGATCACCCATGCTCACTTCGACCACGACGCGGTTGAGCGGTTGCCAGAGGCCGCGTCGATCCTGCGCTTACCCGGCGAGTTTGCCACCGGAGACCTGAACATTCGCGGCGTCCAGGATCTGCACTCCGGCGCGTCTCGCCTGCGCGACTTTCCCAACGTGATGTTTCGTCTCGACTCCGGGGGCGTCAGCTTCCTGCATATAGGGGACAACCGCGTGGAATGGCCGGGCGACGTTGCCCGGGCGGTGGGTGAGGTCGACGTCCTGCTGGTTACCGTGGACGACTCCAAGCACCTGCTCTCTTACGAACAGGTGGATGCATTGGTCCAGCGTCTTCAACCGCACGTGGTTATCCCCATGCACTACGCCATCCCAGGCCTGCACTCCGGGGAATGCGAGCTGTTGCCGCCGGAGGGTTGGTTGGCCCGCCAGCGCACGGTGCGCCGTCTGGAGACGGACCGGGTGGAATTCAGTGCCGGCAAACTTCCCGGCCAGACGGAGGTTTGGATGTTTCAGCCCGCTCCCGCGTCGCTGAACGCCCCTGAAATTACGCCGGGATAGCGCCTGCGCCACAAGCTGACGCAGGGGCGAACGTACGCGCCGCCCCTGCGTCAGTAGCGATGGGCTCACCCGGTCAGCCTTCGGGCACCTCGTGCACCCAGGTGAATCCCTGGTCCGGTTCGTCGATCAGGCGCCACTGGGGCAGCATGAACCCGTCTTCTACCGGCTGGAACACCGCCTCGACGCGCTTGCCTATGCCGACGTTCTCCTCTTTTTCCATGTTGAAGTCGCCGTCCACCAGGTTCCCGGTGATCCGCAAGCCGTCGAATTCCGTGGGGTGACCCCTCTGCTCGTCCAACTCCACCAGCACGATGGCGAAGGGCGTCAGATCGCGGAAGCTGGGTATTACCGTGTGCGCCACCACCTGGTACGAATAGATGGTCCCCTTACCGGAAACCTGCTGCCACTCCCAGTTCAGCGAGGTACACCACGGGCATCCCGGCCCCGGCTCGCCGCGCAGCAGCCCGCAGTCGGAGCACTTCTTGACCACCAGGCGACCTTCGGCCGCCGCTTCAAAATAGCCCTTGTACTCGGAATCGTTCTCCGGGATGCTCAGCGTGATGCCCCGGTAGGTGTAATTAGGCATTGTCCCTCTCCCTGTTCGGCGTCTAGCTGAGCACGTTGCCCATGATGAGGGAACTGCCTACCGCCGGCGTTCCCCAACCCATGTTCATGCTGATCCTGGCGTCTTTCACCTGGCGGCAACCGCCTTCGGCGTAGTCGTAGGTGTGGTCACCTTCCAAAGCGCCCGGGCAGTAGTCATCGACAGTGCCTCGCAGCTGTCGCACGTTCTCGATGACCATGTTCATGCCGTGCGTGTACCCCTCGCAGAGGTGCCCACCGCTCAGGTTGTTGGGACGCCTTCCGCCCAGGTTTATGATGCCGCTGGTGACGTAGTCCTTGCCCTCGCCCTTCTCGCACCATCCGTAGTCCTCGAACTGCAGGAGCACGGTGTAGGTGAAGGCGTCGTAGCAGCCGGTTATGTCCACGTCCTCGTGCTTCACGCCGGCCAAGTCGAAAATCCGCGGGGCGATGTAATGGCCGGCCACCCGGGAGATCGGCCCGTGCTGGTAATGAAAGTCGCCGCCGGGCTTGGTGCCCCGACCCTGCACACCCTTGACGTAGACGGGCTTGTGCTTCAGGTCCCTGGCCCGCTCCGCCGAAGTCACGATGACGCATGTGGCGTTGTCGGTCTCCAGGCAGCAGTCCAAAAGGTGCGCCACCGGCCGGATGATCCAACGAGAGTTCATCACGTCGTCCACGGTCACCCGGTGCTTCATCAAAGCCTTGGGGTTGTTGGAGGCGTGGTTGGAGTGGGCGACCTTTATGGCCGCCAAGTCCTCGCTCTTCACACCGTACTCGGCCATGTGGCGGGTGAACGTGTACGCAAACTGCTGCACCGCGCTGATCAACCCGTAAGGGCGCTTCATCAAGTCCAGCCCCCCGATGGGAGCCGACGCTCGCGCTCCGGTGCCGCCGATCCGCACGTTGGAGTACCCATTCATCGACCGGAATATCGCCACCACGTCGCACATCCCGGCCTCGATGGCGCCGATTGCCAATCCCACCAGCGCCTCGGTTGAGGATCCCCCACCCGAGCAGTCCATGTAGAAGTTGGGCCGGATGCCCAGGTCGTACTGTATTGACGTAGAAGGCGTGGAATCGCCCCCGTGGTAGCTGAGCATCCCGTCCACCTGGTCGGGCGTCAGGCCGGCGTCGTTCATCGCGTTGCGGATCGCCTCGGCGCCCAGGGCCCGGGTGGTGCGGCCCGAGGCCCGGCTGTATTCGGTTTCGCCCACCCCGACGATGCAATACTTGTCTCGTGGATTGCCTGCCATGTCGTCCCTCCGGTTGGCAACAGGTAAGAAAACGCTGCGCGGATCCCATTGCGCAGTCGGGCTACGCTAACACGGCGGCGAAAAGAGGGGCAACCCTGCGGCTGCCCCGTTTTTGGGTCGGATGGACGGCGACCGTGCGCGTCGCCTCACAATGTTTGCTCAGGTGTACACCACCTGCATTGCCTGTCGCACGTCCTCGATGGTTTGCTGGGCGATGGAGCGTTCCCGTTCCGTGCCCGCCTTCAACACGTCGCGGACATAGTCCGGATGATCCTCGTACCACGAACGCTTCTCTCGGATCGGCTCCAGGAACCGGTTGATCGCGGTGGTGAGTCGTTCCTTCACCTCACGGTCGCTGACCGTGCCCGCGGTGTAACGTTCTTTGAGCTCGGCCACCTCATCGGCGTTGTCATTGAACGCGTCGTGGTACAGAAAAGCCGGGTTGTATTCCACCACGCCCGGGTCCGTGGCCCGCAACCGCGGATTCTGCCCGGTGATGTCAGTGACCATGCGGCGCACCCGGTCCTCCACCGCATCCGGCCCGTCGGCAAGATAAATGGCGTTGTTCAGGCTCTTGCTCATCTTGGCCTGCCCGTCGGTTCCGACCAGCCGGGGAACCCGGCCCACCCTGGCGCGAGGCACCGGGAAAACCTCCCCGTACAGGCGATTGAACCGCCGGGCCACGTCCCGGGTGTACTCGATGTGGGCCACCTGGTCCTCCCCTACCGGCACCAGGTGCGCCTTGGGCAGCAGGATGTCCGCCGCCTGGCTGATGGGATAGTTGAAGAACCCCAGGGTGATCGACTGGTTTTCGGCCTCCAATTGCTGGGTTTCCGCACGCAGTGTGGGATTCCGTTGGTGCTGGTTCAACGGCATGAGCATGGAGAAGAACATGGTCAACTCGGCGTGCTCCGGCACGTAGCTCTGGATCACGAAGGCCGACTTCTCGGGATCCAGGCCCACCGCCAGCCAGTCCGTGGCAACCTCGATCACGGAGCGTTGGATCAACCCGATGTCATCCAGATGATCCCCCATCGCCTGGTAGTCTGCGATGAGAAAGAAACACTCGTACTCGTGCTGCATCTGTATCCAGTTTTCCAGGGCCCCCAGGTAGTGCCCCAGGTGCAACTGCCCGGTGGGGCGCATACCGGTGAGGATACGTTGCTGGTCTGCCATGTTTGATTATCTCCCTAAAGAAACCGAGAGCCGCTCGACATCACACGACGACTATCTTGATGAGGAGGGAGAGCAACAGCCCGGCCACTCCAATCCAGAACCAAGACAGGGTTCGCAACAACGCCTTCGGCCAAAAATCATCGGTGCGTTCAGTCCATTCGTAGCAAACAGAGCCAAAAAACCCAATGACCAAGATGAAAAATACAAAAACGGCGAGCGAGGCCATCCTAGATTTGCTTCTGGCGCCGCACCACAGCTATGCATGCCATCACCAAGCCCCCGACCAGAATCGTCGCGCCAACGGTGGCGAATACCAGGTACTGGTACTCGCACGACGCCACGGTGTACGGTGGCGAAGTGCAAATATGGTTAAGGAAAAATTCTTTCATCTCAGGTCACTGCTGGCTTTCCCGAGCGACCAGGGGTTCGACCAAAGCCGCCGTCCCCTCGTACAACTCCGCCCGCCGCTCTCGGTGCCTCTTGAGATATTCTAGCAGGCCATTCGCGGCCAACGCTTTACACTCGCCGCACAACAACTCCCCGGATCGGCAGCGGGATTGCAGTCCGGCGTACTCCTGTGGGTCAGGGGTGGCGAAAAAGGCGTGCAGGCTGGACACGGAGCACACTCGCGGATCCGGATTCCCGCCCTTTTCCCGTTGCTCCTCCAGTGTCCCGCGCCCGCCGGTATATGCCCGGCCGATGCGTCGACGTATGTCATCATCCGCGTCGTCGTAAGTGATGCGACCCGGCGGCACCCGGTTGGTCATCACCTCCACCGAGCCGCCGGTCTGCGGATCGCTGTAGGTGGTCAGGTTCCGCACCGGACGCAGGTACAGCGCGGAGGGTTTCAGGAAACCGAAACGTTCCGCCACGTTGCGGGCCATGCGCACGTACACGTCGCCGCCGATACTGTCCACGACCAGGGTGCGACATGGGCCGCCGGCCTCAGGCTGCTGCGCGTGCAGGATGTCGGCCAGCCTGAGCAGCGGCCGGAAAGTATCGGTCGCACTGTCCCGCAGGCGCAGGCCCAGCGCCGAGTTGAGCACGCTCAGGGGAATTGCCTCGCCCAATTCGAAAGCGGTCCGAATGATCGATGGGCTGCCCTGCTGCAGGTACGTGTTGGCTCCGTCAACGTCCAGGCCCGTCGCCTCCATCAGTCGCAGGTACTCCTGCATGTTCCGCTGCCCCTCTGCCAGGTCCCCTAGCTCGTCTCGAAACCCGATGGTGATTTCCGCCCCCATGCCCTGGAAGTGCGCCAGGATGCTGGCGATGGCTCCGTGACCCAGGTGCATCGGCCCGTCTATGGCCACAGTTCCCAGCACCTTGCACCGCTCGCCGTCGGTCAAAGCCTGCATGAACAGGTCCGCGTCACGGCTGCCCACCGTCATGCCGGTCTGGAGATATGGGTGCGGATCTTTGAACCACTCGGCGAACCGGCGCCGCTGCTCCGGGTACGCCTCGTTCAATCCGGTGACTCGCAGTTCCTTGATAAGCTCGTTTTCTCGGGCCAGGGGCTGGTCGCCGGTACGCACCACCAGCGAGGGGATAGCAATATCCGCTTCGTCGGTGCGGCTTTCCGGCGAATCCGCGTCCAGTATCTGGCCGTGCAACCGGCTCAGGCGTTGGGCGATGTCGTTGAGCGTGCGCTCCTGCACCTCGCGGGCGTTAGACAGCAGCAGCCTGGCGATGTCCTCGGCGGTCTCAGCGGACAAGCCCAACTGCCGCGCCCGGCGGCGCGCTCCGACGAACAGGTTCTCCTCCACGGCCGGCTTGTGGATCGTATCGCTCTCCAGGTACTTCTCGGCGGCCACGTTGCGCGACGCTTCAATGCGGGCGTGGGTCAGTTCCAGGATCCGGTCGTGACTGCCGGCAATGATGGCTCGCTGCCGCCCTCGGTACTCCGCGTAAGGCAATCCCCCGCCGGGCATTTCGGCTCGAACCGCGGCCGGATCTTCGCCGTCCAGCAGCCGCCGCACTCCGCCTTCGATCTCCGCAACTTCCGCCAGCCTTCGCCATTCCGGCGGCACCAGGTTGGCCGGCTGCTCATCCAGCCACGCCGACAGCCGGGGTATGCGCTGGCGGTACATCTCCACCGCCGCCGGGATGGTCAGCATCTCGCCAAGTTGCAACGCCGGCGTCAGGCAATCGCGACGGTACTGTGCGAGGTAAGGTTCCCGCAAGCGTCCGGTAGGCGGCGCGTCTCGCAGGTAGTCGGCGTGCCTTTCGACACTGGCCAGGTCCAGCAGCGCCGCGTCCCGCAGGATCGTCGCGCTCGCGTCGTCGCTAACTTCGCCCCAGGCGCCCCGTATGGCAATTGCCACCGCCGTCACGTACTGTTCGGGCGCGCCCGAACCGCGCAACCAAGCGCCAGCCAGCGCAACGGACGCGGCGACACGGTCCGGATCCTCCGGTCGGCCGGCTAGGTGCAGCAACGCAGCCGTGTTGATCACCGTAGCGTCGACGGCCGGATCACCCGACTCGATCAACTCGGCGGCGATCACCGCCACACGACGGGCCACCGGCAGCCCCTGGGCGTCGGGATGCCCGCCGTACATGCTCGCCAGGGACGCGCCCAGGCGATGCCCGTCTGGAGTGTAGGTATGCGCCGCGGTCATGGCTCGTGCAACGGGGTCCGGCTGTGGTTGGCCCCATGATACCAGCAATGCCGCTCAGCCCAACCCGGGCATGAGAAAGCCCGACCAGTGGCCGGGCTGTGTTTCACGGCGCTGTAACGGCGGCCCTAACCACCGCCTTCAAGCCGGTCCAGGAATTGCGCGATGGCCTCGTTGACCGCTTCCGGTTGCTCCAGGGTCACAAAGTGACCGGAGTTGGGCACCACCACGACCTCGGCGTCCTGGAGTTCCCGGCCCAGGTATTCCGCGTAACGGACCGGGGTCATGATGTCATCCGCGCCCACGATTACGAGGGACGGCAGGGAAATCTCCTTGACACGCTGCATCACGTCGAACCGGTCGCAGGCTGACAGGTCGTTGTGCTCGACCATCGGGCCGGACTGCAGGGCGCGGGAAGCCAGTTGGGACGCCAACTCCGTGTTGATCGCCTCGTAATACGCCGGCGCCTCAGATCGCCATTGGGCGTCGTCCAGGCACCGGTTCAGGTAGTCGGGATGCACGCGCAGGCGGGCGCCGGTTCCGATGAGGACCAGGCCGGCCAGATCCTCAGGAAACCGCAGCGCGTAGTCCAGGGCGATGGCGCCGCCCATGGAGTGACCGAACAGGACAAAGGGCGGATACCCCTTCCCGTGCGCGTATTCGCGTACCCAGTCCACGTATCCGCCGATGCTGTCCCGGGGTTCTCCGTCCGGGTGACCGGGCAGATTTACGGCGTCCGCGTTTGCGAACCGCGCCGTCTGGTAGTGGTAGGTCAGTTCGTTCTGGCCGGAGCCATGAACCATAACCAATTGCATCGTCGACATTCCTTACAACAGCGGGGCCTGCCCGTTCACGTGAGGTTCGGGATCATCGTCATCATCTTCGTCGCCGTCGTCGTCATCCGGCACGTCGCCGCCGATGTCCTCGTCTGCGGCGTCCTCGTATTGGCTGTCCGCCTGGGCCGCGACCTCTTCGGCCTGTTCGAGGGCTGTACCCGCCGCGCCATCCTGCACCGCCGGGTCGTCCTGGCTGTAGTCCGTAGCCCGGAAGCAGTAGATGGACACGACGCTGTCGTCGCCGCCGCGCTCGCGCCAGACGATGACGCCCTTGGTTTGGCGGGTATTCACGACCTTGATCTCAGCCAGGTCGATGCGGACCACCTGACCGCGAGCCGAGATGATGAAGACCTCATGCCCTTCTTCATCGTTCATTTCGGCGGACGTGACGATTTTGGCGTCCACCACCGGGCCGGTGGGCTTGTCTCCCTGGTCCACGGCGAAGGTTTTGACGCCCATGCCGCCACGATTTGTTTCGCGATACACGGGTTCGCCCTTGCTGTTGCACAGGGGCGTTGCCTTGCCGTAGCCCTTTTCGCTGACCACCAACAGGTACTCATCCTCAGGATCGTTGACCACGTCAAGCGCCACGACCCGGTCCTTGCCTCCGAACTCGTCCTTGAACTTGATGCCGATTACGCCGGTGGCGTTGCGGTTCCGCTCCGGTATGCTGCTCACCGGACACAGCAGCGCCTGTCCCTGTTCGGTGACCAGAACCACGGAGGCGTCGCTCTGCGCCGGGCGCACCGCCACCAACTCGTCGCCGTCCAACACCTTCATTGCAATCAGACCGGACTTCCTCAGGTTCTGCAATTGGCCCGGACGCAGGGCGTTGACCCTGCCGTTCCGGGTGGCGAAAACGTACAGACGGTTGTATTCGTCGCGGCTGGCCGGCAGCATGGTCTGGACATGCTCGCCCGCCTGGAGGGGAATGAGGTTCACCAGCAGGGTGCCCCGGGCCGTGCGGCCGGTGTCGTTGGGGGTCTCATACACGCTCAGGGGATACACCCGTCCCTTGTTGGTGAAGAACAGCAGCTGCTCGTGGGTATTGACCACCGCGATCTGCATGATCGCGTCGTCATCCCGGTTGTTCGCGCCGCGCACCCCCTTGCCGCCCCGCCGCTGATTGCGGTAGGTGCTGATGGGCACGCGCTTGATGTAGCCGCGCTGGCTCAACGTGACGACCACGTCCTCCTGCACAATGAACTGTTCGATGGACTGCTCCTGCAGTTCCTCCCGAATTATCTCGGTACGGCGCGGGTCGGCGTGCTTGCGCTTGACCTCGCGGGTCTCCCGCTTGATCTCCGCGCGGATCTTCTGCGGGTTCTGCAGCAGGTCCTCCAGCCGGGAGATGGTCGCCAGCAGGTCGTTGTATTCCTCGTCCAGGCGCTGACGCTCCAGGGCGGCCAACCGGCGGAGCTGCATGTCGAGGATGGCCTGGGCCTGGATCTCCGACAGGTCAAACTGCTGGACCAGGTTATTGCGCGCGGTCTCGACGTCCTGGCTGTTGCGTATGGTCTCGATGATCGCGTCGATGGCGTCCAGGGCCTTGAGCAGACCCTCGACGACGTGGGCCCGGTCCCGGGCTCGCCCCAACTGGTACTCGGTCCGGCGTCGGATGACGTCTTCGCGGTGCGTGATGAAATGGTTGATCAGGTCTTTGAGCGGCAATTCCTGCGGCTGCCCGTCCACCAGTGCCAGCATGATGGCATTGAAGGAGGACCGCAACGCGGTACGCTTGTACAGGTTGTTCAGGATCACCGTAGGTTGAGCGCTGCGCGCCAGCTCGATCACCACCCGGATGCCCCGGCGATCCGATTCGTCGCGGATTTCGGTGATGCCCACCAGGGTCTTGTCCCGCACCAGGCTGGCGATTTTTTCGACCAGGGTCGCCTTGTTCACCTGGTAGGGCAGCTCGCTGATTATGATCCGCTGCCGGTTGGAGTTGCGGCCCGGCATGTCCTCGATTTCGGTCACCGCTTCCATGACCACTCGCCCGCGACCGGTGGCGTACATGTCGCGCACCCCGGCCACGCCCCGGATCCGGCCGGACGTAGGAAAGTCCGGCGCGGGAACGATCTCCATCAACTGGTCGACGTTGCACGTGGGGTGGTCGATCACATAGTTGATGGCATCGCAGATCTCGCCGAGGTTGTGCGGCGGCATGTTCGTTGCCATGCCCACCGCAATGCCCGACGACCCGTTGACCAGCAGGTTGGGCATTCGGCTCGGCAGTACCTGCGGCTCCTTGAGGGAATCGTCGAAATTGTCGGAGAAGTCCACGGTCTGCTGATCGATGTCTGCCAGCATCTCGTCGGCGATGGCGGCGAGCCGGGCCTCGGTGTAACGCATGGCCGCCGG
>JAJEIA010000096.1 GCA_022823505.1 Dehalococcoidia bacterium
CCCGCCATGCCCGTTCAAAGCAGCCAGGACCGTGTGGACACCGATCCCCAACTCAGGCATCGCGAGATATACCGTGACGTGAAGCATCTCGCGCTGGGAACGTGGCCTCTTCAGAACGCCCCCTTCAAGATGTCGGAGACGCCTGTAGTCAACAGTCGGTCAGGCCCCCTGATCGGGGGGCACAACAAGGAGGTGTTTGAGGGGTTGTTGGGCATCAGTCACGAGGAACTGGTGAGCGGCTTCGCCGAGGGCATCTTCTGGCCCAAAGACCTCAGCATGGAAGACTATCCCTACTTGAAGGAGATGATGGAGGATGCCTCGCTCGTACAGTGGAGTGGGAATGAGCCGATAGCGAATCCCGCTCCGGCGCCGACGCGGACACCCGACCGGAACTCCGCCGGGGCCTTCGGAGGGCTGCGGGTACTGGAGCTCGCCGATGAGAAGGGGCAGTGGTGCGGCAAGCAGATGGCTGACATGGGAGCCGACGTCATCAAGATCGAGCCGCCCGGTGGCGAAGCTGCCCGGACCGTGGGACCCTTCTACCAGGACCTGCCGGATCGGGAGAGCAGCCTTTACTTCTGGCATTACAACACCTCCAAGCGGGGAATTACCCTGAACCTGGAGACGGAGGACGGGCGCCGGCTGTTCCGGCAAATGGCGGAGCAGGCCGATGTGATACTGGAGACCTTCCGCCCCGGTTACCTGGCCTCCCTGGGCCTGGGATACGAAGATCTGGCAAAGAATAACCCCGGGCTGATCATGTGCTCACTGACCCCCTTCGGGCAGACCGGGCCGTGGCAGAACTTCCAGTCCAGCGACCTGCTGCATCTGGCAGCAGGCGGACAGATGGCCAGGTGTGGCTATGACGACGACGTGGTGCCCGGTGCGCCGCCCATCGCTCCCGGCGGAGGGCAGGCCTGGCACATCGGAAGTCACTACGCCTACATCGCCATTACCGCGGCGCTGGTCAGCCGGTCGGTGACGGGGCGCGGGCAGTACATCGATGCCTCGGTGCACGATGCCTGCGCGCTCACCACCGAGGGCCATGTGAATCAGTACATTTACAAAGGAGATGTGGTTCCCCGTAGAACAGGAGGCGGCAATACCAACATCGGGCCCAACGCCCAGGTGCTCTGCAAGGATGGAAAATACGTGAACGTCGGCCAGGTTCCCCCGCAGCGGGTGCTGACGCTTGCGCCGTGGATGGATGAGCACGGCCTGGCGGGCGACCTGCTGGACGAAAAGTACCAGGACCCAGCGGTCATCGCCGAGAACCAGTCGCATATTCGGGGGATTTTTGAAAACTTCCTCGCCAACATCCCCAGGGATGAGGCCTACCGCGGTTTGCAGACGCGTAGCTCCAACGCGGGGGCGATCCGTTCGCCGGACGAGGTCATGCAGGACCCTCACCTGGAGGACCGGGGGTTCTGGACGGATGTAGAGTATCCGGAAGTTGGCAAAACATTTCGACACCCGGGTCCGGGGGCCATCTTCAACGGCTCACCCTGGAGGATTTCCCGGCGTGCTCCTCTCATCGGGGAGCACAACGAAGAGATCCTGTGTGGCGAGTTGGGACTATCCAGGGCGGAGTTGGCGGCCATGGCTGATGGAGGTTCGGTGTAACCCCGGTTTTCCCGCTGCGGCCGGGACCCGGTTCCATCTCGCCTCGGCCCACAGTCCCTGCCTGGCTGCTGAACAACGTTGGGCTGCCGCCGGGCGATGATGCCGATGAGCACATCAGCCGGTTCCGCCAATTCACCTCAACAACTCTGAGCAGTTGCCGGGCGGCGGTCGCGTTTGACGATGCCATCTGCGCGCATTAAACTCGCTGCGCTGAACTGCGAAATCATCCGACCGTTCTTTGGGCTGATAATGCTTGCCACCGATATTTCCGACGCCATCGAGTTGATGTTCGAGACTGGGTGGACCGACGGTCTGCCGGTCGTGCCGCCCTCCGAGTCACTGGTCCGCCGCTTCGTGGAGATCACTGGACGGGGGGGCGACGAGCTCATCGCGGAGCTGCCGCCCCTGGGCGGACGGGCCACCGTGGAGCGCATCGCGGTCAACGCCGTCATGGCGGGCTGCGTGCCGGAGCACATGCCGGTGATCATCACCGCCCTGGAAGCGATGATGGACGACCGCTTCAACCTGCGGGGCGTGATGTGCTCCACCGGCATCCACACCCCGTTGCTGATTGTCAACGGCCCCATCGTCAAGGAGTTGGACATCAACGGCGGCTACAACTGCTTCGGCTCCGGCTGGCGGGCCAACGCCACCATCGGCCGGGCGGTCAAGCTGGCCCTGCTCAACTTGGGCGGCGCGATACCCGGCGAGACCAACAAGGCCACCTTCGGCCACCCTGGCGCCTACACCTACTGCGTCGCCGAGGACGAGGATGCCAACCCCTGGGAGCCGATGCACGTCGAGCTCGGCTTTGCCCCGACCGACAGCACGGTGTCGGTGTTCCCGGCGGAGGCGCCACACAACATCATGTACCACGCCTCCCACTCGCGGAACTTCCTGACCGTGCTGGCCGACACCATGTGCACCCTGGGCAACGTCCAGATGTACGTCATGGGCGACACCTTCGTGGTCATCGGCCCGGAGCACGCCAAGTTCCTCCACCGGGACGGCTGGAACAAGCGGGACATCCGCCAGTTCCTCTACGAGCACGCCCGCAAGCCGGTGCGGAAACTGCGCCAGGGCGGCCCGCCCCAGGGCGACTCCCGGCGCGGCCATTTCTGGCCCCGGTACATCGACGCTGACGACGACGACCAGATGGTGCCGGTGGTCCGCGCCCCGGACCGCATCAACATTTTCGTCGCCGGCGGCGCCGGCGGCCCACACTCGGCCTACCTGCCCGGCTGGGGCTCCCGCCGGGTCACGCGAAAAATCGAACGCTAATTGCAGGATTGCAGAGGGAACTATGACTGTCACGAACTACCAGGACCGAATGCGGGAACTGGGTTTGGCCCTGCCCATCGACCCGGACGCTGCATCCCGCTGGCGTGCCGCGCCCCGGCTGGACACCCTGCACCACAAGGTCGGCGGCTTGCTGGGCAACCGCAAGGCAAACGCCGACCTCCTGCTGCGAAACATCGGCGAGCGGATGGCCAAAGACCTGGAACTGGGCGACATCATCGCCGTGGACAAGTTCGTCTATTCGCGGCCGGCCACCGATGAGATCATCAACGACCTCTCCGACCGCTGCGATTTCGTGGTCATGGCGATTGCCGATTGAGGGTCCTGCACCGCGTGCAGTGTGCACGACGCAATGACCCTGGAGAACCTTGGCATCCCCACGGTGGTGCTCTGCACCGACCCGTTCCTGAACTCGGCCTTCCGCCAAGCCCGCACCTTTGGCCGCCCCGACTTCCACCCCCTGGGCATCCCCCATCCCCTGGGCGGTCTGACCGCCGACCAGGTCTCGGTCCGCGCCGGTGAGCTGGAGCAGGCGGTCATCGATACGCTGACAACCTACTAGAGCAACCAACAATTTATTCCCCGGGTCACCGGGCGCGATTGAGGAGGCGACGACATGGTCACCGTCGGCAGTGGCAAGTACACCTACGAGCAGGTCGAGAATTGGGAGAAGCTGCCCGAGGGATGGGAGTTGGGACAGACGGCCATCGTCACCGACTCCGAGGACCGGGTGTATCTCTTCAACCGCGGCGAGCACCCGCTGATCGTCCTGGACCGGGACGGCAACTATCTCGCCTCCTGGGGCGAGGGTGTCCTCACCGACGCCCACGGTATGTTCATCGACGACGACCAGAACCTGTACCTGCCGGTCAAGAACAGCCACGTGGTCCTCAAGTATGACCCCAAGGGCAACCTGCTGATGACCATGGGCGAGTGGGACAAGCCCTCGGACACCGGTTGGTCGGGGAACTACAGCGACACGGTGGCCCGGGCGGCCGGGCCGTTCAACAGCCCCAGCGACATCGCCATTTCGCCGGACGGTCTCCTGTACATCTCCGACGGCTACGGCAACGCCCGGGTGCACCGGTTCACCGCGGATGGCGAGCACGTGGACTCCTGGGGCGCGCCGGGGAAGACCGCTCCCGGCGAGTTCCACGTCCCCCACGGGGTCTGGGTGCACACGGACGGGCGGGTTTTCGTGGCCGACCGCGAGAACAACCGCATGCAGATCTTCGACTCCGAGGGCAACTTCCTGGAGCAGTGGACGGACCTGGCGCGACCCTGCGACATCTACATCGACGATAATCTGGCGGTGTACGTGCCGGAGCTGGACGGTTTCATGTCCATCCTGGACATCGAGGGCAACGTCCTGGCCCGCTGGGGCAGCCCGTCGGACGCCGGGTGGGGCAACGGCGCCCACGCCGTCTGGGTCGACTCCCACGGGGACATCTACGTGAACCAGAACCTCGCGGGCCAGCGGCTGATCAAGTACCGCCACGTCGGCGGCTAGGGCTTGTTGACATGTAACCGTCATTTGTATGTTGCGCCTGCTGGGCAGATAGGCCAATCTGCGCAGCAGGTGTGGGGGGGCGCGTCGACCGTCATTGGGTGGGTCAGGCCGTGGGACCTGACCGCGCCGAGCGGGAGTAGGACACCCCTCACACCACCAACTCGGCCCTCCGAACGGATACTGGGGCTTGGGGCCCGCATCAGCAAGTGGGGAGGACCGCAGCACAATCATATCGGCAGACAGGATCGGCAACAATGAGCACAATGATGACCAACGTGGTGGTGGGGATTGACGTGGGCAAAACCGGTTTGGACGCATCGGCGGACGGTGGCGCGGTGCGGTCCTTTAGCAACGATGCTGTTGGCATATCGGATCTGGTGGCATGGGTGATGTCCCAGGGGCCGGCGCTGGCGGTGTGTGAGCCCACCGGCGGTTACGAGGGACCCCTGGTGCAGGGGCTGCGTCGGTCGGGTGTGAGGGTGCAGTTGGCCCATCCGGTCAAGGTGCGAGCCTTTGCCCAGGCCAGCGGACGCCAGGCCAAGACTGATCGTATCGACGCGCAAGCACTGTCCCACTACGGACGGGTTTTTGCGGCGTCTGCGGACCCGCCACCGGAGGCGGAGGGTGAACCGGAGCGCGGTGAGGTCCAGGCGCTGCTGCGCCGGCGGCGGCAACTGGTCAACCAACGCGTCCAGGAACTGAACCGGCTGGATCGGGCCTGGAACGCCCGAGCCCAGGCGTCCACCCGACGCCACATCGCCTGGCTGGATGAAGAGATCGCCCGGTTGGATCAGGAGTACCGGGAAGCACTGGGCAGCAGTGAGGTCCTGTCCCAGCAAGCCGAACTCTACCGCAGCGTCCCCGGCGTGGGGGCGTTGACCGCCGCCACCCTGGTGGCCCACCTGCCCGAGTTGGGTCGGGGCGACGGCAAGGGACTGTGCTCTCTGGTGGGTTTGGCGCCCTGGTCTCGGGACAGCGGTCAACAACGCGGCTACCGGGCCATTCGCGGCGGACGGGGCGAGGTGCGTCAGGCCCTTTATATGGCGGCCCTGTCCTCGGTGCGGGTCGAAGGCCCATTGCGGCGTTTTCACCAGGGACTGCGACAACGGGGCAAGGCGGGGAAGGTGGCCCTGGTGGCGGTGATGCGCAAGCTACTCCTGCAACTGCACGCCGTCGCCCGCCGCGGCACACCCTGGCAACCGAGTAACGCTACACCTTCCTGAAACCAAACCCTTGACATCCGACACGGATACTCCCGCTTTCGCAGCAACGACGGTGTGACTGGGTGACAATATGCGCGTTGGTTATCAGGTCGGGCACGTGGTGGAGCGGGACAGCATCGACCATCAGCAACAGTGGCAGAACCACCTGGAGCAGTTCCGGGCCTCCCGCGACGCTGGGTTTGACATCTACTGCTGGGGTCACCACTACCTGATCGACCCCTTCCAGCACTTCCAGCCCTGGCCGGTGCTGGCGCGCCTGGCCGCCGAGCCGGGAGACATGAAACTGGCCACCTCGGTGCTGTTGCTGCCGTTGCTGAACCCGGTGGACGTTGCCGAGCAGGCGGCGACCCTCGATCACATCGCCGAAGGCCGCTTCATCCTCGGTATCGGGCTGGGCTACCGGCCTGAGGAGTTTGAAGCCTTCGGAACTAGGATGTCCGAGCGCGGCGCCCGCTGCACCGAGGCTCTCGGCCTCATGCGCCGGCTGTGGAGCGACGAAGAGGTGACCCACCACGGCCGCTACTACAACGTGACGGGAGCCAGGCCCACCGCCCGGCCCTACCAGCAGCCTCACCCCAAAATCTGGCAGGCCGCCATGAGCGATCCGGCGGTGCGCCGGGTCGCCCGGGGCGGCGACATTCTCTACGTCGGGCCAGCCCAGTCCAACGCCACCATACGGCACCAGATATCGCTGTACCATCAGACCCTGGAGGAGAACGGCCACGACGTTCCCGAGGACATGGTCATCGTGCGCGAGTTCTTCTGCGCCCCGACCCGCGATGCGCTGGACCGGGCCCGGGTCAACCTGGCGAGGAAATACGAAGTCTACGCCCAGCACGGCCTCCACGGCACCGACGCCGAGCTGACCCGGAAGGTGACCGGCGACCTGGAAACGCTGATGGACGACACCTTCCTGGTGGGCAGCCCGGAGCAGTGCGTCGAACAGATCGCCGCCTACCACGAGATGGGGTTCACCGACGTGGCGCTGCGGCTGTTCTACCCCGAGATGTCCCAGGCCGAGGTGCTGGAGCATATCGACCTGGTGGGTCGAGAGGTCATGCCGGCGGTGCACGCCCTGTAGTTCCCCTCGGGGTCCTCGCGCGGGACAGTGGCAATCATCCCGGCGCTGTCCCTGGCCGGCGCATTCGCAGTTGGCGGCCACCCCCTTCGGCGGCGAGACCGCTGCGTTCTCTCGCTTCTCACGTTGACAAACTGCGTACGCGTGAGGCGTCACCTTCCTTTGCAACGCGATTATGGCCACGCTCGGCCGCCAACGATGGTAGTATCGTCACGTCGATCAACTCTGCATGCGAGGATTAGAAATGTACAACCACGCCCCGGTGGAGAGCGTAGCGGAGGCTTACCTGGAGTTGCTGGCCTCCCGTGGGATAGATTATTTCTTCGGCAACGGCGGGACCGATTTTGCGCCCATCATCGAGGCCTACGCCAAGCGGCAGGTGCAGGAATTGCCGTCCCCGCATCCTATACCGGTGCCCCACGAGGTCACTGCCGTCAGCATGGCGCATGGCTACACGATGGTCACCGGGCGCCCGCAGGTGGTGATGGTGCACACCGTTCCCGGTACCGCCAACGCCATCGGCGGCATCGTCAACGCCGCCCGCTCCAATATGCCGATGCTTTTCAGCGCCGGCCGGACGCCCATCACGGAGGGAGATGCCCGGGGTTCCCGCGACGGCAGCATCCACTGGGCGCAGGAGTCCTTCGACCAGGCCGCAATGGTGCGCGAGTGGGTGAAGTGGGACTACGAGCTGCGCCACGGCGCCGACCTGGAAAGCCTGGTGGACCGCGCATTCGCCATCGCCGAGTCGCCGCCGGCCGGGCCGGTGTACCTGACCCTGCCCCGGGAAGTGCTGGCCGAGGAGATCGACGGGCTGGCCTACCGCCACGATTCCCGGCAACAGAAGGCCGGCGACCGTCTGCCCACGCCGGAGGCCATCGCACAGGCGGCCCGCCACCTGGCCCGGGCGCGCAATCCTATCCTGGTCACCAGGGGCGGCGGCAAGGACCCCCGGGCAGTTGCGCCGCTGGTGGAACTGGCCGAGCTGCTGGGCATGGCGGTGTTCGAGTCGGGAGCGCTGTACGCGAACTTCCCTAAGAACCACGGCCTGTACGCCGGGTCGGACGCCGGGCCGGCGCTGGCCGATGCGGATGCGGTGATCGTGCTCGAAGCCGACGTGCCCTGGACCCCAAAGCGACACCAACCCGCCGACGGCAGCGTTGTAATCGGCATCGGCGATGACCCGCTCTTTTCCAGCTATCCGGTGCGGGGTTTCCAGGTTGACCTGAACCTCGCCGGAACGCCCCGGTTGATCCTGCAGGCGCTGGTGGACGCGGTCAGTGAGATTGGGGTTGACACCGGGACGGTCAACAAGCGGACCAATGAGTGGACGCGTCGCAACGACGAGATGCGGGCCGGCTGGCTGCGGCAGGCCCAGTCCGCCAGCGATCAGACCCCCATCAGCAAGTCGTGGTTCACCAGGTGCCTGTCCGACGCGCTGGACGACGATACCATCGTGCTGAACGAACTGGGCATCGACGCCGTGCAGATCGACACCAGGAATCCAGGAAGCTTCTACGGCGTGCCGGTGTCCGGTGGCCTGGGCTGGGGGATTGGCGCGGCGCTGGGCGCCAAGCTCGCCGACCGCGAACGGACCGTGATCTGCTGTGTCGGCGACGGGTCGTACATCTTCGGTTCCGGCACCGCCGGGCACATCGTGTCCGATGCGCAGGGGCTGCCCATCCTGACCATCGTGTGGAACAACGGCATCTGGAACGCCGTGCAGAGCGCCACCCGGGGCACCTATGCCGACGGTTACGCGGTGCAGACCAACAACTTCGCGGTTACGACCCTGTCGCAATCCTTCCAATACGAGCTGATCTGCCAGGCGGCCGGCGGCTACGGGGAGCGGGTCGAGGATCCCGCGGACGTGCCGGCAGCGCTGGAACGCGCCCTGAACGCGGTTCGCCACGAAAAACGCCAGGCCCTGCTCAATGTGATCGGCCAGTAGGCGGCCCCGCTGCAAACGCGGCGGATTGGCATTGGCGCGGCAAACGACCAACTGCAGCTCGAGCCCGTGGCCGCGCCGGAAACCACACGGGCTCGATCACGTCCCCGTGACTTGCCCGCAGCCGCACCAGGACGTAAAGTATGGGCGTTGTCAACTCTACCCACTGAGAACGCTGCCCATACCCGCATCCCGAGCGGGCGGCGGCCGTCAGGAACCGTCTCCAAAGGGAGGTCCATATGCGACTCGACCCCATCAACCTCTACGATTACGAGGAACGCGCCAGGCTGGTGCTGCCCCACGACGACTGGGACACCATCGACGCCGGGGCCATGGACATGTTCACCACCCGGCGCAACCGTACCGCCTTCGAAGAACTGACCCTGCGCCCCAGGTTCCTCCGCGACATCGGGGAGCGGGACCTTTCCACCACCATGCTGGGCAATGAGATCAGCATGCCCGTGTTCGTTTGCCCCGCCGGCTCCCACCACCGCGCGCATCCCGAGGGAGAGGTGGCCACCGCCCGCGGCGCGAGCATGTCCGACACCCTGATGATGCTCAGCACCGGCTCCAACTGCAGCATGGAAGAGGTCGCCGAGGAGGCCACCAGCCCCCTATTCTTCCAACTCTACCACCGGGGTTACGACCTCACCGAAATGCTGGTCCGCCGCGCGGAAGAGGCCGGGTTCAAGGCCATCACCCTGACGGTGGACACCCCCACCCCCAGCCCCAAGGAGCGCGACCTGCGCAACCGGTACAACCGGAACTTCGAGCAGGGCAACTTCCGGGGCGTCAACCAGCCGGAGAACGTGCTGCGCGGCACCGATGAATCCGTCGGCTGGAACGTGAACCGCACCGTTCCCCTCACCTGGCACGAGCTCGATTGGCTCCGCAACCTCACCGGCCTGCCGCTGGTGCTCAAGGGCATCCGCACCGCCGAGGACGCCCACATCGCCGCCGAGAGCGGCATCGACGGCGTCCTGGTGTCGACTCACGGCGGACGCCAACTGGACATGACCATGGGCGCTATCGAGATGCTGCCCGAGGTCGTCGATGCGGTCAAGGGCAATTGCGAGGTCTACGTCGACTCCGGCGTCCGCCGCGGCAGCGACGTCGTCAAGGCGCTGGCCCTGGGAGCCACGGCCGTAGGCATCGGGCGTCCCCTCTTCTGGGGGCTGGCCGTCAACGGCGCCGAGGGCGTGCACGGCGTCCTGGAACTGATGCGGGAAGAGGTCGACCGGGCCATGGCCTACTGCGGCCAGACCTCCGTTCAGGACCTTGAGCCAAACCTCGTCAACATCCCCCAGGGCTGGGGAGCCGCGCCCCAACCCGACTTCTAGGCGCCTGCGTCAAAGCGGGGTTATTTTGAACCGCGGAGGGCAGGTCGCCCTCCGCGGTTGTACTTTTCTTTGGGTTCCGCCGGTCAGTTCCGGCCCAGTGCTTTGAGGCAGAACGGCCACTTACGGGCGCGAAACCGGCAGCGCTTCGGGGCAGCGCCGCAACCTATTGCTTCAGCGACAGGGCAATTCGTTTGCGTCCAAGGTCCACATCAAGCACCGTGACCCACACGCGCTGCTGCACCTTCACCACGTCCGAGGGATTGCTGACGAAACCCTCGGCCATCTGGCTGATGTGCACCAGCCCGTCCTGGTGTACGCCGACATCGACAAAGGCCCCGAAACCCGTCACGTTGGTTATCACCCCAGGCAGTCTCATCCCGACCGCCAGGTCCTCGATACGGTGAACGCCTGCGGCGAAGTCGAACGGTTCGAACTCCTGGCGGGGGTCCCGGCCCGGCCGCGCCAGTTCCTCGATGATGTCGTGCAACGTCGGCAGACCAACCACATCGCTGGTGTAGCGACCGGGATCAATCCGGTCGCCGATACTCGCGTCGCCCAGCATTTGCTCTACCGGGCGCCCCAGATCCCGGGCAATCGCAGCCACCACCGGGTAGGACTCCGGATGCACCGCGCTGGCGTCCAGCGGCTGCGCACCCTCTCGGATGCGCAAAAACCCGGCAGCCTGCTCAAACGCCCTGGGGCCCAGGCGCGGCACTTTCTTCAGGCCGTCCCGGGAGGCAAAGGGGCCGTTGCGGTTCCGGTAATCCACGACGGCATTGGCCAACCGGGGCCCCAGCCCTGACACGTATGACAGCAATTCGGGACTGGCGGTGTTCAGTTCCACCCCGACCCGGTTCACACAACTGACCACCACATCGTCCAGACGTTGCTTGAGAGCCTTCTGGTCGACATCGTGCTGGTACTGGCCCACGCCGATGGACTTGGGATCTATCTTTACCAACTCGGCCAACGGGTCCATGAGGCGGCGGCCGATGGACACCGCTCCCCGCACGGTGATGTCGTGGTCCGGGAATTCCGTTCGGGCCGCCTCGGACGCCGAGTAGACCGAAGCCCCGCTTTCGTTGACCATGACCACGGTGATCCCGGGGCCCGGATCCAGCGACCGCAGGAACCCCTCGGTCTCACGCCCCCCGGTTCCGTTGCCCACGGCGATGGCCTCGATCTGATACTCATCGCACAACCGGCGGATCTTCCCGCCGGCCTCCTCGGCGTCCTGCTTTCCGAGCAGCGGATAAACGGTTTCGTGGTGCTGCAGATGGCCCTGCCGGTCCAGGCACACCAGCTTGCAACCGGAGCGAAACCCGGGGTCCAGCGCCATCACGTTCGTCTGTCCCAGCGCCGGCGCCAGCAGCAACTCCCGCAGGTTGTCGGCAAACACCCTGATGGCGGTATCCTCGGCGCGGACCCTCACCGCGTTGCGCACCTCGGTTGCCATCGACGATTCCAGCAACGCCCGGTATCGTTCGCGGATCGCCAGCCGGATGTGTTGCGCAGCCTCCGTGTCGCCACGGACAAAAAGCCGCTCCAGGATCGCCGTGGCCGACGCAACCGGCGGCGCAATCCGGACCGAAAGCAACGACTCCTTCTCGCCTCGAAGCATGGCCAGGATCCGATGGGAGGGCGAGTTCGCGATGGGTTCCTGCCAGTCGAAGTAATCCCGGTACTTTCCAGCCTCCGATTCCTTGCCCGATACCACCTTGGACGCAATGGCACCCTGCGACCAGAATAACGCGCGAATTTCCCGCCGAGCGATCGGGTCCTCGCTGATCCACTCGGCAACGATGTCCCTGGCTCCTTTCAGCGCGTCACTGACGCTTTCCACGCCGGCCTGGGGATTGACGTACTCGGCAGCCGCTTGAAGCACGTCAAAGTTCCCCTGCTGCCAGAGGCGCGACGCCAGGGGTTCCAGTCCTCTCTCCCTTGCGATGGCGGCCCGGGTGCGTCGCCTGGGCCGGTAGGGCAGGTAGGTGTCCTCCAGGGCGGTCAGAGTTTCGGCAGAAAGCACCGCCTTCCGTAGTTCATCGTTCAGCAGACCCTGCTTTTCCAGGGAAGCAAGGATGGCCTCTCGCCGTTGGCCGAGTTCCCGAAGCTGGGTCAGCCGGTCCCGAATGTTGGAGATCGCCACCTCGTCAAGGCTGCCGGTGCTCTCCTTGCGGTATCGCGCGATGAACGGCACCGTGGCGCCGTTGTCCAGCAAGCCAACCGTGGCCTGCACCTGCCCTTCCTCCAACCGCAACTCGCCGGCAATTTGGCGGGTCGTCGTGTCAATCATCATCGGTGTACTCGATTGCAAGCGGGCGCGGAGCTCGCGGGTGCCCAGTTTGAGTTGGGGTTCAAAAAGGTCGGTCTCTCAGGGCAAAAACGGGTTACGAAGCACCGTTGCCACCAAGGGAGGCCGACCATGCCATGGTATCACCGCATCGCCGCCTTTCCGCACTACTCGCTGCTCCTCATGCGTACCTGTTTTCGTTGGGCCAGGACCCGGCGGGTTGCACCCATGGGTTTCAGATCACATTCGACGAAGTGACACCGCACGGCCCGGTGACGCTGAACGCTTCTCATGTCAATTCAAGGTGAAATGCGCTAACGAAAGCGGGTGCGCACTGACCGTTTTCCCAGGGCTCGTGATTTCAGACCGCCGGACTAGTACGATCTTTACGGGGCACATAGCCTCAGGGATTTTTCAGGGAGCACGGAGTAATCTCCGAAAGCGGGAGACTCGTCCTGATATGGGCGGTCACGTCAAGCCAACGGTTCGATCACTTTGGGGGTCGGCCGCATATTTCGGGTTCCGGATAAACGGGCTACCGTCGGGCACCCGCCTTTCGTGGGGGGCGGCCCGGCCGTGGTCGGGCCGACAATCGCGTGCCCCTCTCCGACGCCGTGCCGTGGGTCGGTGGACGCGCACTCGGCAACCCCCAGGTCCTGTTTCCCGTTCTCAGCCGGTTGGCAACAATCGGCAAGGCGATCCCAGGGTTGCTCATCCGGCCTGAATCATCGGGGAACTTCCGGTCCCCGCACACGGAAGGGACAAACGTAGCCCTGCCACGTATCCGCTCCAATCCCCCAAGCATTTGGCGCACGGCTGGGAACACGTCCACGAGCTTTGACCCCCCAAGGAGGTATCACCCAAACACCAGCGAACGATCCAGCGTCCATAGCCGATGCAATCCTGACGATAACTCAACGAACAGCTGGGACAACCATAAATGTCCCGGCGACGGAGCATAACTGTGTTCACAATCAACGAGGGCAATTCAAGGACAATCCACTACTCAATAGCCATTTCTACCGCAATCATCGTCATCATCATCGCAGGCATACTGCTTTTCGCAGTCGGACCCGACACTGTCGACGCCGGCGTCAACGCGTACACCCGCAGTTTCGATGTCGGCTCCAAACACGATAAGCCAGAGGGAGTGTGGTCCGACGGGCATACCATGTGGATCCTCGACGACCGGCGCGACAAGAGCGAACTGATCGCCTACCGGTTGTCGACAGGCGCCCGCATCCCGGAGAAGGACATAGACCTGTCCAGCAACAACGACAAACCGCAAGGCATAACGTCAGACGGCACCATCATGTGGGTCGCCGATTGGAACGAGAAAAAAATCTTTGCCTACAACATCGACTCGCAGTCGCGAGTGCCGGACCGGGACATCACCCTGCTCGGCGGCAACGATGCACCGCGGGGTATTGCTGTCGGTCCTTATCAGATGTTTGTCGTCGATAGTCGCGACAAAAAGGTGTACATGTACCGGCTGTCCACCGGGGAACAAATGCCATCACGCACCTTCCCGCTGCGCGCCGGCAACGATCACCCGTGGGGGATCTGGTCGACGCGCAGCACAAATTCCTATGTGGTATGGGTCACCGACTACTCGGACGACACCGTGTACCGGTACGATTACTTTCTGAACACGGCAGAGGAGGCGTTCCGACTTCCCGTCGGTAGTGGAGACCCCAAGGGCATATGGTCTGATGGAAAACACTTCTGGATCGTGGACGATGACGACGATCACGTCTACGCGGTGACCTACGAGGGTTTCAGGCGGCAGGACGCCGACATCTCCATCACTGAACCCAACCAACCCAAAGGCCTCTGGACCGACGGAACCACCATGTGGGTTGGGAACAAGGAAGGCAGCGACAGCACTCTGCTCGCCTATAATTTGAGCGACGGGTCCCGGTTGGACTCGGATTTCACCCTCAACGAAAGCAACGACGACCCGGTGGCCATGTGGTCGGACGGCGCCCACATCTGGGTCTGCGACGATGCGGACGGCATCCTGTACGCGTATCAGATGAACGCAACCCGCGCGCTCGACCTCTCGAAATTGAGGTTGCTGGATTCGGAAAACGCCCATCCCACCGGCATTTGGTCAAACGGCAGATTGATGTGGGTAGCCGACAAATCCGACGACAAGCTCTACGCCTACGACTGGCCCACGATGACCCGCAACGCAACCCGGGACATTCCTCTGGATTCCGGCAATGACAATCCGGGCAACATCTGGTCCAACGGCCAGCACATCTGGGTATTCGACAGGAGCCGCAAAAACGCGTACGCCTACAGCCTGGACGACGGTGTCCGTCAACGGTCCCAGGAATTCCGTCCGGCCCCGCAAAATGACCGCTTCAGTGGCGGCATGACCGGCTACCGCCAACAGGTGTGGATCTTGGACACCCTGGACGAGAAGCTCTATGCGTACCGCAAGCTGAACGCGCCGCCTTTGTTCACCGTCGATTCGGTTCGGTTCAAAATCCATCACGGGCTGCCCGCAGGCGGCCTCGTTGGCGCGATGCCCGAGGCTATCGACCCGGAAGACGATTCCCTGCTCTATCACCTCAGGGGCGCGGACGCCAGTGGATTCTACATCGACCACAATCTCGAAATCCGCGGCCGTTCTTCCGGGAGTTTCTCGGCCGGAGAGAGCCTGTCCTTCGAAGCCACCGTCCGCGATGGGAAGGGCCTGATCAGCAGTACCAATAGCAGCACCGACGATTCCGTCACGGTGTACGTGGACGTGCTCCACAACGCCGACCCGGAATTCATCATCACCACCGACGTATTTTCCACGGTTGCCGAAAACGCTTCGGAGACCGACGTGATCGCCGATCTGGACGTTTACGATCCGGATGGTGATGTCCTGGTATACGCGATAGACGCCTCGTCGGCGCATCCTTTCAGCGTGACCAATGAGCAGATCACGTTGAAAGCCGGGGAGACCCTCGATTACGAAGGCGCCACTTCCTACGACCTGGTCGTTCGGGTGAGGGACGACAAGGACGAAAACGACGGTGTGGATACCAGTTGGGACGACGAGATATCCATCACCATCGAGGTGACCAACGTCGATGAGGACGGAACCGTCACCCTGGGATCCAATAACCCCGAGGTCAACGCCTCGTTGTCCGCGTCCCTGACCGACCCTGACGGCTCCGTGACAGACCTCACCTGGCAATGGCAAAGGGCGGATACCGTCGACGCCGCCACCTGGACCAATATCAGCGGCGCCACGTCGAGCGCCTACACGCCGGTATCGGGTGACGCCGGCAAGTTCATCCGGGCGTTGGCGTCCTACGACGACGGAGAAGGGGACGACAAGACGGCAATAGGCGCCGCCGGTAACGCGGTTTTGGCTGACATCCCGGCCAACCAGTCTCCGTACTTCGCCGAAGGCGCTACGGCCATACGGTCAGTACGTGAGGACGCGACGGCCGGCGATTTTGTCGGCACGCCGGTGACGGCTACCGACCCGGACTCCGACGACACTCTGGACTACCGCCTGACAGGGTATTTTTTGGGATATTTTGCGACAGAATTCACTGACGGGCAGATCTTCATGCCGCACGGCTCTTTCCTGAATTACGAAAGCAGACAGTCCTACACCGTCAACCTGCAGGTTCGCGACAACAAGGACGCCGACGGCGAAGACGACCTGGCGTGGGATGCCTTTATCGACGTTACCATCAACATAATCGACGTCGACGAGCCCGGCACAGTCGAACTCACCGTTGAATCGCCTCGCCTGGCCCACGAGATAAGCGCCTCGTTGAATGATCCCGACGCGCCGGTCAGCAACGTGGCCTGGCAGTGGCAGCGGGCGAACACTGCCGATGCCGCCACCTGGACCGACATCACGGACGCCACCACCGCGGAATACACACCAGTGTTTGCCGATCACGGGAAGTTCCTGCGCGCCCAGGCCACCTACGACGACAAGCACGGTACTGGCAAAATCGTCCACGGGACATCGACCAACCCGGTCCCGCCGCGGTCGGCCAACCAGCCGCCCGAATTTGGCGAAGGCGCGACGGCGACCCGAACCGTAAGCGAGGCCGCAGTAACCGGCACTCGGTTGGGCGCCGCCTTGGCTGCGTCAGACAACGATGGCGATGCCCTGACCTATTCGCTGGCCGACGGTTACGACGCTGCCAAATTCGTCATTGACTCCGCCACCCGCGAACTGAAGGTCGCGGCCGGCGCGTTGCTCGATTTCGAAGCAGCGCCGTCACTGACCGCGGTCGTGCAGGTTTCGGACGGCAAAGACGCGGCTCACAATTCGGACACCGCCATCGACGACACGATCACGGTAACCATCAACCTGATCAACGCCGATGAGATGGGCCGTATGAGCCTGTCGACGTCGAACCCGAAATACGGCACGGCCGTATCAGCGACGCTGACCGACCCGGACGGCGGAGAAACCTCCGTCACCTGGCAATGGGCCAAGTCACACGACCACGGCGCCAACTGGACTGACCTGGACAGCGCCACCTCCGACGCCTACACGCCGGTACCGGATGACGAGGGCGCACTGCTGCGTGTCACCGCGAGCTATACCGACGCCCAGGGGCCGGGCAAGAGCGCGTCGCTTACGTCTTCAAGAATGGTGAGCGACCCCACCGTGATTGACACCAGCCTGGAATCGCTGCTGGTCGATGGCATCGGCCTGGAGTTCCACCACCGGGCATTCCAGTACGGCGTGAGCACCCCGTTCGAGGATACGCGCACCACGGTAACGGCGGTCCCATCGGCGGAGACCGGCGTCACCGTGACGGTCTCGCCGGCGGATAGCGTGTCGTCCGAGGACGGGCACCAGATCGACCTGGCGGTGGGCAACAATCCCATCACCGTTACGGTCTCGCACGATGAGACTGGTGCATCCACAACTTACCTGGTGCGGGTGAACCGTCGGGTGGAAGTGCAGAACATATTTGGGTTGAACATGAACCAGGGCTGCTCCCAGGGGTTCACGGGCACTCTGTATGTGCTCTGCGGCTCGACGTCGTTCGCGAACATGCAGATGCGCATGGACGGGTATTACACCATCAACTGGCGCAAGTGGGATCGCAAGAAACCTGCCGTGACCGGATATACGGTGACGCTTGAGCAGTATCTGCGCAAGACGTACCACCAGGGGTATCAAGAGGTCAAAATGTCCGCACTGCGCAACGTATACGAGAGCTGCGAATTTTCGGACGGAAGCTGGAGCTGTGAGGGTCCGGTGCGCCGAAAGTACCATGTGGACGGCGACGGACAGCCGACGCAACGCCGGGTCGTAATCGACAACGTCGATCAGACGCAGTTGGGCTGGACCCTGGACGCGACGGGCGTGACCACCGCGCAGGAAACGTTCTACAAATGGAGCGGCGATGCCACCGACCCAGACAACGTGCCCACCGAGGTGACCTACCGGACCAAGACTTCCGAGGTGGACCACTACCGCTTCGTGCCCCACACCGGCAACGGAGAGATGAAGGATAAAAGGATCACTCTCGATGGGGTGGTTTTCGGGAGCCCCTTCGCACCATGACCGTGAGGCTCACGAATGCGCCGGAGATCATCGGGCCACCCGGTGGTCTCCTCGCAAGGCAGTTCCCGGCAAGGCAGTTCCCGGCAGCCCATCAGGCACGATTGCTCCCATACAAAGCCCCGCCCTGGCGCGTACCCAGCCGGCAAGGAATGTCATAGCGAGCGCGGCGTGGCAATCTCGTCGAGGCAAAAGACACGACTGCGGCAGCAGCATCGCCTCGTCGCTGCGCTTTTCGCAATGGGAAATCGGGTACGCGCGAGCGTCCCGGCACGTTGACAGCCCAATTCGGCCAATATAGGCTGGCGGCAATGGCACGGCAACGTTTTGGTGGTTGTCGACGGCTCCAGCCGCGTCAATTGGCCGGGTGAACGCGTTGGTCCCGCAATCTTGACGGATCCACCAATCGAGGGCCTCACGCGGGGGGCGGACCGTGCGGCGTCTTCGCCGGATCAGCGAAGGGGGGTTGAACGACAATGAAGTTCTACAGCTTTGACGAGACGACCTATCCCGGAATTCCCGACGAGGTTGGGCCCGAGACGCGCCAGACCAACAAGTTCTGCGACCCGCAGTTGGCGGCCCTCACCTACCAGGAGCACCTGGAAGAGTGGGAACTGTGCGAGGAACTGGGCTTCGACGGCGCCTTCGTCAACGAGCACCATTTCACCTATTTCAACATCAACCCGTCCTGCACCGTGCTGGCCGCGGCCCTGATTGCCCGGACCAGGCGCATGAAGGTGGGCGTCATCGGACACGTCCTGCCGCTGCGGCACCCGGTGCAGACGGCCGAGGAGTTCGCCCAACTGGACGTGCTTTCGGGAGGCCGCTTCATCGGCGGAATCGTCCGCGGAGTGCCGCAGGAGTACGTGTCCTACAACGTGGACCCCTTCAGCAGCCGCGAGCGCTTTGCCGAGTCCTACGAAATCCTGAAGAAGTGCCTGACCGAGGAGATATTCGACTATCAGGGCGACTTCTACAACCTCAGGGCGGTGTCGGTCTGGCCGCGTCCGATCCAGGACCCGCTGCCCATCTGGATGCCCGCCGGCTCCGCCGAGACGATTGAATTCGCGGCGAGGAACCACCTCCCCATCGCCCGGGTTTGGAACCCCACCGTGGTGTTCCAGGACGCCTTCGAGTACTACCAGGAGGTGGCCAGGGAGAAGTTCGGCTGGGAGGCTGGCCCCGAAAACTTCATCGGTTCCCGCTACATCCACGTTGCGGAGACCACCGAGCAGGCGATCGAAGAGTGCCGCGAGGCCGTGATGTACGTGCGCCGCCTGACCACCTTCAGCCGCCCGGTGCAGGTGCCCGCACCGGTGCCGGGGTTGCAGACCGACCGTTCCTACCAGTATCGCAAGCGCTCCTCGGGCGCCGAAATGCCGGGGCCGGGCACGCCCTTTGAACGGCTGCGGGAGACCGGCTTCATCGTCTGCGGAGACCCCGACTACGTGACGGAATGGCTGGCCAACGACATGGAGACGGCGGGCTACGGTCACTTCCTGGGCATGTTCCGGGTGGGCAAGAACACCCATGAGAACGTCATCAAGTCAAAGCGTCTTTTTGCCGAGGAGGTCATGCCGCGGCTGAAGGACATCAACGCTCCCAAGGCCGCATCCCCGGCGGCCGAGGCGGTGTAGCTTCGGCGGCGCCGGTCGAATTGAGTCTCGGTCAGGCAGGACAAATGACCCTTCCACTGTATGAGGACTTCAACTACACCCTGAGCCGGGAGTCCCTGGAGACCCGTGGCGAATTCCAGGAGGCCGGAGACGGGACGATCTCGGTGGGCTGGGAGATATTGGTGCCGCCGCCGGGGCCAGACGGAGTGCCGTACCAGCTGATCTTCGTCGGGCCGACGGCCGAGCACCGGGGCTGCGCCATGCGGTTGTGCCTGGTGGACGCACGGGGCGCTCCGGCGCCGGACCACGCTGAGGTCATCCTTGAGACGTATTACCGGACCGGCTCGGAGCGGACCGTGATGTTCCAGGGCCGCTACGGCGACTTTGCTGGGATAGAGGATCAACGGGCTCCTGACGCCGCGCTGGCGGTGCAGAAGCGCGCCGAGTCAGGCGAGGACTACGTGATCCGCTTCGGCGTGAGCGTGCCCGAGGGATCTACCCTGCCGGACCCCGAGGCCGACGGATCGTACTTCGAGTTGGAATGCGTCAAACTCTGGTGGAACGAAACGGCCTGACCGCCGCGAACTTTTGCGCCAGGGCCGGTGTGATGCCAAAGAGGTGGGTTTATGGGAGCCGCTGACGGGTCCATTTTCAACCGGAGGACAGTGCCGGCCGGCGGCTTCGACATCTCCTGCCTGGTGGGCGGGGCCGATGAGGGCCTCGATCCGGTGCTCTACCTGCACGGCATGGGCGGAGCGGGCAAGTGGGAGGCATGTCACATGTCCCTGGGCACCGTCGCCGTGACCTACCTGCCCCAGCTGCCGGGATGGCGGGAAGGCCGGCCGCCGGACACGCTGCGGTCCGTCGGCAATTATGCCGACCTGGTCCTGGCCCTGATGGACGCCCTGGCGTTGGAGCGGGCCACGTTGGTGGGACACTCCATCGGCGGCTGGATCGGGCTGAAAGCCGCCGTCCAGAACCCGGAACGGTTCGGGAGGATGATCCTGGCGAACCCCATGGGTTTGGACTTTCCGCAGGCGGCCGCCCCGGACCTGAGCAGCCTGAACGAGGAGTCGTTCGCCACGGCGGTGTTTGCCAAGCTGGGTCTCATCGCCACCGCGCAGTCCTACGGGTTTGGCGCGGAGTGGGAGAACGTGCGGCGGGGTCCGGAGTTCGAGCGGCAATGGAAGGGCCGGGGGTTGGTTGCCGATTTGGTGAAGGGCGGGTGCGCCGATCCAGAAATGACGGCAATGCTCCCCACCATTGACGCGGAGACCCTGCTGGTCTGGGGCCGGCAGGACGGGCTGGCGCCCGTTGAACAGGGCGAGGCTCTCCGCTCCACCCTGCCGAACGCCAGGCTGACCCTGATCGACAACTGCGGGCACCTGCCGATGGCGGAAAAGCCGGAAACCTTCAATCGCCTGGTGCGGGACTTCATCGTGGGGATGGAGGTGGACATTCCCGACGTGGTCCGGGTTTGAGCCTGGGGCTCGGGTGAGAATGCAATAGGCGGCCAAACCGGCCGCTTCTCGAAATGGTCGAACCAATCAAGATTCCACGCAGGAGGAGAACCATGGCCAAGATCAAGCACATCGCGATCCGCACGCCGGACCCCGAAAAGACTGCGGCCTTCTACAAGTCGGTGTTCGAGTTGGAGGAAGTCGGTCAGGCCGGCTCCGGGGTGTACCTGTCCGACGGCTACATCAACCTGGCGATTCTGAGGAGCAACGACAACGGCAACGGGGAGTCGCCCCGGGACGTCCCCGGCTATGCTGGCATCGACCACCTGGGGTTCGTGGTGGAAGACGTGGACGTCGCCACCGAGAAACTCGAGGAGCACGGCGCCACCGCCATGGGGCGGCTGGACCTGGGCCACCAGCAGCCCGCCGGCGGTCGGGCCTACTATGAGCTCAAATTCCGCGGGCCCGACAACCAGGTCATCGACATCAGCGGGGCGGGCTGGATCGGTACTTAAGCCCTATCCATATGCCCCGCCGTCTCTGACGCCGGCGAGAGGGAAAGTCGCCTCGCCCGTGATCTCTTTGCGCAGCCTCAGCCGGCAAGCAGTTCCGTAACCGCGAGGTCGGATATGGCGGCGTCGAACCGGGCCAGTGTGTTGTGCAGGTAAACCGTGGCACGCTGGCCCGCGAAGTTGCAATACCCTCCGGTGATTATCCAGAAGACGAAGGCTTCCAGCATCGCCATCCGGTAGTCTCGCCAGCATTGATCAAATGAGTAGCCGTTGACGCCGTTGCCCTCCAGGACGGAGTGATACGTTTCGAGCAGCGCCAACTCCGCTTCCCTGCGCTGCCGGGAAGGAAAAGCCTCGCTGATAAAGGTGGCGACGTCGCAGACGCCCCGGCCACGCACGCAGAACTCCCAATCGAATACCACCGGCGACCGGGAATGGGCGCCGGTGGGGAAGAAGCAATTGTCCAGGCGAAAGTCTCCGTGAACAATCGTCCTTGGCGGTTTCGTGAGATGCGCTTTGATCCTGGGCACGTCCCTGCGCAACCGGTCCCCCAACCGGCGCAGGACTTGGGGCATGCCGTTTCCGGCCTGTTCCACCAGCGATGCCCACGCGCCGGGATATATCGCCTGGTAAACGCCGGATTCGGCGTCTTTCAACGGGATCCAGTCCAATTCGTCCAGCCGGGGGCTGTCCCACCACGAAGCGTGGAACCGGGCCAGTTGAACGATGGCACGGCGCGCATCGTACATGGAGCATCCGGCGACGCTATCGCCCTGCCGGGCGTGGGTCATGTCCTCCACCAGCAGGATTGAGTTCCCGGTGGCGGAGTCTAAACCGGAGTGGAAACAGCGGGGCGCCGGCAAGTGGTGGTTGCTCGCCAGTTCCCGGTAAAACCTGACCTCGCGCCGGTTTTGCCTCAATCCTTCGAAGATCGTTCTCAGCAGGGGATCGGCTGACGGGAGCTTGGCGATGACGGTGGCGGGAAGGCCGGAAGGGTCTGCGTCGTGGTCCAACGTCGGGTCGTAGTCCAGCGTCAGCCGGAACAGCCGGTTCATGAACCCCCTGCCCTCGGCGATGGGTTCGGCCGAGTGCCCGACGACGGAAGCGTCGCCCAGCGCGCCGCCGTGTCTGAGGGCCGCGGTCAGCCACGCCGGCGTGATGTCCCCCGGGGATTGGGGAACCGTTGGGCCACCGCGTTCACTCATAGGCGCCCCCAACTGAACCTGCGAAACCGGGTTGCCTCAGTTCTCACCTTTCCTTGCGGGCAAAGAGGACGCAGTGGTCCATGGGTTTGGGGTCCGTGAAGTGCATGACGCCGCCCAGCTTCGCGCCTTCCTCCGGCACCACGGTGAAACCCTGGCCCGTGAGGACGGTCAGCACGTCATCCGTTTCGTAGAGCTGGAAGGTCCGGTCTGATGCGTAGTCCCTGTCGTAGACCGTCGCTATCCCGCTGCCCGTTTTGAACATGAGCTGTAGAACGCCGCCGGGAACAAGAAGCCGGGCGAACTCCGGCAGCGTGACCTCCATGGCAATGTCCGGAGAAATGTGCTGGATCACCGCGTTGCACAGGATGAAGTCGAATGAGCCGTCCCGTTGGTCGATGGGACGGCGCAGGTCGGCAACCGACACCCGCTCTGCAATCTCGGGATGAAGCCGGCGCGCTTCCTGGATGTTCTCCTCAACGGCGTCCACCCCGTAAATGTCGTAACCCCTTTGCCAGTAGTGAAAGACGTCGCGAGCTCCCGCGCCGCAGCCGGCGTCCAGTCCGCGACACCCTGCGGGCACCAGCTCCTGCAGCCGTTCCATGAGGTCCGCATCGCCACCCAGCGCCGGGTGGGAGGCATCGATGTAAACGGACTGGATGAAGTTGTGGCTCACCTCGGCGTAACGCCGAGCATGGCGGCGGTAAAAGTCTTCGGAAAAATCTGGATTGCGACTCATGGCTGTTGCACCATTTGCCAAGGTTCGAGACACGTCTGCCAAGCATATCAATTGAAGGTGCGGTGGCAAGCAGGGACGCCACGGCTGCCGGTCACAACGAGATGGTGGTGTTGACCAGGGCCCATTAATCTCCGGCCCTATTTTCGCAACTCCAACCAAGGTTGCAGCAACCGGTCCGGTACCTGTGTCTCCCGCACGAACCGCAGCAGGAGCCGGTGGAGTTCTCCGGCCGCGTCACCACGCGTCCCTGTCAGGTTCGTCAGCGCGGGTCGGAGGCCAGATGGTAAAGCTCCGAACGGCCTTCCTCGGGGCGGTAGAGCAGGCTCCGGTCACCGGAGGTCATGGTGGTGACCGGACTATCCGAGAGGGGACGGAGCAGGTTGTCCACGGAATGGACCGGATCACCCAAGTCAGCGAAAGGAATGCTGCCGATCACGTACTCCCTGCCCTGGGCCAGGCCGTCCCTCAAGGCGGCAGCGACCGGACCTGCCCTGGATCGGGACCGGCCGGCCCAATTTGCCGCCGTCGTTGGCGCGACCATCCGGCAGCGCCCCACGCGATGCCCGGATTCAAGCCAGCGGTCCCAGTCCCAACCGGATCCGACACTCCTCGTACACTGCTTCCAGGAAACCGCCGGCGTAATGTTGGTGGCTGAATGTGACGCCGTGAACTGCGGCGTCCGATTTCGCTGCTTCGTACAACTGCACCGCCGCTTCGTTGTCGTACGGGAAGGGCATCGGCCCCATGTAGTGTTCGAAATCGGAAATGTCAGCCCAGGCAAACAGTTCACCCACCCCAGCGTCGTTCCTCGCCCAGCGGCGGCCATCGTTTTGACCCCGCATCAGCGACCACGCCGGCAGGTCCTCCGGGGACTTCAGATCCCCTCCCGACGACATTCTTACAGAACCCGTTCCGCCAGACGCTCCAGCTCGTTCAGACCCTCCGCGCCGGCGTCCGGAGGCAAGGCCACCGTCACCCGGTTGGCGCCGGCCTCGACGTATCCGGCAATGACCTCCCGGTCCGGTTGGACGTTGGTCACGATGAGCTGTATCGTGCTCGGATCCCGGCCAGCGGCCTCCGCCAACTCGTCCATGGTGGCGCGACCGGCCCGCACCTGCTCTTCGGTGACCCGCACCGGCATCCAGCCGTCGCCCCAGGCCACCACGCGCTTGAAAACGTTGGCGGCGTAACCGCCGAGCAGCACCGGCGGATGTGGCTGCTGGACCGGCTTTGGGGAGCATTTGACTGGCGGGAAGTCGAAGAAGCGCCCGTGAAATTCCGCTTCTTCTTTGGTCCATAGCTCCTTCATCGCAAGGATTGCTTCCCGAGTCTGGCCCCAGCGGTGTTCAAAATCGCCGCCCATTATTTCCGTTTCTTCCCGCAGCCAGCCCGCGCCGATCCCGAACAGGAACCTCCCACCCGAGAACTTGTCCAGTGTGGCGATCTGCTTGGCCTGCATCAGCGGGTTGTGTTCAGGAACCAGACTGATGCTGGTGCCAAGCTTGATGCTGTTGGTGGCCGCCGCCGCCATGGCCAGAGCAATGAGCGGATCGCCGATGTCCGCCATGGAATCCGGGATCGACCCGTCCGGCGTGCCGCCGTAGCGGGAGGTGGTATGCACGGGAAGGATGGGGTGCTCCGGAAGCCAGAAAGACTCGAACCCCAGTTCCTCGGCCCGCTTCGCCAATTCGGCCGGATCAACCGAATTGCTGGATGCCCTGGCGGTAACTCCTATCTCCATCCCGAAACCTCCATGTGAAAACTTGGCCTGATGTTACCACTGAACGGCGCCGGATTCGGTCCGGTTATGTCCCTTCAAGTATTGAAGGAATCGTCATCCTTGCTGGCGTTGCTCAGGATGTTGCCTCCAGGATGTTGCCGGAAGTTAGGGTTCCGCGTCGAGATCGTCCGTGAAGGTGAGGTAGCGGCGACCTTCGGCCCATTCGTCGTGCTGCTCGGCCGGCACCGCGCCCGCAAAACGCCCGGTTGGACATCGCAAGGTTCAATGTGACGACACGGCAAGCATCGCCACAACCGCACATTGCCCGTAGCGCGCTGAACACCGATGGAATGACCGTACCGAGCAAACGGGCATTTCCTACGTAAAATGAGCGTGCGCGATCTGTGCCGACACCACGTGCATACTGCACATTGACATCGCAAGTATCGGAACGTCACCGGCGATGAGGGGACCATGCCGGCGCCGTGCGCTGGCACGTCAACACGAAACTGCCATCGAGAGGGCTGTGGCGCGACTCCCAGGGGCTCCGTCAGGTAATATTTGCGGGCTGAATCCAGCGCCGTACTGACTGTGAATCGCGGATTGCTCGCAGGGACAAATGCGGCAATAATTGCACGCGGGTCGCACCGTAACTGGTGCGCACAACGTTTTGAGTCTAGGTGTACCGCCCGGTCATGGCATTAGATCGAGAAACGCAGCGGGAGCGGTTCGCGCAGGTTGGCTTCCTCATGCGCGCGTACCGGGAGGCTTTCTCGGAGCCCGGCAGACGCCGTGGCCTTTCGCAGGACGAGTTGTTGCAGCGCATGGCGGAGGTCGACGAATCTTACGACCGACGGTTCAGTCACGCCACCGTGACCCGTTGGGAATCCGGAGCGACTCGACCCAACGTGGAGCGCCTCCGCATCTTCGGCAAGGCATTGAACCTCTCCGAAATCGAGGTGGATGGGCTCATCATGCTGGCCGGACTGGCGCCGGATGGCGACACCGCCGGCGCGGAAGGTGACGGCTCCCTCCTCGATTCCACACCCGCCGACCAAACGGTTCCAAGCTTGGACCCCATTGTGGTTCCGAACCCGTCAAGTGTGGGCCGCGGCGAAGCCAAACTCCCGCCGTTGCTGAACGCCACGCTCGGTTTTCTGGCATTCCGGGTCCTCCTGCCAACCCTCTTCGTGGTCGCCAGCGGCTACGCTCTGGGCGCAATGGGCTGGAATGATGACTGGATGCCCTTGGCGTACCTGATGATCACGTCGCTGCTGGTCCTGGCGCAGGCGTTTGTCTGGACGGATCGGCGGGAAGCCCTGCGAGATTTCTACTGGGCTTCAATGTTCATCCTGCTGGCGTTCCCCGCCTTCCGTTACGCTCTCCTGGGACTGGACCAGTACGGCTTTTACCGCATCGGCGACCTGGCCGGAACCCACGTGCCCCACATGCTGATGCTGCTGGTGGCAGTGGTACTGTCCGGGTTGTCAGCGATGGTGTTCCAACTGCTCTGGGCTTGGCAAACCTCGGGCCCCCGGGCGGAACGCAGCGTTCTCGTCCGGGCGACGTGGGCGGTGTTGCCGGCCACGTTGTTGTCGTATGGCCCGGTAATCGTCCTGTCCGGCACGGCGGTATGGGTCCAATCGACCGTTGCCATGCCGATACTGGTGGGAGTGCTCGTCTCCTTGCTGGTGATCAAGGATCCGAAAACCAATCCCGACCGGGCTCAATGTCGTTTCCTGCTCCATGCCGTATTCACCATCGCCATCGTTGCATCCACCCTGGGCGCAGTCACGATCGCGATGGTCTACTGGCTTCCAGACCTGCGGATGACCCTGCCCGACCACAATCTGATGGGTCCATGGCGAATTGACTTTGACCACTTGGGGTACACTCCGGAACAGGTGATGAAGCGCCTCGACGCAGGCTATATGTGGTACAGCATGTGCGTATTTGCGTACATGGTGGCCGTCGTGGGCGGGAACCTGCTCATTGCGGTCTATCGCCTGGAAAACAAGACCCGCATGGGCCCGGACGCGGTCCATTCGGAAGCGCCAATGGATCCCCCGCCGGCGCGTGACAACGCCCGCTCCGGTTTGCTGCGGTCGCTCCTGCCCCGCCTTACCTTGGTCGCAATGAGCCGGCGGTAGATCGCCTCCGCCACCTCCGGAGGTCGGGAGTTCGGAGTTCACCATTGTTGAGCGTGCAGCGGCTTTGGCGGACACCGGGAAGTCCCAATGCGGTTGCCGCGCATTAGCGCCCGAAAAGCGCGCGAACATTATTCCGCACGTATCAGGTTGCCCAATCCGCAACGGCCATCCATTATGGCGGCCGCGCCTTCCTGGGACAGCCGGCCCCGGATGCTTCCTGCGCCCGATCGGATCGAAACCCTCGCGCGGTTGCTGATTCGGCTGTCCGGTGCCGCGACCAACATGACACGGACCCCTGGCGCTTCGGCGTCGCACCAACGTATCCGGACCGTGGGTCATCCTCGAATTACAGGGGGAGATGGTCTGCGATGTCGTTTTCCGTCCGGAACGGACCCCAGTTGCGCGGAATGTTGAGCAGTCGGTCCTCCAGGCTGTCCACGCTGTTCTGGCCGCAATAAGCCATGGCGCGGTTGAACTCCTCGCGCAGGATTTCAAGCATGTGATGGACGCCCTCCGCGCCGTTGACCGCAAGGCCCCAGTAGAGCGGCCGTCCAACGGCCACCGCGGTTGCGCCCAGGGCCAGCGCCTTGAGCACGTCGCTGCCGCGCCTGACGCCGGAATCGACGTACACCTCGACTTTTCCACCGGTGGCAGCGACGACCTCGGGCACCATTTCAATGCTGGACATGGTGTCGTCGAACCTGCGCCCACCGTGGGTGGAAACCATGATCGCGTTGGCGCCGTGCTCCACGGCCAGGCGCGCGTCTTCGGCGACACGGATGCCCTTCAACACCAACGGCAGGTCGGTGAGGCTCCGTAGCCATTCCAATTCTCGCCAGGTGAGGGGCGGGCATGGCGGCATTTCCCAGGCTTGCGATGCGTCGACGCCGTCTGCGGTGGCAGCCGGATTCAGCGATGCGCGGAAGTTGCCGTACTCACCCGGGCGTTCATAGCGATTGCGTATGTCCCGCTCCTTGGGAGTGGGAATAGGCGCGTCGACGGTGAGCACGATGGCGCCGAAACCGGCAGCCTCCGCGCGCTTCACCAGGTTTTCGGTCAGGTCGTAACCGCGATGAGAGAGCTGGAACCAGAGCGGGCCCGTCGCCGCCTCGGCGATCTCTTCCAGGCTGCAGTTGGACGAGGTGCTGCACATCATGAGGGTGTTGGACATGCCGGCGCCGCGCGCGGTGGCGCGCTCCGCCTCCGGGTGTGCGTTGAGGTGGGAGTCGGTGGGCGAGATCATGACCGGGAAGCTGATGTCGGTTCCGAGAACGGTGGTAGAGATCTTTCGCTCCGTGGTATCCCGCAGGAAACGCGGTCGCAACGTCAACGCTTCGAAAGCGGTGCGGTTCCGGGCCGTGGTTCTCTCGTCCATCGCGCCGGCTTCGACGAACACCCAATTGTTGTGGGGCAGAATGTGCCGGGCGCGCGCCTCGTAATCGTACAAACTGATCGGATCCATTCGCATGGCGGGACTCCTCGTGACTTTTCGTCGCTGGCAAACAAACTCAAACCGCCAACAGCGGAACTCGAAATGCTCCCTGGGTACCTCTGGACAATTCCCCGTATCGGCCGGCCCGGGAGCGCAATGACGGCTAGAGGCTTTCTAGGAACCGCGCTATGCGTTCCACCCCTTCCACAACTCGCTCAGCCGGAGACCGCATCAGGGCTATGCGGAAGTGGCCTTCCCCGCTTTCGCCGAAGCCGATGCCAGGGGTTACCACCACTCCTTCCCGCTCCACCAGCAGTTCGGCCATCTCCGTGGATGACACGTCCGCCGAGTAGCGGGGGAACAGGAAAGTGGCCCCTTCGGGCCGAGGACAGTGCACGCCGGGAACCTGGGACAACCGGCTAACGCAGTACGCGCGCAGTTCATCGCAATCCTCCCGCCACTTGGACAGGTGATCCTGGGGGCCCTGGAGGGCGGCCACCCCGGCCATCTGCACAAAGGGAGAAACAAAGCTGGCCGTTTGTTCCTGTATCTTCAGCAATGGGTCCAGGAGGTTTGATTGAGCCACGATGCAGCCCAACCGCCAGCCGGACATGGAATAGGCTTTGGTGAATGTGTAACTGGTCAGGGTCCGTTCCGCCATGCCCTCAAAATTCGCGATGGTGACGTGCCGGTTGGAATCGTAGAGGAAATACTCATAGGTCTCATCGCAAACGACGAGCAGATCCTGCTCCCGGGCCAGGCGCGCCACGTCTGCCAGTTCTTCCGCGGTGTAAACCCGGCCAGTGGGATTGTTGGGGTTGTTGATGACAATCATCTTGCTGCGCGGGGTGACGTACTCCTTCAGCCGGTCGTAGCTAATGTGGTACTCCTCCTCCTCGCTGAGTGGCACGGCCACGGGCACACCCTCAGCCATCTCCACCTGCTGGCTGAAGCTGACCCACGTGGGCTCAAGCACCAGCACTTCATCTCCCGCCTCGATGTAGGCGTTGATGGCCTCATACAGGCCCATCTTGCTGCCGGGAGTAACCAGAATATCGCCGTCGGGATCAACGGAGCGACCGTTGTGGGATGCCAGCTTTGCGGACATCGCCTGGCGCAGTTCGGGCAGCCCGCGGGATGAACTGATGTTGGTGTGTCCTGCGTTCAGGGCCTGGACCCCGGCGTCGATGATGTGCTGCGGGGTCACTTGGTGCGGACTCGACTGGCCCAGGTCAATCACGTCGTGACCCTGCCGCGCCAGTTGTCGGGCTTTTTCTCCGGCGGCCAGGGTGGCCGGCGGCTGTACTCTTTGGATGCGTGTCGCGGGAGCTCTGGTCATGGTTCACCTCGTTCGTGTTCGGGCAATGCAGTTTAGCAACCCCGTTGCCAACGAACCACACGCCAGGCATTACCGGAATGATTCGCTGAGCGGGAATGCGTTCGCAATCTCATCTCTCCCCCGAAATTCACGTCCGGCTATTCGGACACGCTCTTTCCGAAGTACATGTCGGCGCCTGTGAATTTGTCGATAAAACGACAAAACGGCTCCGATTGGGGCCGTTTTGAGTAGGAAATGGAGGAATTGGTGCCGGAGTTCAGATACTAAATGGCCCCCAATCCAGTATGTTTTGGGGCGGTTTAGCACGCTTTCCTACTTGGAGCAGTAGGCACTTCACGCTTAAATCTGACCCAATATGACCAGTTGGGCGGCAAAATGGCGGCAATCAACGGACCCTCTCCATCGATGGCACTGGCCACGTTTTCAGCCAAATCCCTTCGCCACCCGGGCAGCGCGTGACCATACAGGTCCATGGTGATGCTCACTTTGCTGTGCCCCAACCTTCGTGACACAACCCTGTGGTTGTTCCCCTGGTTCAACGCTAATGCGGCATGGAAATGACGCAGCTTGTGAAAGGTGATATCCGGCGTTCCCACCTTGGCGCCCAGTTCCTTCAGGTGTCGGAGCAACCAAGCGACGCCAGCCCGGAGAAATCCTTGGGGCAATCTATCGTCGGAACCGGGACGGCAGTGAACCCCGCTACTACCTGTCCAACGCGCCAGACGACGCGACCCTGGAGACCCTGGCCTACGTGGGCGGCGCCAGGTGGCGCATCGAAACCGAGTTCGAGACTGAGAAAGGCGACGTGGGCCTGGACGAATATGAGACCCGCACCCCGTATCAAGTACGGGGCAGGCTCTGGGCCGGCTGGCACCACCACATCGCCCTGTGTCTGCTGGCGGGTGCCTTCCTGCTGGCCCGGCAACAGGCTTGGGGAAAAAGATGCCCCGGATCACCCGACCCCAGGTATACCGAGTGGTCCGTGAGCTTGTGCCCAAAGAACGGTTCGGGCCGGAGGAACTGCTGGGGTGGCTGGCAGATGTCCAGAAGCGCAACCAACGGGCCAGACGCTCCCACCAGAAACGCCGGGCCGCCCTCGGTCGCCGCACTTCCGGCCTCCCTCCATAACCCGTCGTTGTAATATCAGAGGGTGTGTAGCCAATGGGTTCAGAGATGGGGATGGTACTGACGCACGTCGAAGGGCAGCTGGTGTAGTTATTCCCTCGGGCGAACTCTTGCCACTCTCTGAAATCCTCGGTGTCGGCATTGTTGAGAGAAACTTCGTAGAAGGGCTTGCAGCGCATTTCAAATATCACGTCTTCGTCGGGCGGAGGACCATCACGGTTCGGCCGTTTTCACGGTCAGGGTGTTGGAGGCATTGTTGCGGCGCGTGAAGTCGTTCCTGCCGTCCTGGTGGATCGCCGCTCCGACGCCGGATACCGTTCCCTGAGGCAGGGTGATGGTGACCGGCTTGCCAAGGACGGTGGGCACGACGGTTATCACGTAGCTGGCGCCCGGGTCGGGTACTATGTTGGTAACGGCGCCATTTGAAATGTTGAAGTCCGAGAGTTGCAGACCTCTGACGAGCTCCACAACCGTGGCCCGCACCACGGGATCAGTGAAGGTCAAATCGGTGCGGAAAGGACCCGTTGCAACGTCGCCAGGGTACGACGTGAAATCGTGAGGATGGAACACGCCGCTCAACTCCACGTCCAGTTCGGCATCGTTCCGATTGGGAGCGTGCACCTCCAGGCGGCTCGATATGCCGAGGATGGTATCGCCCCGACGCATGCGCAACTGGTAAGTTAAGCCCCCGCCGCGGCCGGAGCTGGTGACGTGGGTGGTCCGGACGCACATTGACGGGCAGCTGGTGTAGTTATTCCCCCGGGCGAACTCTAGCCACTCTCTGAAATCCTCGGTGTCAGTTTCGTCGATGGGGACTCCGTAGAAGGGCTTCCAGCGCATTTCAAATATCACGTCTTCGTCGGTCGGGATGGGAGTTAGCATCTGCCAGCAGAGGTCCACCTCGGCATTTTTGTCGGGCACGCGCAATCCGCAAAGGAAGAGCAGCGTGGGCACTATTGTGGAATCCACCTTGTGGCCCGCATCCGTATCGACGCCGCCATGCGTCAAGCGAGCGTCTCTGTGGGTGGTCATGTGGCGGATGGCGCCACCATTGAGAGAAAGTGGGTTTGATCTCACAGAAATGCCGTCGTTATCCGCATCCCCGGGCTGGACCACGCGCTCAAAATAAAGGTTTTGGGAGCCGGAGCCGGCTGTGTATCTGAAGGGAACATCACGACCAAGGTGGCCACGTTCGATAAACCTGACCGTTAGAAACGGGACGCCATTTTCGGTGTCGACGACCACCAGCGAATCGAAGGTGACCCTGAACCTGATGATCTCTCCCTCACCGTAGGTACCTTCGCCGGCGACTGGGTTCGAGGCGATTTTGATGCCTCCAGGGATAATCTCCGGTTGCTTGTTGATCCGATGCCGCGGGTCGGGACGCAGAACGGGGTGGGTGATCAGCGCATTCTCGTTGGTGTAGGCGTGCTTGATGGTCGCTCCGTTGCGAACCAGGCTATCTTCCCTCAGCGCCGCCCCGGATTCAGAATGGTCCACGGGTCCCAGGGTGTAGGTGAAAGTAAGTATCCGGCTGGTGGGATCTACTGATGCGAAGGTGGCATTGCGGTGGCGAACTCCCGACGTGAGCACAACATAAGGCCTGCCGTTGGTGGTATCCACCGACACCGGTTGATTGAAAATAATGGACACTTCGATCTCGTCCCCGGGCGCGTAAGTATTGTCCCATCCGGGGTCGCTGGTGATCGCTACCTTCCGGATTTCCGCCCACGTTCGAGTGAGGGTGACGGTATAGGTTCGGGTGATCAGACCGCTTTTGGACACCGTGACCGTGATGGTGTTGGCGCCCCTGGCTAAGTCAACTTGGTGCCCGGGCGTATCGGTGTCCGAGTCCTCGGGCGAGATGCTGACCGTGGTCCCGGTGTCGGCGGAAGCCGCGACGGTGGTTCGCGGGACGGCGCGCCCCACCACTGCCGTGTAGTTCGCTATTCCGGGATTGAAGGTCGGCGAAAGAGTTCCATCGCCCAGGGACAGGGCAGTGAGCATGGCGCCCTGGAGCCCGCCGTTAACCTTGTGGCCGGGGAACCGGCCGGCGTCGCCGGGTCCGGCATGCGTTAGTACAGCATCCTGTGTCGTGGTTGCGTGCGTGATGGTTCCGCCGTTCAATCGCAGCTGGTTTGCTTCCATGGTAAGGCCGTTGTAATCGAGGTCGCCGGACTGCACCTCATACTGGAACACCAGCGTGGATGTGCCCGAGCCTCGGGCGTAGACCAGTTCCTTGGGAAGCAGTGGCACCCCCTGCGATGGCTGGAAATTCATCCTCAAAGAGGGGGTACCCTGCGCGGTGTCCACCACCACGTTGGAGTCGAAGGTGACGCTGAACGCTATGATCTCTCCGACTCCGTAGGCATCTGCGCTGGCCAGGGGTGTGGAAGTGATGCGAACGCCGTTCGTGACGATGTTGGGGATCTTGTTGACCAGGTGGCCGGCGTGGTCGGACACCGGGTCGTGGGAGAGAATTGCAGGCTGGCCGCTTCCGGCGTCGGTGATGGACCCACCATTGAGGGCAATGTAATCGGCGTCGACGGAGATACCGTCCTGGTCGCTATCCCCGGCTACCAGCGTGTAGGAGAAGGTGAGGATGCGCCCGGTGGAGTCGATGGCGGAGTAAGCGGCGTTGCGGTCGTTATCGCCCACCTTGATGGTCACGTCGGGAGTACCGCCGCCGGTGTTCACGGAGACCGGCTTGTCGAACTTGACGTCGAGCGACACCACATCGCCGGTGGCGTAGGTCGCGTCTGCACCCGGGTCGCTGGAGAATGCCGCCGACAGCGCTTCCGCATTGAAGTACACTGTAACCTTGTACCTGGTGGTGAGGTGATTCATGGCGAACGTCGTGACGGTAATCTCGGTGCCGTGGCCGACGTTTACCTGGTGTCCGTTCAGCCCACCGTCGCCGTCGTCGGGAGAGACTCTGACGCTTATTCCCGAGTCGGCGGCGGCCGCCACCGTGGTTCGTGTGGTACCCGGGATCGCTGTTCCGACGTAGTTGGTTATTCCTGCCTCGAAGGCGGGAGACAACGTAATATCGGTGAGCGACAGCGTGGACAGCGTGGCGCGCGGAGCATTCAAGTCGCCGTCCACCTTGTGGTCGGAGAAAACGCCATCCGTGCCGGGTATTGCGTGGTTCAGGTTCGCATCTCTGCCGGTGGTTGAATGCTTGATGGTGGCGCTGTTGAGGACTAGTTGATTGGCCGCCACGGCCAGGCCATTATCATCGACGTCGCCGATCTGCACGACGTACTCGAACACCAGGGAGGCGGTTCCGGTCCCGTTCGTGTAAGAAAGGTTCCTGGTAACCGGAATACCACCTCCTTCGGAGAACTTCATTGCCAGGGTTGGCACGCCATTGGTGGTGTCCACCACCACCTTGGAGTCGAAGGTGACGGTGAAGGAGATGGTCTCTGCGAAACCGTAGGTGTCGGACGTGGCGAGGGGCGTGGAGGTGATTGCCACGCCGCCGGTAACGATCCTGGGTATCTTGTTGACGCGGTGGCCGGCTCGGTCGGCAATGGCATCGTGGACGAGAACAGCCTCCGTATTGATGGCACTGTCCGTGATCGTCGCGCCATTCAACGAGAGCGAATTTGCGTCGATGGAGATACCGTCCTGGTCGCTGTCTGAGGCCTTGACGGTGTAGGAAAAAGTGAGGATGCGGTTGGTCGCGTCGATGGCGGAGTAACCCGCGCTCCGGTCACTGCCGCCCAGGTTGATGATGAGGCTGGGGGTGCCGTCGGCGGTGTCCACGGAGACGGGGTAATTGAATGTGACCGCGACGGCGATGGTGTCATCTTCCGCATAGGTGGCGTCCGTGCCGGCGTCGCTGGTGATCGCGACGGACTGCACCGCCGTAGTGAATTGAACCGTGACGGCATAAGTGGTGGAGATTGTGCCATCGGCGGAGGTGGTGATGGTAATTTCGGTACCCTGGGTGATGTCCACCTGGTGCCCGTCCGTACCTCCGTCGGCGTCGGCAGGCGAGATGGTGATCGCGGTTCCCGAGTCAGCGGTCGCGGAAACCGTGGTTCGAGTGGTTCCCGCGGTAGCCGCTCCGATGTAAGTGGTGGTTTCGGCTTCGAAGATGGGAGACAGGGTGGCGTCTGAGAGCGAAAGGGTGGACAGTGTGGCACGCGGAGGGTTGAGGCTACCGTCCACCTTGTGGCCGGAGTCACCGAGGCTTGGTACTGAGTGCCGAAGGTCGGCGTTCCGGTTGGTCGTGTAATGCCTGATCGTGCCCCCGTGTAGGCGCAGCTGGTTGGCGCGGACCGCGAGTCCAGATCTGTCGCGGTCAGCGGACTGCACGACGTACTCGAAGGTCAGGGTATCGGTGCCCGACCCGCCGACATAGGTCAAGTCCTTGTCCCGGGCGCTGACGATGCCGCGATGCCAGAACCTCATTCTCAGGGCGGGGGTGCCACCGGAGGTGTCCACCACCACCACGGAGTCGAAGGTGATGGTGAAGGAGATGGTCTCTCCGGCTCCGTAGGTGTCGGATGTGGCGAGGGGAGTGGAGGTGATGGCGATGCTGCCGGAGGGGATTGTGGGGTATTTGTTGACCCGGTGGCTGGGCTGGTTCTCCAGGGCGTCGTGATCCAGGACCGCATCCTCATCTGTGGCCATGTCCTTGATTGACCCGCCGTTCAGGGACAGCGAATTGGCGCGTATTGCGATGCCGCTCTGGTCACCGTCCGCAGACACCACTGTGTAGGCGAAGGACAGGACGCGGTTGGTCGCGTCGATGGAAGTGTAACCAGCGTTACGGTTTTTGCTGCCCGACCTGATGGTCAAATGGGGGGTGCCCTCCGCAGTGTCCACGGAGACGGGGTTATTGAACGTGACCGCGAGGGTGATGGTGTCATCGTCCGCATAGGTGGCGTCGGCGCCGGCGTCGCTGGTGACCGCGATGGACTGGACCGACGCAGCGAAGTGGATCGCGACGGTATAGGTGGTGGGGAGTGTGCCATCGGCGGAGGCGGTGACAGCGATTTCAGCACCCTGGATGATGTCCACCTGGTGTCCGTCGATGCCGTCCTTGGAGTCGGACGGCAAGATGGTTACCGTTGTGCCGGACTCAGCGGTGGCCGTAACCGTAGTGTGGATGGTTCCAACAGTAGTGATTCCGAGGTAGCGGGCGGTTTCGGCTTCGAAGGTGGGGGACAGGGTGGTGTCGGAGAGCGAAAGGGTGGACAGGGTGGCGCGCGGAGGGCTGAGGCTGCCGTCCACTTTGTGCTCGGAGTCGCCGAGGCTTGGCGCTGAGTGGCTGAGGTCGGCGTTCCGGTTGGTCGTGTAGTGCCTGATGGTGCCGCCATGGAAACGCAGCTGGTTGGCGCGGACCGCGAGTCCAGATCTGTCGATGTCAGCGGGCTGCACGACGTACTCGAACGTCAGGGTATCGGTGCCCGACCCGCCGACATAGGTCAAGTCCTTGTCCCGGGCGCCGATGATGCCGGAATGCCAGAATCGCATCCTGAGGGCGGGCGTGCCACCACTGATGTCCACCACCACCACGGAGTCGAAGGTGATAGTGAAGGAGATGGTCTCTCCGGCTCCGTAGGTGTCGGATGTGGCGAGGGGAGTGGAGGTGATGGCGATGCCGCCGGAGGGGATTGTGGGGAATTTGTTGACCCGGTGGGCGGGCTGGTCGTCCAGGGGGGCGTGATCCAGGACCGCATCCTCATCTGTGGCCATGTCCTTGATTGATCCGCCGTTCAGGGACAGCACGTTGGGCCGTATGGAGATACCGCTCTGGTCGCCGTCGTCGGCCACGACGGTGTAGGAGAAGGTGAGGATTTTGTTTGTGGCGTCGATGGAGGAGAATCTGGCAACCCGGTTATGGCTGCCCGACCTGATGGTCAAATGGGGGGTGCCGTCGGCAATGTCCACGGAGACGGGTCGGTCGAAAGTCGCGCTCAGGGTGATAACATCATTCGTGGCATAGGTCGCATCGGTTCCCGCGTCGCTAGTGACTGCTACGGACTGGACCGACGCAGCGCCGAATGAAACGACCACCGAATAGGTGGTGTCCAGTTGATTGGTGGCGGAGGTGGTGATGTCGATTTCGGTCCCGTGGACTACGTCCACCTGGTGTCCGTCGGTTAGGTCGTCAGCGTCGGCAGGGGAGATGGTCGCCGTGGTTCCCGACTCTGGGGTAGCGGAAACGGTGGTTTGCGTGGTCCCTGCGGCAGCCATTCCAACGTAATCGGTCGTTCCGGCTTCGAACGCTGGAGACAACGTGATGTCGCTGAGCGACAGTGCCGACAACGCGGACTGTGTTGTTTGCGCTGCCGCCGGCTGCGTCCCCAACCAAAATGCAGCGCCCACCGCGAACGTCGCCACGAATAACGCGACAACCAACATCAAACGTCGCCATGCCCTTTGACCATGCACGAGACCACAACGGCGCAATGTCTTCCCACTCAGTGTTCTTGCTCCACGACTTTCCACGTGTCCGTACCCTCAAGTTTTTGGAAATAGGATTCGAACCGTCGAAGGTCCATGTGCCGCAACTCATCGCGATACGCGAAAGCGAGCCGCAGAAGAGACGGGCACAGTCAGCCTCGCACTGCCATGACCGGACCTCATTAACCCGATCTCATCTGGCCATCGGCTGCGGGGCAGGCCTACCAATCAACGGTAGGATGATTTTGGAACCGAAACAGAGAGATTTCTGTGCGAAAGACCGAAATGCACATCCTAAAACGACACAGTCACGGTTCGCGCCCGTACGTATAGCTCCATACGCACATTTGCTACACGCGCCGCCCCTATACATCCGCCGTACGCAAAATTCCGGTCCCGGTGCGAAAAGCGTGTTGGGCGCGAGGAAGATGACGCGGTCCTGATGAGCGGCTGTTTAGAACGCAGCTCTGGTATACACACGCTCTACATTGCGTGTGCATCCTTAAGCCCCAATCCACCGAAAGGACGTGGCTACTTTGGGAAGGAGGGGATGAGACGAGCCGGGCTCGATCCGGCGTGGCCTTGATCCGCTCCAATCCGGCTGGGCACAGGATGTGGTAGCCACGCCAAGGGGATGTTGACGGCCCCGAGCGGGAGCAGCAATCAAGATTATCAGGGCGAATTGCAACAAGGGACACTCGGGGACCAGCCTGGCGCAGATCTGCGATGCAGCGCGGCGGACAATCAGACGCCGAAGGCGTGGTCAAGAAGGGAGTGTCAGGGCGCGCAGTCTCGCCAGGGCGCTGCCGAACTGATTTTGCCAGGGCCAGCCCTGGGGGAGATGCGGGGCGATGCGATGTGCTTTGCGGGTGATGCGTCCGGCCAGGGAGAAGAAGCGTCGCCGGAGGGTCTTGGTGGTGGCCACCGGCTCGCCCAGCCCGAGGCGTGTCGTCCTTCTCGCAAGGGATGGCGCAGTTCAACGCCGTAGCTGTCGGCCACCCCCAGCACGGTGGGTTCGGCCAGGAAGTAGCCGGTTCAGTGCTGCTGGGTCCTCAGTCGGCGGTTGAGCCGGGTACGGCGGGGCAGGTTGGGGAAAGGGCGGCCATAGTTGTCCCTGAGCCAGTGGCAGAAAGCCAGTTGGCTGACGTCCTTCATGGCTCGCAGCACACCGATGGTGACCAGTTCGCTCAGGGAGAGGATGGCCTGGCTATGGCGGGCAATATCGGGCAGGGCGTCGTCGATTTGACAGAACAGTTCGGCGATAAAATCGGCAATGTTCATGGGGTTCCTCGCTGCTGAGTGTTGTCAACCAGCAGGTCGCGGGAATCCCATGACATTTTCAACCTGTTCTCAAACTGGCACCAAACGTTTGTAAAACCGCGGTGGGGTGGTGCACGGTGCTAGACCCAACTGGTATGCGCGGACGCAGAAAAGTTTGAGTCCTTTCCTGTAATGCTGGCTCAACTCCAACCTCAGGTTGTGGCGCAGATACTCCCGCAAGGCGGAGTTCTTCACGTCGTCTCCGGAAAAAGCGCAACTCGCGATCGCATCCAACGCCGTCATGCCCGCCTCGCGAGATGCCCAAAGCGCCTCCATGTGTTGGAGTCACACGCGCCCAGGATGTCCGGCCCCGAATGACCAGACGAAAGGCAGGCCGGTCCACTCGGTCCATTCTTCGCCCAGGTCCAATTTTGAACGCCATCATCCAGCTCGGCAAAAAGTGCGTTGTCGCACGCATCCGGCATCGTATCCAACCGCGGGTTCATCACCATGGACTCGGGCATGAAGCGCTATTTCTGCGAGCAGAGGATACGGGTCAAGGCTGCAGCGGTGCGAGAGGGCGTGTCCAGCGCGACGGTTTGGATCTCCTCCGGCTGACGCTTGGCGAACAAGGCCCCGGAGTCGACCGGTCCGCACGAAGCCGCGACCACATCCGGAGCAATGCTGTAGCGTCCCCCACGCGGGTACTCGATGGCCGACAGTCGAGCCAAGTCGACCCGGTTGCACAGCAACCGGGTGGCGCGCATGGCAGGAACCCCCTACTCGATCTGGAATGGGTCCGTTTGCCGGTCGAGGCCACAGACCGGTGGTTTGGAATTGAGATAACGTACGGCCTCGCCATCCACCGCTTGCTTGATTGCCAAAATCGTGGCTTCTCCTTTTCGGTTGTGGCGAGCAGGCTTCCCACCGTTGACTGACCACCCTAACTCAATGAACCTGCCAGCGTGAGCAAAATGAACATATGGGCGTGACCGACATCGGCCATCGTGCTCCGGGGATCTCTAGCGAGCTACCTCCACCGTGACGATATCCAGTCCGTGGTACTTGCGGTGGTGAACTGCCGATGCGAAGTGGCGCAACAAGCGCAACGACGCCAGACTTTCTTCCGCGTTGCGCGCCTGCCCGTTGACGTAAGCCAGATGGTCTGCAAGGTTTTCTTCCTGCAACACGCCCAGGACTCGAGCTCGATGGCGCCCGCGCTGGGACGCGCCGTGAGAACGAGCTTGCGCGGAGACGCATTGGCATCCTCGCTTTCCAAAAGGCTTGTCAGCGTCTCTTCGCCAACGTATCGGAGCTTGTTCGTAGCATCTTCGTCCCATTTGGCGTGGTTGGCGATCCTTGCCAGGAACGCGTCGACCGGCGCAAACGCGGACTGGTCCAATCGGGCGCGGAGCCGTTTGCGGCCGGGGTTCGAAAACTCGACGAATGCCGTCAGGAGAACCGCGGTCAGCGTGCCGACCAGCATCCCGTCTCCCACCAGCAGCCCCAACGCACCACTGAACGTGTCCCGTATGTCCGTGCTCTGTATGCCGAGGCCTACCGCCAATGACACGCCGAGGATCAGTGACCGACGCGGCCCCAGTCCATCCTGGAAAACTGAGCGTGTGGCTTCTACGAACAACATCCCCACGATGGCCACCAGGTACGCGCCCATGACCACAGGCGGAATGGTGAGCAGCAGCGCCATCGCCTTCGGCAGAAATATCATGAGGACCAGCATGCCGCCGATCGCGTAGCCCACTGATCTGGCTGCCACGCCCGTGAAGTTGGTCAGCGACACGGAAGTGGCCTCGTAGGTGCCCGTGGGCAATATGCCGGCCAGGCCCGAGAGAAAAGTCCCCAGGCCATTGGCGTTTGCCGTGCCCTGTACCAGACGGTAGTCGGTTACCTTTGACTCTCGCCTCGCCGTGCGTTGCACGACCACGCTGCTACCGACAGACTTGATCGTGCCGGCGGTTGCGACCAGCGCAAACGCGGGTAACAGCGTCCAGAACTCCACGCCTGGCGTCAGATCGTAACCGGGTGTCCAGAGCGTCGGCATCCCGATCCACGGCGCTTCAATCACCGGCGTCGGGTCGTACATCCCGAAGGCGATGGCCACCATGGTGCCGGCCAACATACCGAGCAGCGCTCCCCAAAGGCGAATAGCGCCCGTGGCGCGGAGGCCCACCACGACCACCACTATCAGGGTCGCGGCGCCTACAACCAGGCCCGCGAAGGACGGTACATTGTCAGGCACGTGGGATAGCCTGCCGAATGCCACCGGCATGACGCCGGCCGCAATCAGCATCACCACAACTCCCGACACCAACGGGGTGATGATCCTCCTCAATATGGGCAGCCACCAAGCGAGGGCGAACTGCAGCAGGGACACGACAATGACCAGGCTTGCCAAAGTCCCGGGACCGCCGTGGTGCACGGCCAACAGCCCGGCTGCAATGTAGCTTGGCGCCATTCCCGTCATCAGGATGTGGCCACCGCCGAGCCGCCCCAGGCGAGCGGCCTGCACGGCCGTGGTGATGCCGCTGATGGCGACGGCGGCCACTATCGACCAGGCCAGGTACTGTTCGCCCAGCCCCGACACCTGGGCGAACAGTGTTGCAGTGGCGACAGTCGGGACGAGGGCCAGCAGGATGCCCTGAAAGGCAACGCTGGCAACGAGCGCGGGCCGGCACTTATCGTCGGGTTCATGGGTGATGACCTTGGTGGCTCTCATGACCGTCTCCATTGTCCGGGGGTCCTGGCCCCGATGCGCTACAGGCCAGACACCACGAACGCGTTGACGGTTGCCACCGCGTGGCGCTCATGAACTCGCTCGCCGACTTCCGGTTGGGCCAGAAGCGCCTGCGCCTTTTCAACGCTGTCGAACTCGACAACCATGACGCGGCCGGGTTCTATGTCACCAGCAACAGCCGAGACCGGTCCTCCTCGGGCCAGGTACTTCCCGCCGCTCTTCGCAATGACGGGGACCATACGATCCGAGATTTCCTCGAGCTTCGCGCGGTTTTCAATGTCGCTGTCTATTACGACCAGGTAACCTTTCATCTGTTCCTCTCTTATGGTTTTCTCGACAATGGGTTCTACGCCGCACCGTCGCGGCATTCTGGGCAGGATGCGGGCACCACGCATCCGGAGGGCCACGGGTTTTGCACGCGTTATGGTTGTCGGACCCCGGCCGATGGCTCATCGACGACGTGAGTCCGCCGGCGCCGTCACGAAGCAAAGTGTTGGTGTCCCATTCGCGGAGGGTCGCCGTTACGCGCTGCGTCGCGGGCCACGTCCTGGTCCAGCCAGCGAATGCTCCGGCGGCGGCGCCGGCCGAGCCGTGGGCCAAACCCATGTGGACGAGTTCATGCATATCACCGGAGTGGCAACGAACGGCGAGAAGTGTCTTGAGCCGCGCTTCGGTCCGGGCCAGTCCACGACGTGGGTTCGAAAAAGTTCCCATCTCATCTACATCGAAGGCATCGCTTGCGTGACGGGCCTGCAGTCCGTCACGCCCGGCACACACACGGCGACACCATCCGACGGGATGGCCAGGGTTGGGCGCCGATCCGCAATCCGGTCACCGATGGCCGGTCCCTCCCCCAGACCCGATGTGATCCAGGTCAATACCACCGAATGGTCCGCCTGCCGAACTGCCCGTCGGGCCGGCGTGAGAGCCTGTCCCCGCGGCCAGGCTCTCACGGGCACGGATTCCACGCTCAGTGCAAGGATCGAGACCGGCGCGGTGATCAGCGCCATGGATGCGACCGCGCGCGGGCAGGACCGAGAGGCCTTATGCGGCCTGCTCATGTATGACTCCTCAATCAGATGATCAGTTATATGAAGCGGCCGCGAAGGCCGCTGCCCCTGTTCCGCTCAACCCCCGGGACGGGAAATCGAGCGATCAAGCATCGTCTTTATGCAGACGAGAATCTGGTATTGGACCGTCGATAGTATGATCATGACCGGTCATATTTGTGTGAAATCCACGTAAAAATAAAGTGAGTAAATTGTGAGAAGCCGGCGGCGTTACGAATCTCTGCCCGCCGGCCGTTTGTGCCGCGCTTCTGCCCATCACGGCAAGAGACCACGCCCACTACCGTTGGGTCGCTCTTATCTCTGACCTGCTCACGATAGGCGTGCCACTTGCCATGTTGGGCCGACCGGCGTTGGCACAGGGTCCTCGGGCCGGATGGTCCACGACGCCGGGGCGCATAACCCGGGGACTGTGCGACATGAGGCGATTGCAGGTCCTGGACAACACTCTAGACGCTGCGGCCAACGAGCAACCGCTGAATAATCCGATGCAGGGGAAAATCTGTCTCATAACCGGCGGCAGCGACGGCATCGGCTATGCGGCCTCCCGCGAACTGGCCCGCATGGGCGCCCGGGTGGTCATCGTGGGCCGCAACGCCGCCAAGACCGAAGGCGCAGTCCGGCAGATCATCGCCGCTACGGGCAACCCGGCGGTGCAGTACCTGCTGGCCGACCTTTCGTCCCAACGCGAGGTGCGTCGCGTCGCCGCCGAGGCGATGGAACTGGTGCCCCACCTGGACGTGCTGCTGAACAATGCCGGGGCCATCTTCCTGTCCGACCGGAGCAGCGCCGAGGGTATCGAGATGACCTTCGCGCTGAACCACCTGAGCTACTTCCTGCTGACCGGCCTGCTGCTGGAACACTTGCGAAAAGT
>JAJEIA010000057.1 GCA_022823505.1 Dehalococcoidia bacterium
CGTTTTCACCCCTGAATACCTGGAAAAGGCCGCCTACCACATCTACGTTGCCAAGGGCACGCCGCCCGAAGAGGCCAAGATCGTCGCCGCGCACCAGGTCAAGGCCAACCTGGTCGGCCACGACTCCCACGGCGTGATTCACATCCCAGAGTACTGCGAGCGCGTCGACCGGGGGCACATCGTGCCCGGCGCGCCCTTTGAGGTGCTCAGCGAGACGCCCACCACCGCCGTGATCGACGGCCACTGGGGGTTCGGTTTCGTGGTGACCGAGAAGGCGACCCGCATGGCCATCGACAAGGCCAAGCAGAACGGTGTCGCGGCATTCACAATCCGCCGCCAGAGCCACATCGGGCGCCTGGGCGACTACCCCACCATCTGCGCCCAGGAGGGCATGATCGCGATCCTCACCGCCGACTCCGGCGCTGGCCCGAAGGCCGTGGCCCCATTTGGCGGGCGCGCCCGTCGCCTGGGCACCAACCCCATCTGCATCGGCGTGCCCAGCAACCTGCCCGGTCAGGTACTGCTGGACATGGCGACCTCTGCCGTTGCCGCTGGCAAGATCAGCCTGGCCCGCAATCGGGGCGAGCAGGTGCCCACCGGCTGGATCGTGGACAAGGACGGCAACCCGACCAACGACCCCAACGACTACGCCGCTGGCGGCGCGATCCTCCCCGTGGGCGCAGACCAGGGACACAAGGGGTTCGGCCTGTCCTTCATGGTTGAGATGTTCTCTGGTCTGCTCACCGGACTGGGCTTCGGCATCGACCCGCAGGCCCGCCACAACGACGGCTGCTTCCTGGCGGTGTTCGACGTTGCCAAGTTCCGGCCGCTGGACGACTTCAAGCAGGAGATGACCGAATTCGCCGAGTTCGTGAAGACCTCTCCCCCGGCACCCGGTTTCAGCGAGGTCTACTACCCGGGCGAGATCGAGTACCGGACCGAATTGCAGCGCCGCGAAAACGGCATCTTCATCGAGGATGAAACCTGGAGGCAGATCTCCGATCTGATGGCAGAGGTCGGCGTGACGGAAGCCGTGGGGCAACCGTAACGCTCGCTCAATGGCAAAAGCGTGCACCCTGTCACTGCGTGGAGCGTAGCGACACGGCAATCTCGTGGCGGAAAGTCTCGTCACTCACCCAGCGGGATTGCCACGCTGCGCCCGCAATGACTTAGCCCGGCTCAACCATGCCCCTCACCGCCCTGGGCCTGCCATCGGACGTGCTGGTCTGGCACGCCGCTCTACTGGCAGTGATCTCGTTCCTGGTCGGCATTCTGGGCGGGTTTGTCGGCCTGGCGCTGGGCACCATGCGCCTGCCGGCCATGCTGTTGCTGGGTATGCCGGCTCCGGCCGCCGGCGGAACCAACATCCTGGTCAGCAGCCTGGCATCTCTGGCGGGCACGATACGGCATCTGCGGGCCGGGAGAGTCAACCTCCGCATCGTGCTCACCATGGGCGTACCCGCGTTTATCGGCGCGTTCATCGGCGGGTGGTTCAGCGATGTAACGCCGGAACACCTGCTTATCGCCCTGGCTGGCGCGCTGGTCTTCTGGCAGGGCGTGGAGTTCCTGATCATCGCCCGGGACCGGATCCGGTCCGGCCAGTCCAGCGGTGCGCTTTTCGGCCAGGGGCTGGAGGGCTCGCCGGGACTGTTCACGCCGGGCCGCATGGCTGCTGAGGGCGGCATCGGCTTCGCCGTGGGCATGCTGGGAGGCGCGGTCGGGTTGATCCTCGGGAGCATTCGCCTGCCGGCGCTGGTGCGAATCCTCCGGGTGGACCCCCGGATCGCGGCCGGCACCAACCTGTTCATCGGGTTCGTGATGGGCGCGGCCGGCTGGGTGGGCCACGTGATCCACGGCCAGGTGGACTGGGTGATCCTGGCGCTGATGGGCCCGATAGCGATGATCGGCAGCTACCTGGGAGCCAACCTGACCGGCCGGGTCAACCTGAACCTGCTCATCCTGGCCATGGGCCTGACGCTGCTGGTGGTGGGCGTCCTGCTGGTCTGGCAGGGCATTGCGGGACTGATCTGACCCGCCTGGCCGGCTACAAGCCGGCGAAGAAGTCGGCGGGGACGACCTCGCCTGCGGCCACCGGCGGCTCGGCGCGGATGAAGTGCTCTACCCCGATCACCGAGGCGGTCACTTCCCGCGGAATGCGCTCGTAGGGCCAATCGGGCTGAAGCTGGGTGAAGTGCTTCTTGATGCAGGCCATCTTCGCGTCCAGGCCGTCCGATGCGTCCACGGTCAGCGTGATGGTCTCAGGGTCAGCGCCGTCGTTGACCCGGTCCGGGGACGGCATGGGGAAGTCCACGCCGGCCGCCTGCAGCGATTCCGCCATGTGCACGCGGAACCCGCGCGGACGCACGCTGTAGAAAAGTCGGTCCGTCTGGTGCGGCTGAATGCCGATAGCCATGTGATGGGGGAAAGAGGATGGGTCAGCGGCCAGCCGGAAAGCCGTGGTGGAATGCTTGCAGATGGCGATGTGATCGGGGTGCCCGTACAATCCGTCCATGCCAAAGGTCAGGATCACCTGGGGCCGGAACCGGCGGATTTCGAAAACCAGGCGGGCCACAACCTCGTGCTCATCCGCCTGGACGAAAGCCTTGGGATGATGATTGTCGTCCCAGCCCGCCATGCCTGAATCGCGATACTGCAGGACTTCGTGGGACTCGATGCCCAGTTCCTGGATCGCCTCGGCCAGTTCCCCGCGTCGGACCTCGCCGATGGTTTCGCGGGTCGCCGAGCCTGGTTGTCGGATCTCGCCGAGCTCTCCCGAGGTGGCGGTAATCAGCCGGGCGGTCACGCCGCGCGCGGTGTGCATGGCAATGGTTCCGCCGACGGGAAAAGCCTCGTCGTCGGGGTGGGCGAACAGGATGAGGAGGCGATGGTCTGGCATTTGACTTACTCTTCAGTGCAACAGGTGCAAACTGCCTTCCGGAATTGTCACGGCTCAACCGGAAAGCGCTTGACAAGAGTCGGCACAGCGTGTGTTACGAGGCAGCATTTCACTAGGTCATCGGTTCCCCGCTATCGGAAAGGGTTTGACGAACACGGTCAGGGAACGATTCGATAGCCGTCATATCTGTCAGTCTCTTCGTAAGTTTGTACGTGACCGCCTGACCCTCCGCCATGCGCACCAACGTTCCCGCCTGACCCTCGGCAACGGCTCCTTTCCTCCACATATTGAAAACCACCTGGTTAGGGCATATACCCAGACAGAGCAAGTAATCGTAGTTGCGGTCCAACCGAACGTGGTTGAACTGGAAAGTGCCGTTCGCACCGAGCGAAGCCGTTTTCACTTCAAATCGTATGTCTCCGACCCGCAGGTCCGTGTGAGAAACTCGCCCTCCGTTGCCAACTGCAATGTCGTTCTGCCCCAAGAAGCGCCGTATGAATTCCTCGCCAATCTCGCCGCGGTTGGTATTCCCGAGCATCCGGTAGCCTATCAACGGCGAGTCGCGCCAGATGTCTTCCGGCGCGTGTTCCCGGATGATGGTCACCAACAGATCTACCGGGTTCATGCCGGCGGTTCCCAAATGCTCCTCCCTGAGCCGTTTTTCCAAAACACCAGGAAATACGAATGATTCTTCCTCGCGTGCACTTGGCGAACCGTCCGGCTAACTCCGGGACGATTTTGGCGAACGACCACAAACAGATCCTCGGTAATGAATCCAAGCCGTTCGTATGATTGCATGATTTCCACATGAGTAAAACGCTGCCGGTTCGCGCACACTTCGTCCTGGCATTTCACAATCAATACGCCGCGTTCGCGCAGGACTCGATAAGCCTCTTTACCGGCATCTTCATACAGTTCAAGGACGGCTTCGTGGTATTTCTTGGTGGTTCGATTCCCGGTTCCGTTGTTGCGATAATGTCGCTCGAACGCCGCATGAACGGTGTGTGCGGTTCCTCCCGGTGAGTGCATGTACGGGGGATCGAGAACGACACAATCTATCGACTCATCTGTGTAGGGGAGGGCGCGGCAATCCACCCCGCTCTGGATATCGGTGGCGAGCAATTCGTACCGTTTTTCGGGAACGTTGCGCCAGAAAACGCCCTTCCCGAAGGTGACATCTGCAACCCGGCTTCCCGGCGAAACATAAAGATCCAGAATATGTGGGAACGTGTCATCATTTCCGCCCACATAGGCGCTGAAGACCAACTCGTTGGTAGGTTGGCCGTTGCGCACCCGCCGGCGTGACCGCTCGGGCTCTTCGACCGCTGCATATTCCCACAATTGCATGGTTGGTCACCGTGCCTTCGGGAGCTAAACCATTCAGCACGGGCCGATAAAAGTCGTCGTAAATCGACGTGGGGCGAATGATATTCGCCCCGATACAATATGGCTCGGCAGCGGTATTGGCTAGCCGTCGATCACCTCAAGGACTTCCAGGATGATGCCCTGGGGCCCCTCGAAGAACATGACGCGGCGGCCGCCCCCCACGGTGGTCTCTTCCAGCACGGTTGCGCCGCCGTTCTTGAGATCGGCGATGGTGCCCTCGATGTCCGTGGTGTCGATGGCGATGTGCTCGAAGCCGTAGTTCTGCGGGTGGGTCTGGGTCTCGATGTGGTCGGTCACGTTCAGGGGCAGGCCGTGGAGGTCCAGCCGGAACCCGCCGTTCGGGGTCTCGGCGGTGACCGTGGCGCCCAGGTTTTGCACGTACCAATCGGCTGTGGACTTGGGATCGGGGGTCTTGAGGTGAACGTGGTTCAGTGAGAACGCCATGACGATAAACCCTCCTACGAAGTGTGGTCAGACCAATTGCATGGGCAATCCCGGCCGATTGTATCACACGGCCCAGCCCGTTCCGGCGGTGATATACTTGCGCCGCAATTGAGCACGGAGGAGAGATAGATGCTGGCGTTTTTGGGAGGCACGGGACCGGAAGGCAAGGGATTGGCGCTGCGCCTGGCAATGGCCGGAGAATCGGTGGTCATCGGGTCGCGGGATGCCGGGCGGGCGCAGGAAGCGGCGGACGAGTTGCTAGCCCTGGCCCCCGGCACGACCATCTCCGGCGCCGTCAATCCTGAAGCCGCAGCCCAGTCCGAGGTGGTCTTCCTCACCATGCCCTACAACGGCATGTCGCCCACCATCGCCGGCGTCGGTGACGCCCTCGACGGCAAGGTCCTCGTCACCGTCATCGCTCCCATGCGATTCGAGCGCGGCGTCGGCGCAATCGCCGAAGAGGTAGAAGCCGGCTCGGCCGCGGAAGAGGCCCAGGCCGCCGCCGCAGGATCCAAGGTCGTCGCGGCTTTCCAGAACGTTTCCGCCGAAGAATTGCTGAAGCCCGGCGTCACGTTGGACGAGGACGTGGTCATCTGCGGGGACGACGAGGACGCCAAGCAAACCGTGGTCGATCTGACCCGGAAGATACCCAACCTTCGGCCGGTGGATGCCGGAGCCCTCTACAACGCCAAGTACGTGGAACAGATCACCCCGCTCCTGGTCAATATCAACCGGCGTTACCGCACGCACTCGGGGGTGCGTATCACCGGCGTCTGAAACACAGGAACAGATACCCCTCAAATCGGACTGGAGGAAAGACCATGCCACGAGCTACGTTAGATTTGCAGAATGCCGGCGACCTCTCGGCCGTCGGCGGCCAGTGGAAAGTGGCGCACGGATTCGTGCCCGGCGAGCCCAACGAGGGCGTCGTGGCCGAGGCGGAGGGCTCGCCGTGTCGCCTGCCGGATTACGACGACTCCGGTTGGGAAGATTGCGGCGACCTGGGCGCCTGGCGGCGGCGCGGCGTATCGTTCATCTGGTACCGCATCAAGGCCACGCTGCCGGAAACCGTCGGCGGTCGGCCGTTGGAAGGGGCTCGCTGCCTCTTCGAGTCCTGTATTGACGACTACGGCGAGATCTGGATCAATGGCGAATGCGACCGGGAACGGGCCACGGTGCAGGGGTTCAACGTTCCGCAGCGCGTGGTGGTGTCCACCGAGCCCAAAGCTGGCGACGAAGTAACCATTGCCATCCTGGCGATGAACGGCCCGTTGGCCGCTCCCGGGGGCGCGGTGTTCGTGCGCTACGCCAACTTGGCGTTCGAGTGGAGGGAGTCCGGATACTGAGCGCTGGTGCCGACACGAGCAAAGTTTCAGGGGCGAACAACCATTCGCCCCTGTACTTTTTGCGAGAGCAGCGGATCAGGACAGCCAGTCGTCTTCGTCCTCTTCTTCGTCACCATCGCCGTCACCGTCACCGTCGTTGGTGACCACCTGACCCGGGTTGTGGGAATAGCCTCGTCTCTCCAGCTCGGCGCGGATGGTGGACGCGAAATCCGCTGGAGATTGAGTGACCGGCAGGGTTATCTCGACCCGGCCGCGCTCGTCAATACCGACCTCTCCGGGATCCTCGCGTGCCAGTTCCACGGACACCGACTCCCGGTGAATGCCGAAGTCGTCGGTCACTGCGAAGACCTCCGCCATGTCCTCCATGGTAATGATGGTAACGTTGTCGTCAGACGTGGTCATGGCTACTCCTGGGGAGGCCATTCGGTGCCGCCCTCGGCCGGTCGATCCGCGGCGGGCAACGCCATGCCGTCAGACACCACCTGTTGGAATTCGTTGAGAATCACCGAACCCCATTCCGCCGCCTTGCCCACCCGGTGGGCGGTGCGTCGGCCGCGGGTCTGTTGACGTCGCTCACCCTCGTCGGCAACCGATGCGGCGGCCTGGGCGACCATCTCGTCCATGGCATCGATGGAGGGCACCAGCGAACGGGCGGTCTCGATGAACCGGGCGATCTCGCCCATCTCCTGGTCAAAGACCACGAACACCGGAACCGTGCCGGCGCGGTGCTCAGGCAGGAAACTGTTGGTCAACTCCAGCTCATCGTCCCGATTGAAGACGCTCAGGCGAATGTTGTCGCTGGCGTCGGCCAGGCGCAGGATGGCCGGCGTGGTGGACATGGCGTCGCCGCACCAGTCCGAAGTGAAAACGGCGAGATTGACCGGCTGGTCCAACCCGTTGAAGTAGTCAAGCACGTTGTCGGGGATGGAAACGCCGTCGTGGATCTGGCAGAACGGGTCCTTGTTCACCTTGATGATGTCGATGTATTGCTCGGTGGTCATTCCCTGGCTGAACTTCTCTGCTGACAGTGTCATTTCGCACCTCCTGATTTTCTGAAGGCGTTTTTGCCGTGCTCTGTGCCCGGTGCTAAAATCGTGCGCACATATTACCAGCCCCGAGAGGGCCCGAACGGAGCCGCTATTGACTACCGAACGAGGTGGAGTGTACCTGAAATATGCCCTGTTCTGCCGGGAAACCGAGGAGGGGGACGGGGATGACCTTAGTTTCAAGGGCGTCATTGACCTGGTGGACATCCCGATGCCGGAAGAGCCTCCCAGCGGGGACGGGCCTAGGGTACTCGCCGAGGTCGACGCCCAACTGGCATTCTGCATCGCCGGAGCCAACGCGGGCGTGCATACCCTGGAGGTGACCATACGGGCGCCGGGCGCAAGCCTGTCCAGCCCCCCACCCCAGGAAGTGACCTGGGAAGAGGGCATCTTCTTCCAGCGCTGGATCAAGCCCTTCCGCATCCCGGTAACGCGCCTCGGCCGCCACGTCGCCGCCATCGCGTTCGACGGAATGCCGCTCGGAGAGGCCAGTTTCCTGGTGCGGCTCAAGCCGTAAACCGCCGCCTGCGCCACAACCGCAAAGCAGTGGGGGCGACTGATCAGTCGCCCCCATGTGTTTCCCCGCTTAAGCGGGAACACCGCATTTCAGCCCGGCTAACCGCCGTTCTTGCCCCACAGGGCTTCCAGCACCGCTCCCGGATTCATGGGCAGGCTCTCGAGCCGGGCGCCGGTCGCCCTGGCAATCGCGTTGCCAATGGCGGCCATGGGCGGAACCAGCGACACCTCTCCCACCCCGCGCACGCCCAGCGGATGGCCCGGATTCGGCACTTCCACAATGACCGTGTCGATCATGGGCAGGTCCAGCGCGGTAGGCATGCGATAGTCGAGGAACGACGAGTTGAGCATCTGACCGTCGTTGTCGAAGAAGTACTCTTCATTCAGCGCCCAGCCGATGCCCTGGACGGCGCCGCCCTGGATCTGGCCTTCCACGTAGCTGGGGTGGATCGCCTTGCCGCAGTCCTGGATGGCTGTGAAGCGCAGCAGTTCCACCTTGCCGGTGTCGGGGTCGACCTCGACGTCGGCGATGTTGATGGCGAAGGCGTTGCCCACGCCGGCCGGATTGGCCGCCCCATGGCCCACGATGGGACCACCGGTGCCGTTCAGCCGTCGGGCCAACTGGTCGAAGGTCATGCGCAGGGCGTCGTCGGAGCGGTGGGCCAGCGTGCCGTCATCCTGGTATTCCACGTCCTCGACCGGAACGTCCCAGATCCGCGCGGCGCGCTCGATCATCTGGCGGCGCACTTCCTCGCCGGCCTGGTATACGGCAGTGCCCATCTTGAAGGTGACTCCGCTGCCTCCGGCGCCGCTGCTGTAGCCGATACTGTCGGTGTCCACGATGGACGGCTTGATGCGCTCGGCCGGCAGTCCGAGGACCTCGGCCACGTGCATGGCCATGACGGCGCGGGAACCGCCGATGTCGGGGGAACCCTCGATGAGGCTCACCGTGCCATCGGGCATGACGCTGGCGACGGCGGTGGCCGGACCGGTGCCGTTGAACCACGCGCCGGCGGCGATACCCCGACCGGTGACACGGCCGGGGGCCGATGGTTCGGGTACCGGCGAAGCCAGGTGCGGATGCTCCTGGGTGGCCTGCAGGATTTCCACCATGCCGATGCGGCGGAAGGCGGGGCCGCCGATCTGCCGGCTGCCCTCCCTGGACGCGTTGTTGAGGCGGAACTCCACCGGGTCGACTTCCAGCTTCTCGCACAGCTCGTCAATCGCCTGCTCGGCGGCGAAAGAAGCGGCCGGCGAACCGGGGGCGCGGTAGGCGGCAGCCTTGGGCACGTTGGTCACCACGTCGTAGCCCTCGACGAACCCATTCGCGATGTCGTAGGGGGCGAACATGGTGCGGCAGCCGCTGGGCACCGGAGATCCGGGGAAGGCGCCGGCTTCATAAATCAGGGTCGCCTCGGCCGCGGTGAAACGGCCGTCGCGAGTGCCGCCGACCTTGACCTTGATGTGACTGCTGGAGGTGGGGCCGGTGCCGGTGAAGACCTCGGTCCGGGTCATGGCGATCTTGACGGGGCGGCCGGTCTTGCGGGCCAGCGCACCAACGACGGGCTCCAGGTAGCAGCCACCCTGGCCCTTGCCACCGAAGCCGCCGCCGATCTCCATGGGGACCACATTCACCTGGCCCACGGACACGCCCAGGATGCGGCTGGTGTGGTCGCGCAGGGCAAAATGGCCCTGGCTGCTGGCCCAGATGGTCACGGTGCCGTCGGTGTTCCAGCGCGCGGTTGCCGAGTGCGGCTCGATGTAACCCTGGTGGACCTGGCGGGTGTGGTACTCCCGCTCGACGATGACGTCGGCTTCGGCGAACCCCGCCTCCGGGTCGCCTGAGGTGAACTGGAAGTGGTTGGACACGTTGGAGCCGCCGGCGCCCTCTTCGGCCCAGCCGCCCGAGCGTTGCGCCGGGTTGGACAGGGTCATCAGACGCTCATGGACCGCCGGAGCGCCGTCGGCCATGGCCTCCTGGGCGGTGAGCACGGCGGGCAGGACCTCCCAGTCCACTTCGATCAGCGCCAGGGCTTCCTCCGCCAGGTGCGGCGAGTCGGCGGCGATGGCGGCCACGGCATGGCCTCGGTAGAGCGCCTTTTCGCGAGCCATCACGTTGCGGCTGTAGAAACCGTAGTTGACCGCGGCTCCCTCCTCCTGGTCCTTGATCTCGGCGGACACCTCGGGGAAATCGGCCGAGGTTACGACCGCATGAACACCGGGCAGGGCCAGAGCTTTGCTGGCATCAATGCCGCGAATGCGGGCGTGGGCGTGAGGACTGCGCAGGATCTTGCCGTGCAGCATGCCCGGCAGGTGAATGTCGGCGGCGTAACGGGCGCGGCCCATGACCTTGTCCGGCCCATCATGGCGGACCGGTCGCGTGCCGACCACGCGGTAATTTTCCTCGGGATCGGAGAGGACGATGTTGGGTTTGTAATCGAGCATAGAGCGGCGACCTCCCGGGAGATGTGGGGTGTGTAGGCAGTGGCAGTAATTTACCACAATGGGGCAGCCCTTTCGGACTGCCCCTGCTCGGCGGAAAGCAGCGACCGGTGGGTGGTCTAACCGCGATGCCCGCGGCCGCCCCAGCGGGTATCGCTATCGCCGCCACCATCGCCTCCCTTGTGGCCGTGCCTCCGGGAAACCTCCGGCAGCGAGTCGGGTCGGTCGTCGTGCCAGTCGCTCAGGGCGTCGGACTCGTCCTGGGTCAACTTTTCGTTCTCGACCAGTTTCGTCAGCCAATCGTCCACTTTGTCAGAGTCAGAGGTACCGGCGAGGCGCAGTGCCAGCGGTCCTGAGTTGCTGGGCCGCTGGTCGAACCAGTCGTTGGCGGCGGTGGCCTGGTCCGCAGTGAGCGTCTCGTCGTCTTCCAGGTCCGCGATGTATTCCTCGAACCGGGTGTTCGCCCGTTCGTCCGAGGCGGTGGCGAACGCGCTGTCCAGGTCGGTGCGCTCGACGCCCAGTATCTCGGCGACGCGGTTCAGCCAGGTATCGTTGCCACCGTAGTGGCCTCCAACCCGTTGCTCGAACAAGCGGCCCTTCCCAAATGGTGCGCCATGGCTCACATTGGATGCGAACACGGTGCCAAACGTGAGCCCGACGGCGAGCAAGGCCACCGATGCGGCGACTACGAACCAGCGCTTCCGTATTCCCTTGATCCTGTTGAACATTCTGACCTCCATTGCCGCAGTCTGACTTGGTTTGCCTCATGGGCCGGCGGCTATGGCAAAGAGAATATTGGGCTGATGTTTAGAATTTATGAATCTGCAACGGGGAGATCAAACCCGAAGCGGCTGCCCGATCCCTCCTCGCTGTTCACCCAGATGGCGCCGCCATGGGCCTCCACCAACTGCCGCGCGATGGTCAAGCCCAGGCCGGAACCGCCGGTGGCGCGATCCCGCGACGGGTCCACCCGGTAGAGGCGGTCGAACACATAGGGCTGGGCCTCGACGGGAACGCCGGGGCCGGTGTCGGCCACCGTCACACGCACGGTGTCCTCGATACGCTCGGCGATAACGGATATGCGACCCGCCGGGGGAGTGTGCGCCACGGCATTGTCCAGCAGGTTTACCAGCACCTGCTCGATGCGAAGGCGATCCAGCTCCAACATCGGCAAATCATCCTCCAGGGAGACAGATAGGTCTACGGATGCAGTTTCGGCACGAGGCCGAAACGATTCGCCCACCTGTGTCACAATTTCGGCGATCGACACCGGCGCCACGACAAGTTGAAAGTCCCGGGACTCCGTTGACGCCAGCAAGCGGAGGTCGTCAACCAGGCGGTTCAGGAACATGGCCTGCCGGTGCATGGCGTCCATCGTTGATGCGTCGGGCTCCAGGACACCGTCCTGCACCGCCTCTATGTGACCCTGCATGTTGGTGAGCGGGGTACGCAACTCATGGGCCACGTCGGCGACCATGTTGCGACGCTGGCGTTCGGAATCCTGCAGGGCATCGGCCATGCTGTTGAAGGCGCGCCCGAGTTCCGAAACTTCGTCGTTGCCTCGCACCGCGGCCCGGCTGGACAGGTTGCCGTTGCCGAGTTCACGCGCCGCCACGGTCAGGCTGCTGATGGAGGCCAGCATTCGCCGCGACATGAGGATCACCAGCAGGATGCCCGCGACGCCGGCGGCAACGCCCGCGATGCGCAGGGCGCGCGCCACGGCGTCGGCGAACCGGGATAACTGAGGCTCAGCGTCGGACGTGGAACCACCTTCCGGAACCATTGGCCCTCGGGGGACGAAGCCGCCACGACCGCGCGGGGCCACCGCCGCCGAGCCGATCAGCGTATCGCCCGCCACAATCGGCGCGAAAAACTGGGGCGGCACCGGGCGATCGTGCTCACTCCCGTGTTCGCGAAATATCCTTCCGAGCCTCTCGCGACCCCTGGGGCCGTCGTGGTCGAGAGCGCTGTCCGCAACCACATTGCCATGGGCATCGATCACGACGATTTCACGCTCCGTCTGGAAACTGACCCGATCAACGAAACGCTGAACTCCGTCCCAGCCGCCGTTGGTGGCGTGGAACTCAGCCAATGCTACGACTATGCGCCCGGCACGCACTCGGTCCTGTTCCGCCTGGACGCTGGTTACCTCCCGCTCAGCGACTTTCCCGGTAAAAACCGCCACCGACCCCAGGGCCAACGCCAGTATGACGGCAAACCCCAGCGCCAGACGCCACCGCAGGCCGAAGCGCCACCTAAGCATCGCCGAACCGGTAGCCAACGCCGTGTACCGTCTGCACGTAGCGGGGTTTACGCACGTCGGGCTCGATCTTGCGCCGCAGATTGGCGATGTGCACATCCACCGTGCGGTCGTACCCGTCGAAGTCGTAACCGAAGACCCCCTCGATGATCTGATCGCGGGAGAACGGCCGGCCGGGCTGGGATGCCAGCATGGCGAGCAGCCGGAACTCGGTAGGGGTCAGCGACGGTTTCCCGTCTCCCCGGACGACGGTCTGCGTTTGGAAGTCAATGGTGATGCCGTCGAATTCGACCCGTGCCGACTCGGCGGCCGGCCGACGTGAAGTTCGACGTAACACCGCGCGAACCCGAGCCGCCAGCTCGCGAGGGCTGAATGGCTTCACGATGTAGTCATCAGCGCCCAGATCCAGGCCGGCCAGGCGGTCATCCTCGTCGACGCGAGCGGTCGCCATGATGATGGGAACGTCGGATTCCTGGCGCAGCGCCCGGCAGACCTCCATCCCGTCCAGACGGGGCAGCATCAGGTCGAGAACGATCAGGTCGGGGTGGTCGGTGCGGGCGGCATTGAGGCCGGCCACGCCGTCGCCCGCAATCGACACGGTGTGGCCGTCGCGCTCGAGGTAGAGCCTGATAATCCGCGCGATGCCCGGATCGTCCTCGATAACCAAGATGTCGTGGGTCATGCTGGAAACGGGTCCGTTGAATGGAGTTGTCGGATACCAGCATAAAGACGAGGCAACGATTTGAGCAAACCGGCTCCCGGGCGAAATCTCACCGGAACGAACACGAGACGCCGCATACGGCGTCGGCTTGCAGACGCGCCGGGCTATCGGCGCGGATTCGGGCCCAACGTGTCCCCATAAAAGTGCAACAGGCTGGTTACCGGATTGCCGGCCATTTGCCCCAGGCCGCAAAGCGAGGCCGCGCCGACGATCTCCGCGAGATCGCGCAGGTCCCGTATGTCGTTCTCGCCGGTTTCTCCGGCGGCAACCCGGTCGAGTGCTTCTGCGATGCGCGGAGTACCCTCCCGACAGGGAGTGCACTTGCCGCACGACTCGGCGGCGTTGTACCGGCTGAGACGCGCCGCCACCTCAGCCGGTGAGACCTGATCGTCGAAAACGGTGATGCCGCCGGCGCCCATCACCACGCCACTGGAGTGAAGCATTCCCGGCCGCAGCGGCACGTCCAGCTCGCTGGCCGGCAGCAGCCCGCTGGATGGTCCGCCCACCGCCGCGAACCCCAGCGTGCGTCCTTCCGGTACGCCCCCGCCGACGAGGTCGATCACCTGCCGGACCGAGGTGCCCATCGGCACCTCGGCCAGACCGGGCCGCCGCACGGCGCCGCTCAGCGACACCAGGCGTGTCCCTCGCGCTTCATTCAGCCCGACCGATCCGAAACGGCGCGCGCCGCCCCTCAGAATTGCCGGCAGGTTGGCCAGCGTTTCCGCGTTGTTGATGACCGTCGGCTCCCCGTACAGTCCCGCGTCGGTGGGAAACGGTGGCCGCAGGCGGGGTTCACGGCGACGCCCTTCCACGGTGTTGAGCAAAGTGGTTTCCTCACCGCAAACGTAGCCGCCGGCGCCGCGTCGTATGGTGACGGCGCAGTCGAATCCGCTGCCCAGCACGTCGTCGCCCACCAGGCCGGCCGCTTCGGCAGCCGAAAGGGCGGCCGCCATGCGATCGGCCGAAAGATCCGCCTCCGCGTTGACGTAGATCACCACGTTACCCGCGCCGGCGGCGTAGGCGGCAATGACGGCGCCTTCAATGATGCGGTGAGGGTTGCCCTCCATCAGGTGACGGTCTTTGAAGACCCCGGGCTCGCCCTCTTCCGCATTGACCACCAGATGCCGCCGGATGGCATTGACCCGACGGGCCGCCTGCCATTTGCGCGCCGCCGGAAAGTAGGCTCCGCCACGGCCCAACAACCCGGCGTCCAGGACCAAGGCGACCACTGCCTCGGGGAGCATCGACAAGGCTTCGGCCAGCCCCAGGTAGCCGGAACCGGCCACGTAATCGTCCAGCGATGCAGGGTCAACGCTGCCGATGCCTTCCATAAGGGCGATGTGCTGAGCCGAGAAGAACCCCTCCAAATCAGCCTTGGGACGCACCCGTTCGGGCATCCCGCCATCGACCGCAGCGGCAATTTCCGAGAGGTCGCCGTCACCGGCAACGTGATCGAAAAAGCTCTCCGTGCCGTCGGGAAGTTCCACAATCACCTGCGTCGCCGCGAAACAGGCGCCGTCGCAGCCGGCTGCGACTACGGCCACATCGTTCCGGCCTTGAAACGATTGGATCAGCCGTCGATGAACCTCTTCGGCCCCTACCGCCTGACTGCAATGGCCCCACTGCACAGCCACCCGAATGCTCGCCGACGACCCGGCGCGGCGCTGGAGCGTCCCGTCGCGCACCGCATTCCAGGATGACCGGCGATCCGGCGTGGTCATGGGGCAGCGTTCCCCATCCAGGCGGTCAGTTGCCCCTCATCGACACGGCCGCGCCAGGCTCCGTTGATCCGAACCGCCGGAGCCAACCCGCACAGGAAAGCGCACGCGGTGGCGGATACGCCGATCACGTCGCCGGGATCCGCGCGTTGCATAGCTTCGGCCAGGAGCCGTTCGCCGCCGGCCTGCCAGCAGGCCAGGCCCGTGCACACTACGATGGTGAGTTGCCGGGGCGGATCGAGCAGCAGTTCGGAATAGGAGGTGGCCGCGCCATAGATCTCAGAGGCCGGAACGCGCAGATGCCACCCCACGACCTGCAACGCCCACTCCGGCAAGTAGCCGTGTTCGTGCTGCAAAAAGTGCAGAACCGGCAGCAGGTTGCTCCGGTTGCGGTCCGGGAATTGGTTTCGCAGGGCGCTCCGCAATCCGGATTGAAGCCCCCGACGTTCGGCGTCCGCCGCCCCGTCGCTTGCAGGGTCGACTTCTTCGTCGCGACGGCGTCGACGTCCCATTCCTTCTCCGGCCACCATTTCGGGATTATATCAGCCGTTACCGACGAAACAGATATGATCAACAAGTTGGTTGTGCATTGTTTCGAGGTGATACTGTAATGAAACGGTGGGCTATAACCTTTTCGCTATGAAACATGGTTGCGTCAGGCTCATTGAGAGGGCTCGGAGGAAGATCATTCTGCCACTTTCCCTCGGTTTGACCCACTTCCGGCACGTTGCTAACATCCCATCAACCGAGCCACGTCGCGGAGGATCGCCATGCCCGTCGTTTCAGTTGACATCAAAAGCCGCCAGCCGTATGCCGATGGCGTCCCATTCGGCGCAACCGGCGACTGCGAGCGCATCGACGGTGCGCTGACATTTGCGGTCGATCCCGGCAACGCGTCCAATGCGGCCATCGTTGATCTGGAATACGCCCCGGTGGACGGCGACGGATGCGTCCGGTTTGAGGCTGATTTCACCCTGGTGGCGCCACGGGACTCGTCCAAAGGGAACGGGCGGGTGATCGTCGAAGCGGTCAACCGCGGCCGGCGTCGCACCGTCGCGTTTTTCAATCGCGGTCCGACGCCTCCCATCGACTCCGACGCCATCCCCGAAGGCGACGGTTTCCTGCTGCGCCACGGGTACTCCGTGCTGTCGATCGGCTGGCAGTGGGACGTGTACCGCAGCGACGCTCTGCTCGGCCTGGAAGCCCCCGGGATCAGCATCGACGGGCTTCCGGTGACCGGGCAGGCCTGCGTGGAGATGCGGCCCAACGTGAAGGAAAGCACCCGTCTCCTGGCCAACCGGGAACACCAGCCGTACCCGGTGGCCAACCCGGACGACCCCGACGCCATGCTAATGGTGCGGGACTGGGAGGACGGTCCCGACACTGTGGTCCCCCGTTCGCAGTGGCATTTCCCCGACGCCGAGCACATCACCCTGGAGTCCGGTTTTCAACCGGGCAAGATCTACTACGCCATCTATACCGCCGCGGACCCGGTGGTGGTCGGATGCGGGATGCTGGCAATCCGGGAGGCCGCAACCTGGTTGCGTGGTCCGTCTGACGGCAACGCGGTGCACAACGGGTACGAACGCGTTTACGGTCACGGCGTGTCGCAATGCGGCCGTCTGCTGCGTCACATGCTCTACCTGGGCCTGAACGTGGACCAGGACGGCCGCCCCGTTTTTGACGGTCTGCTGCCGCACGTGGCCGGCGGCCGCATGGGCGAGTTCAACCACCGTTTCGCCCAACCCTCCTGCCAATCCAACCCGGGTTTCGGGCACCAGTTCCCCTTCGCGGACAACACGCTGGCCGACCCCCTGACGGAGCGGCAAGACGGTCTGCTACAGCGGCTGCGCGAACTCGACGCCGTGCCCAGGATCATATATACCGACTCCGCTGCGGAATACTGGCGCGGTGACGCGGCCCTGGCCCACATCGACGGCACGGGAACCCTTGACCTGGATCCCGCGCCGGAGACGCGGCGCTACCTGTTCGCGGGGACCCAGCATCTGCCGGGCGCCCCCGCATTGATGGTCGGCCAGGGTCCGGACGGTTCCACCGGCATGCACCCCTACAACGCGGTCGATTACATTCCGTTGCTGCGGGCGGCCCTTTTCAACCTGAACCGTTGGGTAACCGAAGGCATCGAGCCGCCGCCAAACATGCACCCGCGACTGCACGACGGTACAGCCACAACCGGCGCCGAGTATCTGGCCGGTTCGGTTCCGGTTCCGGATCGAAGCCTGCCGGATGCCAATCGGCTGTGGCGCATTCGCGAAATCGACGTCGGCCCCGAGGCCAAACGTGGCATCGCTGCGTATCCCGTCACCGAGGGCCGGGAGTACCCGCAGTTTGTTCCGGCCGCGGACGCCGACGGCAACGATCTGGCCGGCATCCGGCTGCCGGACCTCACGGTACCCGTGGGCACGCATACCGGTTGGAACCTGCGGCACCCTAACACGGGCGCGCCCGAGCAGCTGATGTCCATGCAGGGTTCCACGCATTGGTTCCCGGCCACGGAGGCGCAACGGAGCGCCGCAGCCGATCCGCGCCAATCCCTGGAAAAGCGCTATGCCAGCCGGGAAGATTACGCCTCGCAGGTACGGGACGCCGCAGCCAGGCTGGCTGACGACCGTTACATCCTGGCCGAGGACATCGAGCTCGTGGTCAACTCCTGCCTCGAACGGTACGACTGCGCGATGGGCGCCTCAGGATAGGGAGGGCGGGGCGCCTGAACCGGGGTGATGTGGAACCTCCACTGCGGGGACCAGTTGAGGTGGCGCGGGTGTGTCGAAGGACACACCGTCTGAGGCAACCACATGCGACGAGATCCCCATGACACACTATTCCGCTATGGACACATCCATTAATGCCTGGCTCGATGCGTCAGGTACAATTAGGCTCAATCGACAATACCGGGCTCTGGATGCGCACCTGTTATCACTGCGGTGACACTCGGCTGCGGTCGATCTGACCAAATTAGGCGCGATCCGTGAGCAGACCCTCCAGCCGATGGCGAGGTGGCGCTATGACAGTTCCAACCAACAACGGTGTGATCTCGGTGGTCGTGCACGGCGCCACGGGCAGAATGGGAGCCGAAACCGTGCGCGCAGTGGCGGCAGCGGACGACGTAACGCTGGTCGGCGCCACCTGCCATACTCCCAGGGGAGACGTTCTACCGACACCCGCCGGCGAGGTGCCGCTGTCGACCGACCTGGCCTCAATGCTGGACGCCACCCAACCGCAGGTCATGGTCGAGTTCACGCACGCCGAGGCATGCATGGAAGCCGCCCCGCTGGCCGCCAGCCGGGGCATCCACATGGTGCTGGGGGCGAGCGGACTGAACGCGGACCAACTGCAAACTCTGGACACGATGAGCCGCGAACACGGCATCGGGGTGATCGTCGCCCCGAACTTTGCCCTGGGCGCGGTCGTGCTGAAGAAACTTGCGGAGCAGGCGGCCGCGTTCTTCGATTACGTCGACGTGGTCGAAGCTCATCACGAAATGAAGATCGACGCACCATCAGGATTTTCCCTGGCCATCGCCCGCGGCCTTCGGGAGTCCCATGGCAGCGACTTCCGGCGCAACGAGACCACCGTGCATCACCTGCCGGAAACCCGAGGCGGCGACGTGGGCGGTGTCGGCCTCCATAGCCTGAGGCTCCCGGGACGGAGCGCCCACCATGAGGTGATCTTCGGCACGGCCGGGCAGACCCTCAGCATCCGGCACGACACGCTGGGCCGGGACTGCTATATGCCCGGCGTGCTCCGCTGCGTCCGGGAGGTCGTCCAGCGGCCCGGCCTGACCGTTGGTCTCGAAGCCGTCCTGGGCCTATAGTCCCTCCAACTGCTGCGTGCCTACTTATGGACGGAAAGGGCGGCTGGTTGTACCCTGATAAATCAGGAAGTTCGCGTTGTGTTGCATCTTGGCACCATTTCGCAATTCAGATATTTGAATCACGGCAGGAATGACATGGACCTTCAGGGGATGAAACTGGCTATCGTCGGAGCCACGGGCGCGGTGGGGCAGGAAACCCTGCGCCTGATCGAAGCGCGTTATCCGGACCATCACAACCTGAAGCTCCTGGCCTCCAAGCGTTCGGCGGGCCGCAAACTGGTCGTGAACGGAAAAACGTTCACCGTTGAAGAAACTACGGACGACAGCTTCGCCGACGTCGAGATCGCGTTCATCTCCGCACGCACCGAAGACTCTCGGAGATTCGGACCAGCGGCGGCGGGCGCCGGCGCAATGGTGATCGACGACTCCAGCGCGTTTCGCATGGATCCCGCCGTCCCCCTGGTGGTGCCGGAAGTCAACGGCGAAGACCTGGACTGGCACGACGGCATCGTTTCCATTCCCAACTGTTCCACCACGCCGCTGGTGATGGTCGTGCACCCTCTCCGTCAAGCCAGCCCCATCCGGCGCATCGTGGCCGACACCTACCAGTCGGTTTCCGGAGCCGGCGGCGCGGCCATGAACGAACTGCGTGAACAGACGCGGACCGTCATGCACGGCGGTCCCGCCGAACCGGACGCGCAGCCACAGCAGATCGCGTTCAACGTCATTCCCCAGATCGACAGCTTCACCGAATCGGGATATACGCGCGAAGAGCAGAAGATGATTGACGAGAGCCGCAAGATTCTGCACGCGCCGGACATCGCGGTGTCAGCAACCTGTGTTCGTGTGCCGGTGTTCGTGTCCCACTGCGTGGCCACGCACCTGGAGTTCGACGAACCGGTGTCTCCGGGCGAAGCACGGGAGATGCTGAGCGTGATGCCCGGTGTGACCGTGCTCGATGATCCCGGTTCATCCATCTATCCCATGCCGGTCGACGCCGCCGGATCGGACGACGTTTTCGTGGGGCGCATCCGTCAAGATGCCTCGCACCCCAACGGTCTTGCCATGTGGGTGGTGACCGACAACCTGGTCAAAGGAGCGGCGCTCAACGCCCTGCAGATCGCGGAGGAAGCCGTCGCCCGCGGAGCGGTTCATGGTCGGAAAAAATAACGCACACCGAGATGTACAGAGAACATTTGCCATAGCACACTAGATGTGTATAATGTGCGGAATATTCAATCCGCTTACCATCAAACATGATGGGGCACTAAGCACACTGCCTAGCAATAGCAACGGAGGAGGGAACAATTATGCCGACTGAGATTGGCCGGCTGATTACCGCCATGGTAACGCCGTTTGACGCTGACGGGCAGGTTGACTACGAACAGGCCAAGCGCTTGGCCATCGCATTGGTGGACTCCGGTTCGGACGGCTTGGTGGTTACAGGAACAACTGGGGAAGGCCCAGCATTGTCGATGGAGGAAAAGGCCCGCCTTTACGGCGAGGTGAAAGACGCCATCGGTTCTCGTGGTGCCGTGATTGCCGGGACCAGCGACAACAACACCGCCGCTTCCATAGAACTCAGTCGCGAAGCGGAACAGGTAGGCGCGGATGCCCTGCTTTTGACCGTTCCCGCCTATAACAAACCGCCGCAGGAAGGCCTTTTCCAACACTTCCGTGTCCTGGCGGAATGCACCGGACTCCCCGGCATGTTGTACAACGTGCCCAGCCGCACCAGTCTCAACATGACCAATGACACGACGGTCCGGCTGTCGGAGATCGAGAACATCATCGGAATCAAGGAAGCCAGCAGCGACCCGGTCCAGATTGCGAAAGTCATCCGGGATACCCCGGACGATTTCCGTGTGTGGTCCGGCAACGACGACGAGACGTTCCCAATCATGTCCATGGGAGGGTACGGCGTGGTGAGTGTCGCCGCTCACTTGGTCGGCACTCAAATCAAGCAGATGATGGGCCTGGTGCTGGAGGGCGACGTAGAATCCGCCGGAGCTGAGCACCTGCGCCTGTTGGATATGTTCAAAGGACTATTCATCGTCTCCAATCCGATACCGGTCAAATACGGGTTGAACAAAGTCGGCTTCGACGTCGGTGACCCGCGCCTGCCACTTGTCCCACCTGACACCCGTACCGCGGAACAGTTGGACGAACTGCTGGACCGATACGAGATCGACATCACAGCGCCGGCCGATTAAACAGGCCGGCGCGCTGAATTTGGGCGCCGGCGGAGACGGATCCCATACCGCCCACCCGAACGTCCCATAAATTACTCCGGTCCCCGGCCGTGACCCTAAGTTTTATGGTTCAGCCTTGTAATGACAAGGAGTACTCCAATGGCCCTAAAAACCGTCATCTTTGTGGATGGACAGAATTTCCGGCACAACCTGCGGGACTTTCATTTCCGTTCCGATCCTCCACACCCCAACAACCCGGAATACCGGCTCGACGAGAAGCACTTCCGGTGGCAAGAGTTTTTTCAGGATGCTCTGGCCAAGTTCGATTATGTCACTGGTTGGCAGCATCAACTTGCCAGAGTGTATTGGTACTACGCTGAAAACATCACTCCTTGGTCTCCCAACTTGTGGCGGGCGCAGCGGATTGTCGACGACTATGGAATGCGAATACCGGAACTGACCACGGATTTGGTGATCCAAAAGGCGCAGGATTGGTACGAGCACGAATTCCGGCGGTTCCACCAACTGCGTAAGTCGGTCTTCGAAGAGATCCAGCAGAACACCAACTTCCTGGAGTTCAGGTACGTCGGACAATATGTGGTACAGCCCTTCCGGCCCTACCGGCTGGAATACGATTATGACGGCAACATAAACTTCCAGGGCACCCAGGTTGGGGAAAAAGGGGTCGATATCGGCATCGCGGTGGACATGATCTCCAAGATGGACTCCTTCGACGCGGCGGTTCTGGTGTCCGGCGATAGCGATTTCTTCCCGGTGGTAAAGTTCCTGAAAGACAACCTCAAGTATGTTTACCACTTCTCCGTGGGTCGCGGCGTGGGCCACGACACGCAGTACTTCTCGTCTTCACTGCGCGGCGTGGTCGACTGTTTCCAGGGCTTCGACGAACTGGAGCTCTTGACCAATTACGTGAACGAGCACGCCGGGATTCCGCCCGCGATCATGGACACCATCAACATGCGCGCGGCGGAACTGGAACGTATTCTCGACGACGAATCGATGGACTACGATCGTCCACCGGAGCGCGGCGCCGCGGTAATTCAACGCCGCTAGTCGCCGGGGCCGGGGCTGAACCGGCCCGCTAGGCGTCCCGGGTGCTCCCGACCGTGCGAGGCACAAGCCGGTCGGCGTACACGCCACGGTACGCCTCCGGCACGAGCGCGGCTATGCGCTCCATGACCATGTCCGTCACCGACGTAAGCAGCGCATCGGTGATCGGTCCCTCGACCTGAGGTGGCGTGAACGGCGTCCCGATGTTCACCTCCCAGCTCGCCAGTGGTACCGGCATGTGCCAGGAGGCGAATTTTTCCGAGCCGGCGATGCCCACCGGCAGGATCGGAGCCTGAGTCTTCAAGGCCAGCCACGCCAGGCCGGTTTTGGCCCGTTGCAGTTGCCCAGTGGGGCTGATGCCGCCCTCCGGGAACATGAGGATCGCCTTGTCTTCCTGGAGGGCGCCCAGTGCGAAGCGCAGGGCTCCCCCGCCACCTCGCTGGCGGTCCAGCGGCACCGCGCCCACCGCGTTGCAGTAAAACCGCCCAACGGGTTTCTCCCACAATTCCTTCTTGGCCAGAAAGATGATTTGGCGGGGAAGGGCCACGACCAACGTACCTGCATCGTTCAGAGAGAGGTGATTGCTGGCAACCAACAATGGCCCGTAGGGCGGCATGGCCTCCTGGCCGGTGACGGTCAACCGTCCGGTGAGCCCCCACATGATTTTCCCAAAGTGTTTGCTGGGTTGATAAAGCCATGCCATAGCGACTACCCATGCGGTTCAGCGTGACGGCCGAGGTTGAGCGCGGACCGGATCGCCGCGACCACAGCCGACACTGTCTGTTCGAAGTCCATATCATCTGTTTGGATTGTTACGGCGTCGGCTGCCGCGACCAGTGGTGAGTCCGCCCGCTCCATATCCATTCGGTCCCGCTGCAGTGTATCGGCCAACACCTGTGCGTATCCAACCTCGGGTTTTGCCTGAATGATCTGCGCGTGTCGACGCCGAGCCCGCTCCTCGGGTGCAGCATCGACGTAGAGTTTCAAGTCTGCGTTAGGCAACACTACCGACCCGATATCACGGCCGGCCATGACAATGCCCCCCGACTTGGCGATTTCCCTTTGCTGCCTGACAAGTTCGAGGCGGACTGCGGGCACCGCTGAAACTGCAGACACGTTGCCGTCCACCTCGGCGGCCATCAATTCCGGTCCGAGTGGCTTCCCATCGATCATGATGGTTGTATCGTCGTCGGCGCCCTGCGACAGTTCCATCCGGCTACCGGCAGCCAATTCGGAGACCGCGCTGGCATCCGCAGCAGCTATCCCGCGCTGAAGCGCCAGCCAGGTCACGGCGCGATACATTATCCCCGTGTCCAGGAAACGCAACCCCACGATGCGCGCGGCGGCTCTGCCCACCGAGCTTTTTCCGGAAGCCACCGGGCCATCTATGGCCACCACCGGGGCATCGCATGATGATGAAACACCAACACGGTCCATGGTTCAAATTATAGCATCGCGCCTGAGCCGAAATTGGAGCCACGGGACGGCGGGTCATCGCGGCGCAGCGGAAGGGTGTGTACTTACCCACAAACCCGCACCGTCGGTGATGTACTCAATCGTGCCGTCGCGAGAAGTGACAAATACACTCGCGTCGTCGATCATCATTCCGACCCGCTCCATCACATCCGTATGCGGGTGCCCGTAACGGTTGTCGCGTCCGGCGGAAATCACGGCGGATTGCGGAGCAACTTCCCGCAGGAACGGCGCCGACGTGGAGGATCGACTTCCATGGTGGCCTACCTTCAGCACGTCAGACCGTAAGCCCTGGCCTTGCACGCCCAGCAGGTATGTCTCCACGTCGCGCTCGATGTCGCCGGTCAGCAGGAACGAGACGTCGCCATAAATCACCCGCATGACGACGCTCAGGTTATTCGCGTTCTGATCAATGCGCGACGGTAGCGCGCCAGCCGGAGGGTACAGGATTTCGATCACGACGCCCGAGTCTAACCGGATGTGATGCCCGGCTCGGACTTCGACCTCCGGGTGATCGTGCTGTTCCACCGCCGATTGCCACTGGTGAAACAACGCGGACTCCGACGACACCGGCCCTCGTATGACCATTTTGGCATCATAGCGGTCCAGGACTCCGATCAAGCCGCCGGCGTGATCGCTGTCCAGATGGGTCGCCACCACCCCATCCAGGCTGCGGTCGCCGGCGGGCAGGCGCTGACCCAACGCACCCAACACGACCTGAGGATCGGGCCCGCCATCGACCAGCACCTGCCGACCCTTGGGCGTCACTATCAGGATCGCGTCACCCTGCCCCACGTCCAGTACGTGCACGTGCAGCAGACCGTCCGTCCGTGTCACCGATAGCTGACCGACCAGCAGAAAGGCGCCCAGGACTACAACCGGCGTCACCCCGACCAGGAAACCGACGAACCCGCTGGGTCGCCACCTTGGCCCGCGGCTCCAACCGGACGCAATCCGACGCACGCGACGGGACGACATCAACAATGCCAACATGCCGAGACCTGCGTACCACGCCACCACAACCGCAGGCGTAACCCAGCCGGCAGGAGCCATCGCCGCCGGCATCGCCTCCGCCACCCGAATGATCCAGGTCACGGAAGTCCAGGCCAACACGCCGGGAGCCAGGCCCAGCCACGGCGCCACGGATCCCGCCGCAGCCGTCACAGCGGCAGTCACCAGCGCCATGGGCATGGCTGGCATGGCCAAAATCGTTGCGGGAACGCTCATGAGCGGAATCTCGCCGAAATGCATCACGACCAGCGGAACGGTGGCAAGCGAGGTCGTGGAGGAAATCACGACGGACGCGACCAGCAGCGTGATGGCGTATTGAAGCCATCGCGTGGGTCGGGTGTTCGAGCCCCCTGAAACCGTGGCGACGGCGCCGGAAATCAGGGTGATCAAAGGCAACCCGACCACGACGCCCGCCATTGCCGTAAAACTCAACTGGAACGAAAGACTGCCCAGCAGCGCGGGCTCCACGCAGACCATCACGCCGGCCGCGAGCACCAACGCGGTCAGCCCACGCATCCCACGACCGGTCAGCCCCTGCACCAGTGAGAGGCTGCCCATGATTGCCGCGCGTACCACCGGCGGATCCAGGCCGGACACGACCGCGTAGACCCATACAATCGTCAAGGCACACAAAATGACCAGCGGGTTGGCGCTGCCCAGCGTCGCGGCGCCGATGCCCAACGCCAATGCCAGGACTATCCCCACGTGCAAACCGGATATCGCCAGCAGGTGAGACATGCCGGCGGTGCGGAACGAGTCTTTCACGGACGCAGGGAGCTCGGTACGGATCCCCAGCAGCAGGGCCTGCGCCAAACCGGATGCCGGCGCCGGTATGCCCCGTTGCAGAGCCGAAGCCAGGGTTCCGCGAAATCCGTGCAACGCGGCCATCGCCCAATTGCCACCGCCCGTGCCCACTGTTTCCGATTCCCTCGCCCACACCACTCCCGAAATACCCTGGCCCGCCAGCCACGCCGCGTAATCGAAATCCCCGATGGGTTCCGGCCGCTCCAACATGCCCGAGACCCGGAGCGTGTCACCGTAGCGCAGATGGGGCGGTCCACGCTTCGCCGCCAGATCCGGTGGAGGCAGTGCGTACACCAGCAGGTTGGTTCCCACCGGAACACTGCCGGTCTCTCCCGCTGCTCCGGCGACCACTTCCCCTCGAAAGCGCGTCCGGCTCCCCGAAACGGTCGGCGCATCGGTGACAAACACCGTGATTTCGGTTGGTCCAGTGGGCACTACGGGCGCAGAAACATCGGCGACCATCTCGCCACGCCACGCCCCCAGCACCAGGGCAGCGCCCAGCACCAATGGCGCCGCCGGCAATCCGATCACCCGCATCCCCACCGCCAGGGCTACGGCTGCCAAGCCCAGCATCAGCAGAGGTAATGCTGAGCCGAGGGAAGTATCGAACCAGAGCGCGAGAGCCGCGCCGGCGATTACTGCTATGACGGCAAGCTCAGGGAATATCCGCATCGCCACACGGAATCGTCCCGTTTTCGCCGGCCCGGTCTGCGCGTCGGCCGCAGGACGCGTAGCCGTAACGCCCCGGTGCGGCTGGTTTCAGCGCGGAGCGACCGTGATCGATTCAGCGATGCGCCGGTATATGCCGTCGCCAATGCCGGAGACATCGGTAATCGCTTCGGGGCTGGCAAACGGCCCGTCCTGCTCTCGGTGGGCAACGATCGACTCTGCCCGCACACTGCCGATTCCCGGCAGGGTCTCCAGGCAAAGGGCGGTGGCCGTATTGATGTTCACCGGCGACTGGCAACCTTGAGGTGCAACAACTTCGGCCGCCTTCGGTATCGGTCCATCGCTCGAGACCCCGCCGGACCCAACAGGGTCACGGGCTTTTGCGACCCGATAGTGGGCAGCATCAGTGGCATATGCCGCCAGGTTGATCCGGCTCAGATCTGCCTTCTCGGTGGCGCCGCCCGCGAGTTGCAGCACCCGATCCAGCCGCTCACCATCCGCGACGGTGTAAACTCCCGGGTTGGTCACCTCGCCCGTGATGTATACGGTGATCTCCCGCGGATGGGTCATCCCGGATGCAGGTTCGACCGGCGCCGCTATTGAAGGGGGTGCAGCACCTACGGTTGCAGAGGTCTGTGCCGGCGAGATGATCTGAACCCCGTCGGGGTCGAGCTCATTGCCGCCGGCAGCGAACACCATCCACGCCGCAACGAACAACAGGGACAATGCCATTGCTCCGGAAATTCCAACCGCGATCAGTTTCTTCGTTCCTGATGGTCCCAAGCTGGCCTGCCTCCGGGCTATGCACGCAAAAAGCCGACCGCGAAGCGCTTCGCCCTCTCCACCTCACCAACACACACGCCCCGCCGCCGGCCGTGATCCATTTAACTACGTTACGTCAACAAAATACACGCACCTAGATTACCAGATTTTAGCATTTTTGTAATTTTCTTAGTTCTACCACCAACAAGAACACCTTCATATGACCCGCATGCTCAGTCCAATGGCAATCGTCGATTCTCGATGCGGGACCAGAACCTCCGCAACGGTAGTACCCAACCCGAACCGCCATTTCCCAGTATCGCCGCGTTACGTCTACCAGCGGGGGTTGCCGCATCGACGCGCGGTTACTCAACAGCCGATCTTCCGGCCAATATTCCAGCCCGCAAGGCGTCTGCGGCCGTCGGCCCGTACATGCTGGCGAAAATCGTCGCGCCCTCTTCCGCGATTCGCCAGTCCCGGTTTTGGATCTCGTCGACGGACTGGCGCGACATCCGGCTCCCGTAGTCGCTGACGAACCTGCCCAGTGCGTCCGCATCTGCATCCGCTGTCATTTGCCGGAACAAACGGAACATGGGATCAGTGCGCGTGGCGTTGTAGGCGTCGTGGAAGGTCAGGTTCGCGGGATGATCCCGCAGCAGCAGCGCCACACCGAAGTCGATGATGCGGATGCCGCCATCAGGCAGCAGGATAGTATGAGACCGTCCGCCCGGGTCGGCGACCGTGGCGTCGTTGTAGCATATCCCGGAAGCGTGCAATTGGGACAGGGCCATCCCCAGCGCGTGCCCGATGCGGTGCATTCGCTCGGGGGAGGCGTCATCGCGGCTCAGGTCGGTCAGGAATGGACCGCTCACGAATTCCTCGGTGAGGAAACCGTCGATGCTGGGAAACTGACGTGGCCCCAGTTTCAAGTCACCGGCAATCTGGGCGATGACATTTTCGCTGGGACTCTGGCACGGCTTGACCACTATTTCCACGGGAACCCCGAGGACTGGCCCACTGATTATGGCCACGCGACCCCGGGTCCGGCCGGCGTAACGAATGGAAACATCCACCGCTGCCTCGCCGTACACCAGGCCGTACGTCGCGGGGAACAGCCCGTAGACGGAAAACCGGGCGATGATCGGGTCCTCGATCAGCTGTCCCCACAAATCCCCATCGCGCTCGGCCAGGGGCCATAGTGGCCACAGTCGTTCCGGGCACCGGCCATCCTGAACTGCGGCGTCCCTCGCCGCGATTTCGTCCTCGTTCATCCCGACCAGGCCGGCGATGACCCGTCGAATGGACGATAGCTGCCCCTCAGAATACCGAATACCGGGCTCCGGTCACTCTTCACGCCCCAGGGCGAACCCTCCCTGCTCCTCCGAGTCCGGCATCAGCACGCGGATCCGGACGACCGCATCGGGGTTGATAGGGCCGTAAACGTGCGGGTAAATTTCGCCCGACCGGGACGGCTCACGAACCACCGGCGACCCCTCGGGCAGGCGCTCGGTGTCCACCTCCAATGCCAGCAGGTCGGTTCGACCGGCGAACAGCCTCGACGCAACCCCGAGCATTTGTGCTTCGTTGCCGCTGGCGTGAATGAAACCCTCTTCCGCCAGTGATGGCGCCCGGTATTCGCCGGCGGCAACCCCGGCCTCCCAGTCGGAGCGAAACGCGAGGTGGTAGATGATGGACGCCATTTTGCGCGTCGGCCCGGCCTAGCGGCAGGCCTTCCGGACCGCCCGCGAAATGGCCGACAGGCGTGGGTTGTTGGTCGCGCTGGCTCGGAACCCATTGGTGATGTACGCCACCGCAAGGCCCATGCCGGGGTCGGCCCAGCCCACCGAAGTGCCAGCCCCGCCGTGACCGAAGGTGCCCAGACCCTCGCCGGCGTTGGTGGTCGCTCCCATGCGACTGTCGTCCAACACCAACCCCAGAGAACGGCGCATACGCATTCCCAGGGAAAAGTCGTTGGCCTCGGACTGCAGACCGGTAGCCTCGGCCACCGTTTCCGGTTTGAGAATGCGGACGCCGTCCAGCTCTCCGCCGTTGCACATCATCGCGTAGAACCGGGCCAGATCGCGGGCGGTGAAAATGCCGCCGCCGGCGGGATGCACCGCCTGGTGTACCTCCGGCCGGTTGTAAGGCCGGATCATGCCCGGGCGGTCGCAATCTTCCATGGCGTGGATGCGTGAGACTCTGGGCTCCAGTTCGGGAGGCAGCCCCACGTAACCGTCGTCCAACCCCAGCGGGTCCAGGATCTCCTCCCGGAGGAATACGCCGATGTGGCGCCCGTCGATTCTGCGCACCAACTCGCCGATCACCCAGCCGAAGTTACGCGGGTGGTAGGCCATGATCTGCCCTGCCGGGTAATCGGGGATGATGTCCTCCATGCACTCGACCACGTAGTCCCAGTCCTGCCAGCGGTCCCAGGACAGCTCAGGCGGGGTCTCCGGGAACCCACCCCGGTGGGTCAGGATGTGGCGGATGGTCACCGCGTCCTTGCCGTGCTTGGCGAACCCGGGCCAGTGTTGCGCCACGGTGTCGTCCCAAGCCAACTGACCCCGCTCCCAGAGGATGTGCAAGCATGCTGCGGCCAGCGGCTTGGTGGACGAGTAGAGGATGAACATCGTGTCGGCCGCCACGGGTGTACCGCCGGCGTCATCGGCCAACCCACCCCACAGGTCGACGGCCAGGCGTCCGTGCCGGTAGACGGCAAGGCCGGCTCCCGGGTGCAGACCGCGGGCAATTTGCTGGCGGAACAGATCCTCCAACTCCTGCACCGCGGCCGGGTCCATTCCTACTTCTTCCAAAACGGTGGTGGTGGTCATCAATAGTCCTCTTTGGTCGCTGGTGCAGTGGGCTGATGCCGAAACGGACCGACGGCTCAGTCGGCAAACACGGTGTTCAAGTTCGCGGAAAGGTCGAAAAAGTGCTGCAGGCTCTGGTTGTACCGGAAGAACATATCCGCTCGCAGCTGGTCTCCCGTGGCGTTGGTGGAAATCTCATTCAGCATGTCCAGACTGACCAGTGTCTGGCCGGCTTCCGCGCCTCCGTTGGCCTTAATGTTCTCAAGCATGGTCTTCCAATCGTCGGAAGCCATCTCAATGAAGAAGTCCACGTTGATCAGGTCATACTCGTTGCCCGCCCGCACCGAGTTGCACTCGAAGGCTTCAAAGGTGACCACGAACACCTCGTCGGCCACCTTGACCCCCATGGACGCGTCTACGGTGCCGATCTGACGGTAGGCTGCGTCATCGTTCACCAGCCGCCGCAATTCCTCAAACCAGGCGAGCGACGGGAATACTATCGGTTCAGCAGTCATTCAGGGGTTGCCTCCGGGCATCGCGATCACGGGCCGCCGAGAGGCGGGGTCAGTGAACATGCTATTCGTGGAAATAGGGATCGCCGGTCTTTTCCGCGGCGGAAAATGGGGCCATCTTGCGCAGGTAATGGTCCGGCTCGGTGGTGGACGGCGCCTTGCCCAACGCATCGTCAACCATCTTGTAGTACCGCGGGTCAAGGTCCCGGTAGGTATCGGCCTCGGTCCTGCCGCGTGAGAAGGATGACATGATGCGTTCCATCCCGTAGTCGCCGCAGTGTTCGCAATTGACATCGGTTGCCGCTGAGGCCACCTTGAAAAAGTAACTGCTCACCCGAGCGCACGACTGGCAGCGGTACTCGTAAATCGGCATGTGTGGACCACCTCATGGGCCCCGGGCCCTGTCGTCTGGCACGAAAAAAGGCTGCCATCCGGCCCCGGCGAAATCCCGCAGGCGATGGTATAGGAACGCGCCGGCGGTGTCAAAACGATGGCGTCATGGCACAGGGCAATCGCGTCTTCAACATATTCGGTTCCACCGCCTGGGCCGTATCCTGGTGAGCAATAACCTGCGGACGTCTCCGCGCCCGGAAGTCCCCAGGTACCCTCCCATTAGCCGAAAACCCCGCCGCATCGAATCATTCTGTCCATCCCGTTTTTCCGGTTTATCCCGGTAAAAGTCACCGCGCGCTGCTGCCAATTTCGACCCCGACGTTGTCGCTGATTGAGACGCAATTGCCCTGCGTCATGGGGCCGGTCCGTCGTAGGTCGCGTGGTGAGGCTTGATGTCAATCACGGGTGACCCATCCTGCGCGTCCAGGCCGGTTACCGCCACGATCGTACCCTCGCCGTTCGGGGCCTCACGGATCTTCTCAATACGAGCGATGGTGGCTGCGATGAAGTTGGGCCGGTATTGGCTCCGAGTTCCAAAGACCCCGCGGATGGGATTGGCCGGGTTGTGACCCGGATGCAGGCGCAGTTCGTAACCGACCTCCGCGGCCCGGTGCAGCAGGAACAGGGTTTGGATGCTATCGCCCGGCTCCAGGCCCATCAGCCCGTCGGCGAACTCAGGAAGCACCACGATCTCGGAGGGCTGTTCCCTCATCTCGCTGGACGGGGCATAGCCCGAAAATTGGCTCCGCACGTACCCGATGGGCACGACGTTGAAGGAGTCCGGCAGACCGGCCATGGCTCCGTCCTGCGGATGGATCAATTGGCTGCGGCAGCCGCGGTGCCGACATCGGCAGACAGCGACGCCAGCCAGTTGACCACCGCCTCGCCGGCGGCCGGCATCATGTTGGTCAGGGAATGGTTCCCGCCTTCCAGCACCAGGTACTCGGCGCGGGGGCTGTTCACCGCGGCGGCGATCATGTCCTGCGGAACGTCCAGCAGCCGGGTGTGCGTCTCCTGCGACCCGGACAACACGAAGAGCGGCGCCGTGATCTTCGGAGCGTGCATTACGACATTGTAGCGTTCCAGCGGCCCATGCTTGTCGATATAGGCCATCGCCGAGAACATTTCCTTGATCGGGAAATCCACCGAGAACAGGTCCAAGGCCCGGCCTTCCGCCTCCATGCGGTCCGCGGTTTCCAGGTTGGCGCGGAACTCCTCCGCGTCCGGGGACTCCATGTAATAAGAGCAGGACAGTCGGACGGGGGATATGGGCACGACCGCCGCCACCCTTGGGTCGTTTTCCACGGAGCCGTAGTAGGTGACCTTTACGGCGCCCATGCTCTGGCCCAGGATGGCGATTCGCCGGTATCCCCGCGCCTCCAGGTAGTCGATGCCCGCCCGGAGGTCCTGCCGGCCGTTGTCGAGGATCTCATAAGCGTTGCCCTCGGCCACCCCGGTCTGTCGGTCGACCCAGACGGTATCGTGACCTCGCGTGTTCAGGGTCAACGCCGCATATCCGGCGCGCCGCAGGTCATTTGCCATGTTGGCGGTGGCCGGCGTGTAAAAGTTGCGGCCGGACCCGTGGATTACCATGGCAGCGTCTATCGGCCCGGCCGGTGAGACACCCGCTTCCGGCGCGAAAAACGCTCCGTCCAGTTCCATTCCATCCGCGGCGGTGAGCCGAATCAGGTCAACCAGCATCGTTGCTTCCTCCCGCTTGTGCCATCCAACATGGAACGGCCTCTGATTGCACGCACAGTTTACACGCAAACGGGGCACGGATCATCCCGCGCGTTCGTGGACACAAAACGGGGCAGCCGCGATGGCTGCCCCGAAGAAGACCAAATGCGTCGTAGGGTTATCTCAACTGCAGCAGGTACTCGACCAGCGCGTCCACATCCTCGTCGGTCAACTGGATGCCGGCCATGGTGGCGCTCATCAAGCCTTCCTGATAGTCCTGGGATAACCCATCGGCAGTCCCGGCCGTATACGCGTCGGGCTCAACGATCGACTCCCGAATGTACTCTTCCGCCGAGTATCCCGAGATGCGGTTGCCCGCGGCGCTTGCTATCCCGTCGAGCGGAGGTCCAAGCACGCCCTGGGCCACCCCCTGGATCGCGTGACACGATGCGCACGCGGCGGTGCCAACGAATAGCGTCTGCCCGGGGGATGCGCCCGCGGCGGCCCCGCCGGCCGGAGCAGGCGGCGCCAGGTCAGCCGGGTTTGCCGGCGGAGGCAATTCGTCCGGCAACGGACGCTCCACCATGGCGTGCGCATCCTCTACATGATGCTCGAAGGGTTCAATCCGTGGTTCCGAGAAAGCGCGCGGCGTCGGCCGGAACACCCCAAACAACAGAACCAGGGACAAAGCGACCACCAAACCCAAAGCCAAGCCGGCGACAAATATCTGCCAAAGCAGCGGGTTCTCGAACTTCAGGTGCATGAAGAACGCGACCACGCAGAAAAACTTGATTACCGACAGGATTACCAGCGGGGCAATGACTACGCCGCTGCCCTGGAGACCTTCCGGGACGATGATGAGGAATTCGATCAGCGTGATGATGGCAAGGAAGATCGCCAGTAGGCCGTACTGCTTCAACCCGCCGTGCACGCCCTCCGGCACGCGTCCGAAGAAGAACCGACTGATCCCGGCATCCTCGTGGGCCGCGTGTTCGTCGTGGGCCATTGCGGCCTCCTGACCGGGGTTGGTGCTCATCTGGTGGTTGCCTCCTCGAAACCTAGCTGATCAGTCCGGTGATCCAGTTCCATCCCTGCACCGCCGCGTGGCTTGCTTCGGAAGGACCGTCAAATCCGCCGATCAGGTAAAGCAGCGTGAAAATCACGATCCAGACGATGTCGACGAAGTGCCAGTACAAGCCGGCAATGTCAACATCCAGGTGCGAGGGGCGTCCTGCGGGGTTGCGCGCCGCCACGATGGCCAGGCAGATCAACCAGAAGATGCCCAGGGTAACGTGGGCGCCGTGGAACCCGGTCAGCGTGAAGAAGGTACTGCTGAACAGGTTGGTTTCGTAACGCAGCCCTTCGATCCGGAACAGGTTGAACTCGTACACCTGGAAGCCGATGAAAATGCTTCCCAAAATGATCGTCAACACCAGCCACTGAATGAGGCGCTTCTGATTCCCGCTGCGCGCGGCCGCGACGCCCATGACCATGGCGAACGAACTCATCAGGAGCACGAAGGTGCTGACCGTGGTGATGGGGACATCGATGATGTCCTTTGGGTATGGGCCAACGATGCTCTGGCCCCGATACACCATGTAGGTGGCGATCAGCGAGCCGAAGAAGAGACAGTCCGAACCGAGAAACACCCACATGAGGAGTTTCCGGTGATTTATCCCGGTGGTGGTCTCTTCCTCGTGGGCCGGCGGATGCGCCGGCGGGGCATGGGTGGTATCTGCGTGAGCCAACGCGCTCCTCCTGCCTGATGCTGATCTGGGTAAGACGGGTCGGTGCGACGACGCCTAGTGGTGGTCGGCCGCTTCGTGGTGCTCTTCGGCTGCGGGCTCGTTTGACCAACCGATCACGCCGATGATGGTGATGATCCCGCCAATGAAGCTCACCGGGAAGCGGATGTAGTCCCAACCCACGTCAATGAGCAGGCCACCGGCGATCCACACGACACCGAACGATGTGATCAACGGCCAGTAGGACGGGCTCGGCATGTGGATGGTGCTGGGATCGACGTGTGGCTCGGCCGGCACGGTCTCGCCGCGGGCCTCAGCCTCGCGCTTGGTGATCCAGTAGGCATCCTGGCCTCGGACAACGGGGACCTCGGCGAAGTTGTACACCGGCGGCGGGGACGAGATGCTCCACTCCAGCGTGGGAGCGTCCCACGGGTCGTGGCCGGCCTCCTCGCCCTTCTTGATGCTGCGGAAGAAGTTGTGGATGAAGACCAGCAGAGAGATGATGATGACGAAGTAGCCGATGGTTGCCAGCAGGTTCATTCCTTCCCAGCCGAACCCCTCGGCGTAGGTGTAGATACGTCGGGGCATGCCGTTCAGTCCGGCGTAATGCATGGGGAAGAACGTCAGGTTCATGCCGATAAACATCAGCCAGAAGTGAATCTTGCCCAGCAGTTCGTTGTACATCTTGCCGGTGATCTTGGGGTACCAGTAGTAGATACCGGCGAAGATCCCGAAGATGGCGCCACCGAAGAGCACGTAGTGAATGTGGGCAACGATGTAGTACGTATCCTGTTGCTGGAAGTCTGACGGCGAGACGGCGTGCGACACGCCCGAGAGACCGCCCACGATGAACAGCGCCACGAACCCGATCGCCATCAGCATGGGGGTCCTCAGGTCGATGGAACCGCTCCACATGGTGCCGATCCAGTTGAAAATCTTCACCCCGGTGGGAACCGCGATCAACATCGTGGTGATGGTGAACACCGAGTTGGCGATGGCGCCCAGGCCCACAGTGAACATGTGGTGGCTCCACACCGCCCAGCTCATTATGGCGATGACGATGCCGGAGAACACCACCACGGGATAGCCGAACAGCGGCTTGCGGCTGAACGTGGGGATGATCTCCGAGACCACACCCATGGCCGGCAGGATGAGGATGTACACCTCAGGGTGGCCGAACAGCCAGAACAGGTGCTGCCAGAGGATGGGGTCGCCGCCGGCGGCGGTGTTGAAGAAGTTGGCCCCGAACTGCCGGTCGGCGGTCAGCTCGATCAGGGCCACGGTGATGATCGGGAAGGCCAGGACCAACAGAATGCTGGTCACCAGCGTCATCCAGACGAACACGGGCATCCGCATCAGCGACATCCCCGGCGCCCGCATGTTGATGATGGTCACCACGAAGTTGAAGCCGGCGGCCAATGAGGCAACGCCCAGCACCTGCAGGCTCAGCGCCCAGAAGTCCAGGCCTTTGCCCTCGCTGAACGGCGCGGCGGTCAGGTTGGCGTACGAGAACCAGCCCGCATCCGGGACCTGCCCGATCAGGAAGCCGGCGTGCATCAGGAGCGCGCCAAACAGGAATGTCCAATAGGAAAAGGCATTGAGGCGTGGGAAAGCCACGTCCCGCGCGCCGATCATCAGTGGTATCAGGAAGTTGAAGAAGGTGGCTCCGAACGGCATGATCACCATGAAGATCATGGTGGTGCCGTGCATGGTGAACATGGCGTTGAACCAGTCGGCCGATACCAGCGAACTGTCGGACGTGACCAGTTGCATCCGCATGATGCCGGCTTCAATCCCGCCCACGATGAAAAAGAAGAAGGCGGAGAAGCCGTACAGCGCGCCGATTCGCTTGTGGTCAACGGTGGTTAGCCAGCTCCACAAGCCGGTATAGGTGCTGGGGCGGGGTATGACGCCGGTTATGGTTACCATGGCTCAGGTCCTCCGCTGCGGCTTGGTCAACAACTGCTTTGTCGATGCGTTAGCGGCGATGAATTGCGGTCTACAGAGATATGATAGCGCGAATTGCGGCCGTTACTGCAAGCACACGGCCGGACCCTGCGCTGTCAGGTATTCGACCAGGTCTCCCAACTGTGCCTCAGTCAGGTCGGCGCGATGGTCCAGCCTGGTCTGGTAGATGGCCGCCAGTTCCGACATGCGGTTGCCGGGCTTGATGCTGTCGGGGTCACGGACCCATTGGCGCAGGGTCTCGCGGTTGCGATCCACCAGGCCGGCTCCCAGTGTGACGCGACAACTGAGGTCGGTCAGGTTGGGAGCGGCGAACGCCGTCGGCGGCTCGTTGCCGGTGCGGACGTCCTGGAGACGCTCATCGGCGCGCTTGGCCAGCCACTGGGTGTACTCGATGTACGTTTGCATGCGGGCGTGCTGCACGCCTTCGCCGGTTTCCGGGTCCACCACGTCGGAGGCGCCGACAGTGTGGCAGGTGACGCACTGTCCATCCCCGAGGAAAACCAGTTGGCCCCGGGCCGCCTCCGCAGACAATTGCACCGGTTCAGCGAAGCTGGCCACCCAGGCCTTGTACTCCGCATCCTCCATGACGTGGACACGGAATTTCATCTGTGCGTGGGCGGTACCGCAGAATTCTGCGCACTGGCCATAGTACATTCCCGTCTCTTCGGCCAGGAACCACATGGAATTGGTCTTGGTCGGAACCACGTCCTGCTTGCCGGCGAGCTTGGGGATCCAGAAACTGTGGATCACGTCGTCGCTCTTGAGCTCCATGATGATCGGGGTGTTCACCGGCACGCGCATCTCATTGGCCGTGGTCACCAGCTTGGTGGCCTCGTCGCCGGGCAGCGGATCCTCGTAGCGGAACTCCCACCACCATTGATGGCCCACCGCCTCGACGCGAATCGGCTCTTTGCCCTCGGCACGCGCCAGGGCGATCGCCTCACCCGGCTCTAACTTGAACAACACGATGACCGACCACACGCCCAGTCCGAGGATCAGGATGGTCGGCACGATGGTCCACGCGATCTCCAGCGGGGTGTGGCCGTGCGTTTGCGGAGGCAGCGGATCGCCCGGCCGGCGGCGGAAGCGGATGGCCGCGTAGAGCAGCGCGCCTTCGACCAGCACGAACACCACAACCATGGTCCACAGCAGCACGTTGAACAGCAGCAACTGCTCCCGCGCCACCGGTCCACCGACGCCGTCCAGGGTCCATGGCGTGGAACTGAGAATGGACTGGTGCGCGTCGGCATCACAGCCCAAAGCCGCGAGCATCAGGACGCCGCCCAGCAGGGCAAGCGTGATCAGAGGACGCCGTCCGAAGCGGCGGGAAGAGTTACCGGACACGGGGCTCACTGGAATATCACTTACTGCTCTGGGCCTGGATTCGGCGCTGCGCTCGTTGGGTGAATCTTCCTCTGCAAAGGGCAATTGCCCCATCGTGAACCCCCGGATACTGCGGCAGCGGCCAGCCACAGTATGTGCAAAATTTCACTAGCGGCGGTAACGATAGCATACGCGATTATGGCTGTCAATTTGACCATCGCGTACCGGGCGCGACGACCGCGCCATACCGCTAGGCGATCCCGACCGCGCTGTCCACCATCACGGCGACGAAGAGCAGCGCCAGGTACGCCAAGGAATACAGGTAGGTCGCTTTCGCGCGGCCCCGGTCGTCGCGTCGCCAGAGCCTCCAGGCCAACCAGATAAAGGGGAGGCCCAGGGCCGCCGCAGCCGCCACGTAAATCAGGCCCACCTGCGGCAGCAACGCGAACATCAGGGTCAGCCCCGTCAGAGCGACGGAATAAAGGAATATGTGCAGCGCGGTCTGCCGGCGTGACGAGACCACTGGCAGCATGGGCACACCCGCTCGCTCATAGTCGGTTTGGATCAGCAGGGAAAGCGCCCAGAAGTGGGGCGGAGTCCAGAAAAACACGATGGCGAAAAGGTAGACCGCCGGAAGGTCCAGTCCACCCGTGACCGCCGCCCAACCCACCATCGGCGGGATCGCGCCGGCGGCTCCTCCGATGACGATATTGTTGGGCGTGGTCCTTTTCAGCCATAGCGTGTAGATGAACACGTAGAACAGGCTGGCGCACAGGGTCAGCCCGGCCGACAGCAGGTTGACCTGGGTGGCGAGGAGCGCAAAGGCGGCGACGTTGAGCGCCACGCCAAACGCCAGGGCGTATCGGGGCGCGACCCGCAGGCCAGCCACCGGCCGCCCCTGGGTTCGTCGCATGTCGCGGTCGATGTCTCGGTCCAGGAAATGATTGACCGCGTTGGCGCCGCCGGACGCCAAGGCGCCACCCGCCCAGACCAATGCCAGCAGCGCCAGCGAAGGCACTCCCTGCTCCGCCAGGAACATCCCGCCAGCCGCGGTAACCAGCAGCAGCGAGATGATCTTGGGCTTGGTCAGTGCGAGGAAATCGCGCAGGACGGTCACGACCGAAGCGCTCTCTGGGGTCGGTGCGGTCAACACCGATGCGTTCGGCTCGCTCGCCTCTCCCTCCGGCCGGAAGCCGGGCGCGCTACTGGCCATCTTGCACCGCTTCCCGGTTCAACCGCGGCGCCGCCCGCGTTGTGCGAACATCCATGTATGCGACGATCGCCATGCCCGCCGCGGCCGTCCATACCGCCGTAGCCGCGGTGAGATGCAGGGCCCTCCAATGGGCCTGAAAGTCCAACCAGATGGTCGCCGCTCCGACTATGATCTGTACCACAAAAGTCGCAACGGTCAACACAGCCAGCCACCTGAGGGTCACGCTGCGCTCGGTCGGGCCGTTCCAGCAACGCCAGGCAGCGTAGAGCAGCAGCAGACCGAGCACCAGCACCACGTAGCGGTGAAACATGTGCACCGCGGTGAGGTGGTTCATCGGGAAAGCCTGCCCCTGGCACAGCGGCCAGGTGACGCACGCCCCGGTGGCTCCCATGGCGGTCACCAGCGCGCCGCTCAAGATCACCGCATAGACACTGAGCGCTCCGACGATGGCCCAACGATAGTAGCGGTCGCCGGTAGGTCGGGTTGCAGCCAGTCGAGTGGGAGTCCGAAACGACGCCACCATAATGAGCACGCACGTCGCCAGCAGCGCTTCCGCCGTGGCCAGGTGCAGTGCGACCACGCCGCCCGGCAAGTGGGTGAGCACGGTGATCCCGCCCAGCAGACCCTGCACGATCAGGAGCGGCACCGACACTGCGGCCGGGATCCAGACCCACCGGTCCGACCGGTAACGTGCCAGCGCAATCCCGGCCGTGACCAGGATCAGCGGCCCCACTATCACCGAAGCCACAAACCGATGCGTGTATTCGATGATCGCCGTATACTCGAGCGGCGGCAGGACTTTGCCATAGCACAGGGGCCAGTCGGGACACCCCAGGCCGGAACCGGTAACCCTGACCACCCCGCCGATGATGACCAGCACAAACACCGAGATCACGGTGGCCGTGGCCAATCCCTGCAGCCAGGTTGGCCCGCGCCGGCGCTGGGCATCCGTTGGTGTGCTGATGCTGATGGAAGCCATGGGAACGCGCGATGAAAGTCGGACGGAGGGCAATCCATCGGGCGTTCAACCGCAGCATTAATGATAAAGCACGACCCATCGATTTGCTACAATCAGCGCCGCACCGTACTTTCCGGGTCTGTCGTCCGATTGGGCCTCGCCGGTCGACAGATCACGAGGCTACTCCCTGGTCACCACGCGTTTCCCCGTTTCACCGTTGGCATTGACCGTGGCGTTCTGTTTGCTGCTGGTCGGTGTTGGGGCGTGCGCCGGCGAGCAACCCACCGGCGTTGGCGGTCACGGCGACGGAGATGCGCTGTTTCCCAGGTTGCCCAGGGTCACCGGACACATTGATCGGGTGGAAGCTGACCCTGACAATCTCCGCCACTTCCGTGTCCTCGACCTCACCGACGATGAGGGCCGCAAATGGCGATTTCGATCCGAGGGCTGGGTTGGCGTTTCCGTCGGGCACCTGAAGGATCACCAGATCCAGGGAACCACGGTGACCGTCTGGTTTGAGGAACAGTCGGGCGAAATCCAGTTGGCCAGGTTCGTTGGCGATTGATTGGGATCGCTAGGCCGCGGACCCGCGACGACGGTGCGTCTCGCGCACAAAAAGCATCACGCCTATTCCCGCCGCGGCGAACAGCATGGCGTCCACCCACAGCGCCCAGGGGAAGCCCCACAGGTCGGCGATGGCCCCGAATACCATGGCTCCCGAAACGGTGCCGATGCCGGCGAAACTGCGGAAGATGCCCAGGGTGACCCCCTCCATTCCCGGCGGCGCAATGTCCGCGTAAAACACGGTTCCCGCCGGGCTCCCCATCCCTTCGCCCATTCCCATCAGCACTCCGGACAGCAATAGCTGCCACAGGCTGTCCGCCCACACGAAAGCGGCGATGCCGGCGCACATGAGCGCCACCGACGGGATGATGGGCGACTTTCTCCCAAATCGGTCGGAAAGGTATCCGGAAGTGATTGTAGTGAAGAATTGCGGCAGGTGGGTTACGCTCAACCACCACCCCAACTGCTGTGGCCCGAATCCTTTGACCTTCCCGAACAGTGGCATGACACTGAACCTGGCTCCCTGCCGGTTGGCAACGATCATGATCGCGAACAAACCCACGAAGATGAACGCCGGGCTCAATACCAGACTCCGGAAAGATCCGCGTCGCGAGGGTTGCGGCTGAGTGCCCCGGGTAGGTCGATCGGGCGGATCCGGACGCTGGGACTGGACCTCTCGCCACCGCGACTCCGGCAGCGCAAACAGGATCAGGGCGAAGGACAGCGCCATCAGCACCGCCTGGGCAACCAGCGGTATGCGAAGCCCAAACGCCGACCCCAAGTATCCTCCAACCAACGGCCCCAGGATCTGGCCGGACAGGATGCTCAATTCCTGCGTGCTGAGGATACGCCCCCGCGTCGCTGGGTCCGATTCGTCCCGCAGGTACACGGTTATCACGGTGGAGAAGGCATTCGAGCCGAGGCCGGAGACAAACCGCCACGCCGTGAGCCACCAGAAGTGAAACGACATGGAAACCATCGCCGCGCCGAACATGTTCACCGCCGCGCCGAGGGCGAGGATCGGTTTCCGACCGTATCGTTGGGACAGGTATCCCGCCGGTACGCCCGTGAACAACCGGCCCGCGCCGAACAGGCCGATGGCGATGCCAACCTGCGTGGCATTGACGTGATATTCCTGCTGCGTGAACAGCGGGAGCACCGGGCCGATGGTCCCCATGCCAAAGCTGTTCAGCGCCCCGCACAAGCTCACGATGACGATGCTGCGGTAACGGCCCCGCAGCGCCGCAATGATTCCGCTCAACACCCAGCGCACCGAGGATCAGCGTCAGGGGAATGCATCACGTTTGCGGCCAAGGCAAGCCCGAAATGGCGTTGTCAAAAGGGGTTTCGACGTGCGCTCTGCGCCGGTGGCAGTACGTCGGGGAATGACGGCGCCCGCGTCTCCGGCATCATAGGTACTGGGCTTTCGGGCGTCAAACGGGAGGGCGTATCTCATGGTGCGCGGCAAGGTTGCCCGCTTGCCCCGTGTTGCCCTAAACTTGCGCCCAACCCAAGGATCTCCGCATCCACCCTCAACACAGGAGGCTCCAACATGCCCCTGCCAACTCCGTTGCAAGGAATACGCGTGGTCGATTTCACCTGGGTGCGCGCCGGCCCCTGGGCAGCCCGCTGGATGGGCACCCTCGGCGCCGAGGTCATCAAGGTGGAATGGCCGCTCAATCTGGACACGTTGCGCCAGAATCGTTTCACCGTGCCGCCTGGCGTCGAGCCGGGTCCCAACTCCACCGGACAGTTCGCCGACACCAACGCCAACAAGCGCGGCATCAGCGTCAACACCAGGAC
>JAJEIA010000109.1 GCA_022823505.1 Dehalococcoidia bacterium
AGGTTGTCCATGCGGACGCCGATGGCGTCGTGGATGGCGTTGGCGATGGCGGCCATGGGCGGCACGATGGGCACCTCGCCCACGCCCCGCACGCCGTAGGGATGCCCGGGGTTGGGCACCTCCACCACCACGGTGTCGATCATCGGCAGATCCAGCGCCGTGGGCATCCGGTAGTCCAGGAAGCTGGAGTTCTGCATCTGCGCGTCGTCGTTGAAGAAGTACTCCTCGTTCAGCGCCCAGCCGATGCCCTGCACGGCGCCGCCCTGGATTTGCCCTTCGACGTAGGACGGGTGGATGGCCGTGCCGGCGTCCTGGATCGCGGTGTAGCGCAGGATGTCCACCTTGCCGGTCTCCTCGTCAACCGCCACGTCGGCGATGTGCAGCGCGTAGGCGCCGCCCACGCCCGTGGGCGACACGTTGGCCCGTCCCACGATGGGGCCGCCGGTGCCGTTCAGCCGCGACGCCAGTTCGCGGAAGGTGAAGCGCAGTTCCGGCTCCGACTTGTGCTGGATGACGCCGTTGTCATATTCGACGTTCTCGGGGTCGATGTCCCAGATGCGCGCGGCTCGGTTGATCATCTGCTGTTTCACGTCCTGGGCCGCCTCGTAGGAGGCCCAGCCGGTCTTGAAGGCCACGCCGCTGCCGCCGGTCATGGAGGTCCAGCCGATGGAGTTGGTGTCGCCCACCGCCGGCGCAACGTCCTCGGCCGCGAGGCCCAGCACCTCGGCCACGTGCATCGCCGCCACCGCGCGGGAGCCGCCGATGTCGGGCGAGCCCTCAACCAAGGTCACCGTGCCGTCCGTCAACACGCTGACGATGGCGCTGGCCGGGCCGCTGCCGTTGAACCAGAACCCGCCGGCCACACCGCGGCCGACCTTCTTGCCCTCCGCTTCCGGAGCGCGGTCAATGGGGCTGTTCCAGTGATCGTGCTCCCGGCCGGCCTGGACGGTCTCCAGCCAGCCGATGCTGCCGAACTGCGGCCCGGTGACCCGACGGTCGCCCTGCTTGGCGCCGTTCAGCGTGCGGAAATCCATCTTGTCCATGCCGATCGTTTCACAGATCTCGTCGACCACCGTCTCCACGGCGAAAGCCGCCGCCGGCGAGCCGGGAGCGCGGTAGGCCGCCGTCTTCGGGTGGTTCAGCACCACATCAGCAGCCTCAATCCGGCCGTTCTCGATGTTGTAGCAGGACAGGGCGCACTGGGCACCCGGGTTGACCGGCGAGCCGGGATACGCGCCGGCCTCGTAGAACAGCGTCACGTCGGCGGCGGTGATTTTGCCGTCGTTGGTGACGCCCATCTTGACGCGCATGTAGCCGCCCGACGTGGGCCCCGTGCCCTCGAACACCTCGGTGCGGGACATCTGTATCTTCACCGGCCGGCCCGTCTTGCGGGACAGCGCGGCCGCCACCGGCTCCAGGTACACCAGCGTCTTGCCGCCGAACCCGCCGCCGATCTCCAGCTGCGTCACCAGCACCTTCGAGACGGGGATCCCCATGATCGTCGCCGTCTGGTCGCGCACGTTGAAGTGTCCCTGGCTGCTGCACCAGATGTGCAGCGAGTCGTCGGCGTTCCACAGCGCCGTGGCCGCGTGGGGCTCGATGTAGCCCTGGTGCACCGCCTTGGTGCGGAACTCCCGCTCCACCACCACGTCGGCGGCCGCAAAGCCAGCCTCAATGTCGCCCAGTTCGTAGAAGTACCGGTTGGGCACGTTGCCCACCTTGCCGGCGTCGCCCTCGCCCAGCAGGCCGCCCGGGCGCACGTTGGGGTCGTTCAGGTTGGCCAGCCGTTCGTGGACCAGCGGCGCGTCGTCGCGCATGGCCTCCAGCACGTCGGTAACCGGCTCCAGCACCTCGTAGTCGACCTCGATGAGCGCCAGGGCCAACTCGGCCTCGTGGGCGCTATCGGCGGCCACCGCGGCGATGGCATGGCCCTTGTACAGGGCCTTCTCCGCTGCCAGGCAGTTGTTGCTCAGGAACTTGGGGTTGATCATCGCCCCCTCGCCCAGATCCAACACCCGTCCACCGGCCTGCGGCAGGTCGGCGGAGGTCACCACGGCGTGGACGCCGGGCATGGCCTCTGCCTTGCTGGTGTCGATGCTCTTGATGCGGGCGTGGGCGTGCGGGCTGCGCAGCACCTTGCCGTAGAGCATACCCGGCAACGACAGGTCCGCCCCGTACTGCGCCCGGCCGGTGACCTTGTCGGTCCCATCGTGCCGGATCGGTCGGCTCCCGATTACACTGTAGCCGTTGGTAGCGGCGGATTGCTGAGTGGTGGTCATCTTGCACCTCGCAATTTTTCAGTGGTATTAGCGTGTTGGCGCCATCTTACCATACGGGCAATCCCGAGCCCTTGAATCCGTGCCGCAATATCCGTTGTGCACCTTGCGTTGTGTTAGAATCTTCAAAACTGATGCTGCGACCGTGCAACCGAGGCATTTGCAATCCAACCACCATGCCGGGTTCCACCTTCGGACATCACCCGACCGGAACCCGATCAAGCCTCCCGACAGGAGCGCGCGCTGCCTCGCCGGTTAGTGCGCTACACCATTTGCAGTCCCGACCCGCTCTGACCGCACAAATAACATAACATTTGTGCCATTTTTATAAGAACTTTCCAATTGTGCGGTATAATTTCCCGCGCCGAAACTGCCCACAACCACGCAGGCCAGTTGATTCGCGCCTGCACCGGCCACCCCTGGAGGAATAGCGGGACATGAGACCCCTGGAAGGCATCAAAGTTCTGGACCTGACCCGCGCGCTGGCCGGCCCGTTCTGCGCCACCATGCTGGGCGACTACGGGGCCGACGTCATCAAGATCGAACGACCCGGCGCCGGCGACGACACCCGCGGCTGGGGCCCGCCCTTCATCGGCGAGGAATCTGCCTACTTCCTCTCGGTCAACCGCAACAAGCGGAGCCTCACCCTGAACCTGCGCGACGAAAAGGCCCAGCAGATCTTCCTCAAGCTGGCCGCCGACGCCGACGTGATCGTCGAGAACTTCACGCCGGACGTGATGACCAACTTCAACCTCGGCTACGAGGACGTGAAGAAGATCAATCCCGGCATTGTCTACTGCTCCATCTCCGGCTTCGGCGCCAACGGCCCCTACCGCGACCGGCCCGCCTACGACCAGATCATGCAGGGCGTCAGTGGCCTGATGAGCATCACCGGCGAGATCGGCGGCGACCCACAGAAGGTTGGCATCGCCGTGACCGACATCGGCGCCGGCATGTGGGCCGCCTTCGCCATCATGGCCGCCCTCTTTCATCGCAACTCTCCAGTGGGCAAGGGATCCGGCCAGTACATCGACCTCTCCATGCTGGACGCGCAGGTCGCGTGGATGACCTACCAGGCTGGCTACTACTTCGCCACCGGCGACGCCCCCCAGCGGCTGGGCGCCGCGCATCCCACGCTTGTGCCCTACCAGGGATTCAAGGGCAGAGATGGCAAGTTCTTCAACGTCGCCGTGGGATCGGAGCGCCTCTGGGAGCGGTTCTGCCAGGGCATCAACCGCATGGACCTCAAGGACAACCCCGACTACGCCACCAACGGTGACCGGGTAAATCATCGCCCGCAGCTGGTCTCGCTCCTGGTGGAACATTTCCAGGGCAAGGACGCCGACGACTGGGTAGCCGACCTACAGGCGGTCAGCGTTCCCGCCGGCCCCATCAACGACCTCAAAGACGTTTTCAACGACCCCCAGGTGCAGCACCGCGAAATGCTCCGGGAGATGCCCCATCCGACTCTGGGCACCATCCAGCAGACCGGCCTGCCCATCAAGTTCTCCGACACCCCGGGCGAGTTGGAAAAGCACCCGCCCCTGCTCGGCGAGCATAACCATCAAATACTAATAGACCTGGGATATTCCGATTCCGACATTGACCAGATGGCAACCTCCGGCGTTATATAGACGCCCGCATCAGTCAGGGTAGTGAGGTAGTCACATGGACTTCGGACTCCAGGATACGGTTGCCCTGGTGGTGGACTCGCATCTCGCCATCGCCACGGCCACCGCCACCGCGTTGGCCAAGGAGGGGGCGATGCTTTCGCTGACCGCCCCCGATAGCTACCGCATGCGCCACGTGGAGATGGAACTGGCGCGCAAGCACATCACGCAGGACCGCTTCCGCGCCGTCATCGCCGACCTCGACCGCGAGCAGGACATCCACCGCCTGGTGCGCGAGACGCTGCACCGCCAGGGCAATATCGGCGTCATGGTCACCACCGTTCAGGACCAGGGCAACGCCCCGGCCAGCGAGCTGGAGGACGAGCAGATCGAGCCGGCGCTGGCGCGAAACTTCATGTCCGCCGTGCACCTCACCCGCGAGGTCCTGCCCCACATGCGGCGGTACGGAATGGGCCGGATCATCAACCTGGTCCCCTTCTCCTCAATGGAAGTGTCCCCCCACAACACCCTGTCATCCCTCAGCCTGGCTCCCGTATTGGCGTATTTCAAGGGACTGGCCTCGGAGCTTGCTCCCAACAACATCACGGTCAACAACGTCATCTACGCCGGCGTGGAATGTGATGAGATCGAGTACCCCCAGCAAGCCCACGACCAGGGCGTTGGCGACGGCGAAGCCGACGAACAGGCCTGCGCCAGCGCTAAACTCGAAGAAATCGCCGCCGACGCGCCCATGAAGCGCATGGGCACGCCCAAGGAGATCGGCGACATCGTCTGCATGATCGCCTCGTCCCAGGCGTCCTACCTCACCGGCGCCAACATCATCGTCGACGGCGGCATCCACCACAACTACGCCTGATCCAGCCCGGCCCCGGTGGCCTCACGCTCACTCCAAGGAGGCCTTTCCCATGGCCAACGCCAGGATGCTTAACGACGCCCGTGAGTACCTGCAGGCGGAGGACCTCCCCGGCTGGCTCATCTACGACTATCTCGGCTGCAATCCCGTCCTGGCCCAGGTGGCCCCGCCCTCCGGTCACGTCACTCGTCCGGTCTTCCTGTTCGTTCCGGCCGCCGGCTCACCCACGCTGCTCACCCACCACGTGGACGCCGGCAAGTTCGCCGGCAGCGGCGAGGGTTCCGACATGGCAACCGTCGTGTACAGCAGCCGCGCCACGCTGGAGAACGCCCTGTGCGACACCCTGGCCGGCCATTCCCGCGTGGCCATGGAATACTCCCCCCGCAACGGCCTCCCCCGCGTTTCCCGTGTTGACGCCGGCACCGTCGAGCTCGTCCGCAGCATGGGTGCCGACGTGGTCTCCTCCGCCGACCTGATGCAGTATGCCACGCAGCGCTGGTCAGCCGATCAGCTGGCCGGACACCAGCGGGCCGCCGAGAAGCTGGGTCGCATCGTCAACGAGGCTTTTGCCCGCATCGGCCAGCGCCTGTCCGACGGTCCCACCGAGTTCGAGATCGCCGAGTTCATCCGCCAGCGGTTCCGCGAGGAGGGACTGGTCACCGCCGACGGCCCCATCGTATCCACCAATGCCCACTGCTCCGACCCGCACTACGAGCCGGCCGCTGAAGGCAGCAGCGTCATTGCCCCCGGCGATTGGATCCTCATCGACCTGTGGGCCCGGGAGGACACTCCCGGCAGCGTCTACGCCGACATCACCTGGACCGCCTATGTCGGCGACAACCCGTCAGACCGCCACCGGCAGGTGTTCGACATCGTCCTCGGCGCCCGCGACGCCGCCCTGTCCTTTCTGCAGGACTCCTTCTCCCGAGGCGAGCCGATCCAGGGCTGGCAGGCCGACGACGTCGCCCGCAGCTACATATCGGACCACGGCTTCGGCGACTACTTCACCCACCGCCTGGGCCACAGCATCTACCACACCGTTCACGGCGAAGGCGTCAATCTGGACAACTTCGAGACCCACGACACCCGACGCATTATTCCCGGCATCGGGTTCTCCATCGAGCCCGGCATCTACCTGCCCGAGTTCGGCGTGCGTTCGGAGATCGACGCCTACATGAGCGAGGGCGGCCCCTACGCTTCGTCGCCCGTGCAGCGCGACATTGTGCTGATTACGGCCCCGTGATCGTCCCGACGAAGTCCAACTCCAGCAGGATTTCGTCCTCCACGCTCACCACGATCGCCACCCGGGGTTTGTCCATCCCGAAGTCGTCGAAGGTGAACATCACGCTGGCCATCCCGCTGGCGGTTCCGTCGCCCGGGAAATCGGCCGTCGCGTCCCAGGACACCTCGCGGGTCTGATCCCGCACCGTCAGGTCACCGGTGATGGTGAACTCCACCGGTCCCGACGCGTCGCCCAACGACGCCGGCAAACCGTCCACCGCCGTGGGCTGGAACACCACCTCAGGGTAGGTGTCGGTCAGCAGCGTGCGGTTGCGCACGTAGCCGTCCCGGCGGTTGCTGTCCGTCCGCAGCGTCGCCGCCTGCACCGCGATGCGGCTACCGTCGGCGACCACAGCCCCGTCGGCGTCAAAGGCGATGCTGCCCGCCACGTCCTGGGTTTCCCCCGTGGCGATCTTGAAGCCGGTATTGGCCAGCACTTCCTCCACCTTGTAGCGCGCGATGGTTCCCTCGCCCAGCGTGAAAACGGTCGCTCCGGCCGTCATCACCGGGGCTTCCGTCGGGGCCGCTGCCGGCGCTTCGGTGGCGGGCATCGCCTCGGTGGGGACCATGGTCGGCTGCGCCGCGGGCGCCTCGGTGGGCGCAACCGCCGGAGCCGTGGTCGCTGCTGCTGGGGGAGTCTCGGTCGGCTGAGCAGGAGCCGGCGTCGAGGCGACCGGCGGGGCGGTCGCCGCCGGAGCGGCAGCCGGTTCCGGCGTGGGGCCGCCGCAGGCGACGGTCAACAGCGTTGCGGCCAGAACCAATGCGAACAGCGGAACGAGGGAGAGATACGCGCGCATTACGACAAGCTCCTTGAGTTATGCATTCGAACCGGAACGGCTCAGTGATTCTAACATTGCCCCTGCTGTGGGGCGGCGGTACAATCTCGCCAACATTCGTCACCAAGGGAGCAACCCATCATGAAATTCGGCCTGGCCTACGAAATGCAGCGTCCCGAACTGGACGACCACGCGGTCATCGAGGAAACCATCGAGCAGGTCTGCCTGGCCGACGAGATGGGTTTCGACTATGTCTGGTTCGTGGAGCACCACTTTCTCACCACCTTCAGCATGTCCCCATGCCCCGAGGTCATCTTCGGCGCCCTCAGCCGCCTCACCAAGCGCATCCGCCTGGGCTTCGGCGTGGTCATCCTGCCCTACCACCATCCGGTGCGCGTCGCCGAGCGGGTCGCCATGGTCGACCACCTCACCAACGGCCGCGTCGACATGGGTACCGGCCGCAGCGCCGCCTACGAGCAGACCGGCATGGGCATCGACCCCCGGGAAACTCGCGAGATGTGGGAGGAATCCCTGAAGATGATCCCCCAGATATGGGAGTCGGACTACTTCGAATGGGAGGGCAAGTACTGGAACGTCCCGCCACGCCAGGTGCTGCCCAAGCCCTACCAGCAGCCGCATCCGCCCATCTGGGTGGCCGCCCTACAGCCGGCAACCTACGAGCTGGCCGCCCAGCGAGGCATCGGCGTCATGGCCCTGGGGGTCAGCGCGCCGTCCGTTCTTGAACCCCACATCTCGGCCTACCGCGAGAACATCAAGAAGGCCCAGCCGGTGGGGCAGTTCGTCAACAACCAGTGGCTCAGTTCCGTTTTCGGCCTGTGCGGGCCCGACAACAGCGCCACCCGCCAGCTCTGCACCGACTCGCTGAAGACTTTCTTCGGGCCCGGCCGTCCCTACGTCCAGGACCAGAAGGACGTCTACGCCCGCCTCCTCGACCAGTGGGGCGGCATCCCCGAGCACCTGCAGCAGAATTTCTCCCGCTACGTCGACGTGCCCGCCGAGGGAGAAGCGGCGGACGGCGGTGTCGACCTCTCCGGCGGCACCGCCCTGGCCCAGAAGATCTGGGAGGAGTTCGACGCCGACACCCTGGCCGAGCGCGGCGTGATCGTCGCCGGCGATCCCGACAGCTGCATCAAGGCCGCCAAGCTCCACGAGGCCACCGGCGTCGACCAGCTCCAGTTCCTCATGGCCACGGAGACCGTCGCCCACGACAAGGTCATGGAGTCCATCGAGATGTTCGGCAAGCACGTCTTCCCGGCGTTCCGGTGATGCCCTCCGGAAATGCCGGCATGTGTGCTACGCTGTAATGACCGGCGGCGCCCGTCGGTTCTCGTCAGAGACGGCACAGAATGACCACAATTGCCCCTGAACTCAACCTGCCCCCGGATCACCCGCTGCGGCAGATCCTCGATACCATCGCCGCGCATCCTGAGGTGCGCGAGCCGGTGCTGCGCGTCCTGCTCACCGAGGACTTCCTGGCGCTGCCGGCGCGGGTGGATGCGCTAACGGAGCAGGTGCAGGGGTTGCGAGAGGAATTTGACGGCTTCCGCGAGGAAACCCGGGAGCAGTTTGGCGTAGTCAGCGCACGCATCGATGAGACCAACACCCGCATCGATGAGACCAACCGCTCAATGCAGGAGCAATTTCAGCAGGTCAACCGGCGCATTGACGATAGTGCTGATTCCATAGTCAGGAGGATGGAAGGCTCATTGGGGCGATTCAGGGGAGAAACCTACGAAAAACGTTGTGTCGAAAAGATCGACGAACTCCTGGCGGACCACTTCGGTTACGCGCAACTCCTTGACCGAGAACCAATAAATCGCCAACTGGCTCAGGTCCGTCAGAATGGAACGATCAGCCGCCAGGAATACCTCGACGGTCGCAATGTAGACATCATCGCCCACGACACTTTTGCCTACGACGGCGAACGGAGGTGGGCAGTGGTCGAAGTATCTATCACATTCAACCGCAATGACCTGGAGAACGCGGCCCGGCGCTCCGCCATCATTGCACACGTGTTCGGTGTTCAGACCCAAGCGTTCGTGGTCACCCACAGTCCATGGCCGGATGACGTCAACGCCATCGCAGAGCAGATTGGCGTCACGATAGTGCGCAACCACGACCCGGCATACGAGGCACAGCCACTCTAACGGCAACGGTAGGGGCGACCTTTTCGGTCGCCCCCATTCTTTGTCGTCGGTTGCGAATCAGGCCGTCGCGCCGGCTATCCAGTCAAATCGCTCACCCGCGGCGCCACCTCCTCGGCGATCAGCCGCAGGCAGTCCATCTCCCATTGGTGATCGTCCGGATCCTGGGTGATGCACAGCATGTGGCCGAAGCCGCCCACCTCGTCGTAAAGCTGCCGGATCCGCTGGGCGCACTCGTCCGGGTCGCCCACGATCCAGATGTTGTCCATCATGTAATCGACGGTGAGATCGTCGTCGCTCATGTTGGGGTCGATCTTGGTGGCCTGGATCAGGCCGGACCCCAGGCGGTTCGGCAGCTGGTGCTGCAGGTAGTTGCGTCCCAGTACCGCGTGGGCCCGCTCCCGGGCCTCCTCGCTGGTCTCCGCCACGAACACGTCCCGCCCGATGCGCCAGTCGGAGCGGTGGGCCTCCCGCCCGGCCTCGGCGGCGGCGTCCTCCACCGTCGTCCAGTGGTCGGCAAGGTACTTTGGCGCCAGGTTGCTGCTGCTCATGGGTATGTACCCCTCGCGTCCGGCCACGCGGATGCTGCTGCTCCCGATGGACGTCGCGGCCACCCCGATGGGCGGGTGCGGCTGCTGCAGCGGCTTCATGTGCAGCCCGCGCTCCAGCACCGGGTTCAGCTCGGGAGCCTCGATGTCAAAGAACTCGCCGTGATAGGAGAACTGCCCCTCCGAGGCCCACAGGCTGAGCACAATGTCCAGCACCTCGGCGGCCCGGCGGCGGACGTCGTCCCCCTGGCTGGGGTCCATGCCGAACAGCTGCAGGTCGGTGGGTATGGCCCGGTGCCCGATGCCCCAGTACAGCCGCCCCCGCGTCAGGTGGTCCAGCATGGCGATGCGGTGCGCCAGCTCGATGGGGTTGTGGATGGGCAGCAGCGTGACGCCCGTCGCCAGGCGGATGTTCTCCGTCAGGGCCGAGGCCTTCGCGATCAGCAGGTCCGGGAACGGCGCGTTCTCCCAGCGCTCGGTGAGGTGCTCGCCGATCCACGCTTCGTGGAACCCCAGCCGGTCGGCCTCCTGCAGCAGGTCAAGGTCCCGGTCGTAGGAATCGGCATAGGAACGGTGCGGCGGATGCAGAGGCATCATGAACAGGCCGAATTGCATGAGGGTGCTCCTTGTCTCGGTTGATACCGCCAGAATAACCCACCGCGCTGCACGCGGCAACGCGGGTTACGGCAGCCGCCGAACGGGATAGTCAGGGAAACTGCGGTTCCAGGAGGCTATGTTGAACACGCCGCAATTGCGGACAATGGGGCGTTCCCATGGTGTCGATCCGGGCCCGTGTAGCGGAAGGTTTCGTTCCAGCATGTCATTCGCGATAGACAATTCAGGCTCAGATAATAGATCCAAGGCAACCAGCACCAAGTAGTCCACGGGTTTTTCCGCTCGCCCCGACGCCCACTCGTACAGAAATGAATCCCTGTACTTGTACCTGAGATCCTCGGTTATGCCGCCGCTGAGAAGGGTTTGCGCATATTGGGTATCAGTGCCAGTTGGAGCTCCAGGATTTTGCGGGTCCTTGATTTCTATGAACTGGTAGCAGTCATCAAGCTCGATCACGAAATCCACCGCCTTCATGCAGTGGCTCAACCCATGAATTGGGTCATCGAATTTGCGGGCGTTTACCTCGTGATTGATGGTGATCTCCAAATTTCCTTCGGTGAAGACGATCATCGCAGCTTGCTCCCAAAGCTGCGCTCGATCTGACGGTCATACAGGTCGGTGAATGCCTCATCTATCGCGTTGGGCCGGATGTCCAGATAATGCCCGGTGGTGTAGCAAGCTATCTCGTCTTCCTCATCCCGGTACAGCGAATGGAAGGCCACCTGGTCCTCCTCCGTCATCTGCAGGTCAAGCTCCTTCAGGATGACGTAGTCGTGCGTCGCAAAGAAAACCTGCACCCCCGCCCGCTGCAACTCCAGCAGCACCTCCATCACAACCCTGAACATCTTCGGGTTCAGGTTGGCCTCCGGCTCGTCCCAGAAGAGCACCGACCCTTCTCGCAAAGTCCCGTTCCGTATCAGCAGCCACAGCAACCCCAGCTTGCGCCACCCCTCTGCCAGCAGTGTGAACTCCAGGTCGCCCTGCTCGTTGCTCAGAAAGAACTCTTCGCCCTTGACCACAACTTCGCCGCCGATCACTTTCCCGATGCCCTCAAGCATGCGCTCGTGAGCGTCATCGATGGGTTCCCGCAGTACCGGAAGATATGCGCGGAGCAGGATATCCCGATATGCCTGTTCGAAATGGACTTCGCGGGCGGCGTATAAAGCGAGGAAACCTGGTGCATTGGCTAACATGTCCTTCGCTGGGATGTACGCGCTGTTTACCGTGGGTGTTGGTGGGTCAAGCGTGGTGGTAGTCGACATCGAGCTTGATCCATCGAAATCGCAGCGTGCATACCATTCACCTATGTGCACTTCGACAGCTCCACCATATTGTTCATACCCTCGATGGACTAATCTGCCGCTCGTGCGTCCCGAAGGAAGAAACACCTCGACCGACTTGCGAGCCAAACTCCAATCCGATTGCCCCAAGTCACAAAAAACGTAGCACGCCTTCATCAGGTGCGTCTTCCCAGTCCCGTTCGCGCCAACCAGCGCGTTGATCCCGGGCGAAAACTCCACCTCCAGGTCCTTGAACGCGGTGAAGTTCTCCAGTTTTATCTTCGTAACAGGCATGACGCTCTCCGGTTGGATTGGCTGCCGTTTCGATGCTAGACCCGCCAGCCGGCGACTGTCAAACGAGCGGAACTGCGGATACCGGCCTGTATAATTTACCTGACAACCTCATCTCGCTGCTCACAGGAAGCTCCACCATGCCACTTTTCAAACGCCGCCCCGGCATCGCCGTCGTCGAGATGCACGGCGTCATCGGCGCCGCCATCAAGGAACCCGACTACTCCCGCATCCTGGAGCGCGTCGCCAGCAACCGCAAGATCGGCGCATTGGTGCTGGACATCGACTCCCCGGGTGGCTCTGCCACCGCCAGCGACCTGCTCTACGAGAACGTCCGACGCGTCGCCCAGCGCAAGCCCGTGGTGGCCTACATCCGCGGCCTGGGCGCGTCGGGCGGATACTACATCGCCTGTGGCGCCGGCACCATCATGGCTTCCCGTGCCGCCCTGGTCGGTTCCATCGGCGTCATCTACATGAGGCCCATCGTCGAGCAGCTGCTGAGCAAGGTCGGCGTGGAGATCTCCATCTTCAAGGGCGGGCACCTCAAGGATATGTCCGGTTTCTGGCGGCACCCCACCGATGAAGAGGCCGGAAAGTTCGAGGGCCTGATCGCCCAGATCTATTCGCTGTTCGTGTCCGTGGTCTCCGACAGCCGCAGAATGACCATCGAAGAGGCGACCGAACTCGCCACCGGCGAGCTTTACACCGCTCCGATGGCTCAGGAGCAGCGGCTGATCGACCGCCTGGGCAACTTCGACGACGCCGTGGCCGAGGCCATGCGGCTAAGCGGCGCCCGCCGCAGGATCCGGAGGTACCGCCCGAAGCGCCCGTTCATGGAACGGCTCAGCCCGCTGCGCGGTTCCACCGCCCGATGGCGCGCCCTGTCCGGCCTGGCCTCGCTGGCCGCCGGCGGCATCTACATGCTGGAGCCAGGCTTCCTGGGACACGCATTGGCTCACGCGGACGACGACTGAGCCACGCCCTGAGCTTCGGCCGCCTTGGCCTCCTGCCACAGGGCTTCCTTGTCGTCCAGCGGCAACGCGGTGAAGTCCTGCTCACGCTCCGACGCCAGCCGTTCCATGGCCTGGTAACGACTGCGGAACTTGCCGTTGGCCTGCCGCAGCGCATCCTCCGCGTGGATGCCGGACCAGCGCGCCAGGTTCACCAGCGCGAACAGCACATCACCGAACTCGTCGATGCGTTCCTCCAACGTACCGGCCGTGCGGAACTCTCCGATCTCCTCCACCAGCTTGTCCAGCACGCCGTCCGCGTCATCCCAGTCGAACCCGAACCGCGCCGCCCGGTCCTGCATGAGTTGGGCGGCGGTAAGCGCCGGCAACGCGGCCGGCACGCTGTCCATGGCCGACGGCTCCGGCTTGCCCGACTGCCGTCGTTCCTCCGCCTTGAGCTGCTCCCAGTTGCGTTCAACCTGCCGGGCATCCGAGGCGCTGCCGTCGGCGAACACGTGGGGATGCCGGCGGATCAGCTTGCGGTTGATCGCAGTCAGCACGTCGGCGATATCGAACTGGCCGGCCTGGCGGGCAATGTCCGCGTGGAACGCCACCTGCACCAGGATGTCACCCAACTCTTCGGCCAGCTCCAGCGGTTCGCCGGCGTCGATGGCCTCCAGCGTCTCGTAACACTCTTCCAGCAGATTGCGCTTCAGGGACTCGTGGGTCTGCTCGGCATCCCACGGGCAGCCGCCCGGGCCGCGCAACCGCGCCACGACGTCAACCAGGGATTGGAATTCCCCCATGCGCTCGTCGGGTATCGGCGAATTTGTCGGAGACGTAAAATTGTTCTGCATAATGACGCCAGTATATCCCACCCTCCAATCCCGCGCGTTCGCCTCCGGTTTGATCAGCCGACCATCCTTCGGGTAATCTGTAACCGCGCGCAGCCCGCCACTGGAGCCTTGCCATGGCAACCAAACCCATCGTCACCGGAACCCGCATGTCCGTCGCCGAGTTCCTCGACCTTCCCGACACGGAAGAACGGAACAAAATGGAACTGGACGACGGAGAACTCTACATCATGCCCAGACCGCGTATCCTTCACCAGTTCTTGATGTCCCAGCTGTTCCTTCTCATTGCCAACTACATCCGTGGCTTCGCTGAGCCGCCGGCTTCAGTCCACATCGACCCGGTCACCATCCTGTCCAGAGACCCGCGTCGCGTCCTGGTTCCTGACCTCGCGGTTATCCTGTCTGAACGGCCTGGTCAAATTGTGGGCGGCTATTTTGAAGGCGTCCCAGGCATCGCGGTTGAAGTCCTCTCATCCGACCGCAACCGCGACCTTGTCCGCAAGCGGCGGCTCTATGCTGAGGCCGGCGTTCCCGAGTACTGGATCTTCGACCCCGAAAACGACACCGCCCTGCTGCTGGAACTCCGCGATGGCGACTACGTCCAGCGCAGTCTCCTCAGCGCTTTCGACACCCTGACCACGCCCTTGCTGCCCGGCCTCGCCATTCCCCTGGCCGACGTGTTTCACCATCGCCAGCGCCCCACTGATGGCTGACCAACGCGGACACGGATCCCAAAAAGCCCACCACCGGAGCCTTGCCATGGCAACCAAACCCATCGTCACCGGAACCCGCATGTCCGTCGCCGAGTTCCTCGACCTTCCCGACACGGAAGAACGGAACAAAATGGAACTGGACGACGGAGAACTCTACATCATGCCCAGACCTCGATCCGCCCACCAGTTCATCGTGCTGCGGTTGTGCCTGTACATTGCTAACTATATCGACAGTTTCGCGGAGCCTCCGGCCGAGGTCTGTATGGACCCGGTCACCATTCTGTCCAGAGACCCGCGTCGTGTCCTGGTTCCCGACCTCACGGTTATCCTGTCTGAACGGCCTGGTCAAATTGTGGGCGGCTATTTTGAAGGCGTTCCCGAAATCGCGGTCGAAGTCCTCTCCACTGATCGCAACCGCGACCTCGTCCGCAAACGGCAACTCTATGCTGAGGCCGGCGTTCCCGAGTACTGGATCTTCGACCCCGAAAACGACACCGTCCTGCTGCTGGAACTCCGCGATGGCGACTACGAGCAGCGGAGTCTCCTCAGTGCCTCCGACACGCTGACCACGCCCTCGCTGCCCGGCCTCGCCATCCCGCTGGCCGAGTTATTCCACCATCGCCAGCGCCCGGCCAATGACTGACCGGAGGCCGGGCTCCATCTCCCTAGCGGCGGCGCAAGCCCTCGCCATCCCCGCCATCCTCCTCTTCCTCGTCGCCGGATCCGTGACGTGGGCGGTCAACGATCCCGGCCTCTACCGCAACGGCTTCCAGCGCTATCACACCGCCCAGCGGTCCGGCATCTCCGACGCCGACCTGGTCGCCATCGGCGGTGAACTCCGTCGCTACTTCAACACCTCGATCGAACCGTTGGCCGTGCGCGCGCCCATCTACGGCATCGAGCAGGAGGTCTTCAACCAGCGGGAGGTCGCCCACATGTACGACGTGAAGCGTCTCGTGCGCGGCACCTACTGGGTCACGCTGGGGTCGGCCCTGTGGATACTGTCCACCCTCGCCCTCGTCGCCGTCATGGACCGATCTGCGTGGTCAACTCGCGCGGCCCGGCTGGCGATCTGGGGCGGAGCCGTAACCCTGATCTCGGTCTTCCTGGTCGGTCTGGCGGCAGTCGCCAGCTTCGAGCAGCTCTTCCTGCTCTTCCACCGGCTCAGCTTCGCCAACGACCTCTGGATCCTTGATCCGCGCACCGACTACCTGCTCATCCTCTTCCCCGGCGGCTTTTGGTTCGACGCCACCATGCGCGTCGCCCTCACCTCGGTGTTGGGCGCGGTGTTGCTGCTATCCGCCGGTGGGGCATTCCTCGGCTACCGCCGCTGGAGCGCAAATCGACGGGGCGATCCGGATCCGGCACCCGATCAACCGGTTAGCATTTCAGAATGACTACTCCGGCACTTCAGGCAGCCGGTCCAGCAGCGACTCCAGTCCCAGCGCCTCGCACACTTCTTCGAGCCTTGGTCGGTCGACGCCCGACCACCTCAACTGCCCGGGTTCGGTCTCGCTCAGGGGCACGTCCAGCCTCAGTGTCGCCAAGTCCCGGTAGAGCATGGCGTTGTCCAACTGCTCGGTCAGCGCAGCCATCAGGTTACCCGCTCCCCGCACCTTGACGTCCCAATTCGCCATGTCCGTAGGGATAGCCTCGATATGCCCGTACCGGGTCAGCACTGTGGCGGTGGAGCGCGCGCCCCAGCGGGGTATGCCGGGGATCCCGTCGGCGGAGTCGCCCACCAGCGCCAGGTAGTCCGCGATGGCGGCGGGCGGCACGCCGAACTTCTCCACCACGCCGGCCTCGTCGATGATTTCCCCCTTGCGCCGGTCCAGCATCACTACTCGCTCGCCCGACACGACCTGCGACATGTCCTTGTCCGGCGAGCACATCACCACCTGTTCCACCTCTGGATGAGAAGCAAACCGCACAGCCGCCGTCGCGATGGCGTCGTCCGCCTCGAACTCTGCCATGGGCCAGACGGTGATGCCCAACGCGGCGGTGATCTGCTCGGCCAGCGGGAATTGCGCCAGCAGGTCCGGCTCCACGCCGTCGCCGGTCTTGTAGCCTTCGAACATGTCGTTGCGGAAGGACCGGATCACGCTGTCGAACGCCACGGCAATATGCGATACGTCGGGCTGGCCCAGCAGCGCGATCAACGACTGCGCCAACCCATGCGTCGCCTTGATGTCCCGCCCGTCGGGAGCGGTGCGGCCCGGGCGAGGCGAGTAGTGGGCCCGAAACAGCTCGAAAGTGCCGTCAACCAGGTGGATCTTCATCTGCGCCGGCTCTATTGCTCGGCCGCCGTTTCGTACAGCGCAAAGATGCGCTGCCTCACCTCGAAAACAAACCCCGCCATCACCGGGTCGCCGCTGACGGTCTCCGGGTCTTCGAGGATCTCTACGTCCGCCCCGGGACGGTACACGTACACCCGCCGGCGATACGGGTCGATCAGCCAACCCAGCTGCGCCCCGTTGGCCATGTAGCGCTCCATCTTGCGCTGCAGCGGCGGCAGCCGGTCGGTTTCGGACATTATCTCGCCTACGAAAGCCGGGCAGACGGTTACGGTCCTGGGCAGCACGGGGCCGAGTTCCGACACCTGCTCCGGCGACAGCCAGGACAGGTCAGGCTCGACACGCACGCCGTCAGGCAGTCGGACAATCGTGCGCGAACTCAGTGTGAGCCCACCGTGTTCACGCGACCATATCAGCAGGCTTCCAATCCCTTCAGCTTCGGCGATACCGCCGTGCAGGTTCACCACAGGGTTGATTACCAACTCCCCTTCGGCGGTAAGCTCCAGGTAAAACCCGCGCCCCTCGTTCGCCCGCGCAAACCCCACGAACCACTGGTCGATCTCGTCATCGGTCAGCTTGCCGGCCACCGACTCCAGGATCGGCTTGATGTTGACGGACAGCGGTCCGGCCAGTTCAAACTCCTCCGCACTGGAGGGATCTACGGATTGGGTGGCTGAGGCGATAGTCGCCATTTTCCAACCGCCGGTCTAGTCCAGATACCGGTAGCCGGGCAGCGTCAGGAACTCCACGAAATCGTCAGACAGCACGATTTCGTCCAGCAGCTCCACCGCCTTGTCCAGTGCGCCCGGATTGGCCTGCCCACGCTGATCCACCAGCGCGGCCGCTTCCTGGGCCCGCACCTGGCGATACAGTTGGGCGGTAATGGGACGGCCGTCGTCCAGCGCCGAGCCGTGCTGCAGCCACTGCCACAACTGCGAGCGTGAGATCTCCGCAGTCGCTGCGTCTTCCATCAATCCGTAGATGGCTACCGCTCCGTTGCCCCGCGTCCAGGCGTCGATGTACTGCAGCGCGACGCTGACGTTGTTCCGCAGTCCGGCCTCGGTGATCTGACCCTCCGGGACCGCCAGCAGGTCGTCCGGCGCGATCCGCACTTCGGGGATAACCGACAGCTGATTGTCCATGGTGAAAGCCGCCTGGAACACGTCCAGCACCGGCTCAACCAACCCGGGGTGGGCGATCCAGGCCCCGTCGAAACCCTGATCCGCCTCTCGCTGCTTGTCCGAGCGCACCTGGGCGAAGGCCGCTTCGTTGGCGGCCGCATCGTCGCGGCGCGGGATGAACGCGGACATGCCACCCAGCGCGTGCGCACCGCGGCGGTGACAGGTGTTGACCAGTAACTGCGCCGCCGACGTCAGGAAGTGCGTCGCCATGGTCACCTGCGCACGGTCCGGGAACACCATGTCCGACCGCTTGTTGAACACCTTGATCACGCTGAAGATGTAGTCCCAGCGGCCCAGGTTGAGGCCGGCCGGCCGCTCCCGCAACTCGTACAGGATCTCCTCCATCTCGAACGCTGCCAGGATGTGCTCGATGAGAACCGTCGGGCTGATGGTTCCCTGGGGGATTCCCAACCGTTCCTCGGCGTACCTGAACACGTCGTTCCAGAGCCGCGCCTCCAGATGAGACTGCAGTTTGGGCAGGTAGTAATACGGACCCGTGTCGTGGCTCTGCTGCGCCACGTGGTTGTGGTAAACGGTCAAGCCGAAGTCGAAGAAACTTCCCGCGACGGGTTCGCCGTCCACCAGCACGTGCCGCTCCATCAGGTGCAGCCCACGCGGCCGCACGCACAGCGTCGCCAGCTCGTCGTTGAGCCGGTACTGCCGTCCGTCCGCCGCCTCGTCGCTGATGGTGCGACGATAAGCGTCCCGCACGTTCAACTGTCCATCCAGCGTGGGCAGCCACGCCGGCGAGTGCGCGTCCTCGAAATCGGTCATGTAGACCTGCGCTCCGCAGTTCAGCGCGTTGATCACCATGCGCCGGTTGGACGATGGCCCCGTGATCTCCACACGGCGGTTGGTGAGATCAGCCGGCGCCGGCTGCACCCGCCAGTCCCCCTCGCGCACGCTCCGCGTCTCGGTGAGGAAATCGGGCGTCGCGCCCGCGTCGATCTCCGCCTGGCGGCGCACCCGGGCCTGCATCAGCCGGCGCCGCGTGGTCTCAAAGTTTCGATGCAACTCGGCAACGAACTCCAGCGCGTCGTCGGTAACAACCTCCGCGTATTGAGCGGGCACCGACCCGAGGATTTGGATGCTGTCACTAGCCATTCTTATTCCGTCCCGACTGAATTGTTTTGAGCGATTATTCGCTTTCTCCGGAAAGGACCACCGGTTCGGGATCAGTAGCCGCCGATACCGGATAGCGGTCGTCGCCGTGGTGGTGGAACGCCAGCCGGATCAGCGACTCCCGGTGGTTCCGCTGCATCTGCGCGGACAACTCCGCCGTCTTGGTATCAATCTTAGTGTCCAGCGCCTCAACCTTCGATTCCAACGCCGTGACACGCTGGTTCAGGCTTTCGATGTCAGCGCTCAATTTGCTGATGGCCACGTCGATCTCTGCTCTGGACTCAGCCAGATCATCCCGGAACTCCCGGCGGTTCGCCCTCGCGTCCGCTCTCAGATACAGCGCGGCGCCGATGATGGTGGCGACGAAAACCACCAGCGTTACGATTTGCCCGACGTCCACGGTTGCTGCTCTATTTCACGGGCACTGCGGGAAGGTCATTTTGTATTACCCTGCCCGCAACCCCAGCTCGGCCAGACTCGTCAGGGCCGCGTCACCCAACGACAAGCCCGCCGCCACGCCCCCATCGTATTTGCGCTGCAGCTCCCTGAGCTGGTAGGCCACCGGTCGCATGCCCTCCGAACGGTGCGCCGCCGTTTCCGCCAGCGTCTCGTAGGCCTGGTCCAGCGACCAGTAGAACGACAGCAGCCAGGACAGTTCCCGCTCATTGGCCGGCGCAGGGGCGTCCGTGATGTCCAGGATGGTGTTGACCACCTTGGTGTAGCGCAGGATCCCCGCCTTGTCCTGCTGGTCACGGCCGTAGTAGCGCCGACGCATCAGCTCAACCACCCGGCCGGAATAGTCCTCTTCGCCGTAGATGTTGACCGGCAACCAGTCCTGCCGCAGGTCAACCACCTCGTTGCCGTCACCGTCCAGGATCGCCACCGCCACCTCGGAGCGAAGCATGCCGTCGTACTCGAACTTGACCGCGTTCCGCAGCAGCGCTTCCTGCAGCATCATCGTCAGCTCGCGCGGTATCTTGCGGTAGCGCGAACCCGAGGCTTCCTCGTTGCTGTCCGCTCCCACGCCGCCGGTGTTGAACGCGTAGTATTCCTGCGGCATCCCGCCCCAGGCCAGTTGCTGCAGCACGTGGTACAGCAGGTTGGCGTTCTCATCCTCCAAACCGATGATGAACGGGTCGGAGAAGTACTCCACGTAGGGCCGGCCGATGGCGCCGATGGCCGCGCCCATCTGCACCGCCTCGCCGTACATCAGCACCCTGATGTACTGCTCCAGGCTGAGCCGGCGCAGGGGTGGTATCACCGTGTTTTGGCGCATCACCTCCTGCCAGAACACCCGGTCCGTGTTTTCCATGGGCACGTGCACCGAGTCGCTGAGACGCCCGCCGGTGATCTCGGAGATGAGGCCGGCCGCGCCCTTGCGTTGCAACAGCCCCTTCCTGGACAGGATCATGCGCATGTTGCGCACCGGATTCTCCAGGTAATTGGGCTCCTGGCTGTCCACGTGCACCGGCACGTTTTCCAGCGTCTCGTCCGGTGCGGTGACGCCGGGCGCGCCGCGCAGCACGTCGTAGGTGATGGGATCGTCGTCCCGGGTGAGACCGAAGGGCACGGCGTAGAAATTGTTTTCCGTGCCGTCGATGGCGTGGGAAATCATCGCGCGCCGACCGCTCCGATTGCTGGGGATGGGATCATCCAGCGGCTGCAGCAGCACGATGTCGTCATTCATGGGGTAGACCCCTTCTTCGGGGTCGGTGTTCAGACTCAACACTCCGGCCAGCTCGCTGTTGGCCAGTTCCACCATGATGGTCAGCGTGCTCTTGCCGTGCAGCGACGGCCCCACGGTGACCAGCGCCGTGTTGGCGATGTCGCCGTCCAGTTTGCGCACGCGCGCCATGCTCAACGCTGCTTGAACCGCCAGGCCGTTCTTCTGTTTCACCTGATGCATTGCGATGGACAATGGGCCCATCTTGTGCTCGCCCACGTAATCGAACCCGAAGTGCAGCGAAAGACCCCGCGTGGGCGCCTTGAAAACCAGCTGGGTGATTCCTGCTTCCCGCAGCCGCGCCTTCAATCCTTCTTCCAGGTCGAGGTCGTCCATCCAATGCGGGACCGACACTTCGAGGATGTCGGGGGATCCCTGCCACTGATCCTGTGGCAGTTCGAAGGTCAGACGGCGCCACATGTAGGGCGCCTGCATGTATCGCGTCCCGAACAGCAACTGCCTGGCATGAAAAGACCGACCTGGCGCGTCACATATCTGCCGGTCGGTCTGAACGATGCCTTTCTCCATGTCAGGATTCGAGCTGGCGAAGTGGGCCTCCATCTTGTCGCAGACCTGGTTGAACACCTCGGTGAACAGGCGCTGGTTTTCCTCGGAGAACGCCAGGGCGTCCCGATTGCGCGTGAACCCTTCCACGAAGTATTGGGTCAGGTCCGGACGCCGAACCACGCCCAGCTGGCTGAAGAATGCCAGCCCGCCGTTGTCCAGCCGGAACACCGTTTCCGGCCAGACCTTGCTGGAAGCTCGGCCGGCTGCATTGGCCTCCGCCGCCTCAGCCTCCAAAGCCTGCGCCTGAGCCAGCAGTTCCGCCCGTTCGTGTTCCGGCAGGTCCTGGAAAATCCGCATCCTCTCCACAATCCACTCTTCCGAGGGGTTGTACAACGGACTGTCGGCGCGTTGCCCCCGCCGTGCTATTGCGCATAGCCGAGTCAGCGCCGCTTCAAAGTCGGGAACGATCTCGGGTCCGGAGAGGGGCGACTTGCCATTGGGCCGGTCGGCGGTATTCGCGGTGAGGCTAGTCAAGGTATTTCTCCCAGGGAACGGGGCAAAGGGACGTGTCGGTAGCGTCCGCCGACCGCCTTGCAGCGCGTCAGATCAATAACATTCCGTTCGGCGGCGCTCTGTCTCAACAAGGGCGTTTGAGTTGCACAATCACGAGCCGCCGGCGTCGGTTTACCAGTAGAAATCCTGACTGAATATGCTACCCCCAACCGCCCACACTGTCAAAAACCCGCCGCGCGATTTGACGCCGTTTTATAACGACTTGGCGGCAGCGGTGCTAAACTCGCCCGCCGACCAAATTGTCTCTTTGGAGCTGATTTTGCGAATATTGCCGACCCGGTTCCGCCGCTTTCGGCGCCTTACGCTGGACGCTTTGTGGGTAGCGGGAATCACCGTCGCAGTCGTCTGCGCCGTGACGTTGCTCAATCTGGCTCCTGTCGGTGCCGGCGACGCTGCACGATTGGGTGACGCCGCCAGCGTCGTGCAGCTATTGGCCACCGCCGTGATCATCATCTCCGGCGCCGTTTTCGCCTACCGCAAACTCCAGCTATTCCGCGACTTCGAGCCGCACCTGACGGTTACCCAATCGGCCACCCACCGTGCCGTTGGTACGCAGTACGTTCACATCGCGGTGACCGCTTCCCTGCACAACAGCTCCAAAGTTAGGGTCGAAATACGCGAAAGCTTCTTCAGGCTGCACCAAGTCCAACCGTTGGACGATGAGGACATTGAAGCTCTGTATGAAGCGGCGTTCAATTCCGAACAACACGCCGATATTGGCTGGCCGGTCATTGACGAAGCGTTTCGCCGCCTGGGTCCCAATGAGCTGGTCATCGAGCCGGGCGAATCCCATCACGAATATTGTGAGTTTATAATCTCTAACGACGTCGACACAGTGTTAATCTATTCGTATTTTTACAATTTGGAACATTCGCAGCACTCACGTTCTGCTCAAGGCTGGTCTGCCACGACGGTCCATGATATGGTTACTGTAGGATACGGTGTCGATGTTGAAGCAGCGTAAAATCATGCCACCCGACAATAAACAACCTGAAATTCGTGGCCGTCGCGTCCGACTAATCGAAGGTACGGCCCCGCGTGTGGCGACCCACAAAGCCTGGCCTCCCGGGAAGCCCCCGGGCGGCAAACTCCCTCCCGCAGCCAAACCGTCGGCCAAAGACCGGCAGGACAAGTCCTGACCACGCCAGACTTCCCACGCAGATCAGGGCAGTACGTTCCCCCGTACTGCCCTTTTTCATGCGCGACGCACAGCCGCAACGCCAATGCGTGATCGAGCCTAAAAACGATACAATAGCCCTGCTATTGCCCATCATCCGCAAGTGCTCACGTCCCTTGCGAACGTAATACGCATAACAACGCTCTTCAGGAGGTGCCGCCGTGGCCACCACCATCGACACTCGCCTCCCCATCGGCGACATTCTTGACCAGCAGACCGACCGCTACCCCGACCGCGAGGCCCTCGTCCATGCCGCCACCGGGGATCGGTTCACCTACCGCCAGTTCCACGCCGAGGTGGAACGCGTCGCCCGCGGCCTGATGGCCATCGGCATCCAGAAAGGCCAGCACGTCGGCATCTGGGCCACCAACTACACCGAGTGGGTCCTGACCCAGTTCGCCACCGCCAAGATCGGCGCCGTGCTGGTCAACGTGAATCCCGCCTACCGCACCCATGAGCTGGCCTACCTCCTGGAGCAGTCCCAGCTCACCGCCCTGGTGCTCATCGGCCGCTTCCGCACCTCCGACTACGTGGGCATGGTCAATGAGCTCATCCCCGAGTTGCTGGAAACGACGGCCGGCCAGTTGAACTCCGCGAACTACCCCTTCCTCCGACACCTAATCTTCATCCCGCCCCACGACGAGCCGGACGCACCAACACCCGAGGGCATGTGGCGCTGGAACGACCTGACCGCCCGCGCCGACGAGGTCAGCGCGTCGGAACTGCGCGCCAGCCAGACCCAATGCGGCCCCGACGACCCCATCAACATCCAGTACACCTCCGGCACCACCGGCAACCCCAAGGGCGCGACCCTCACCCACCACAACATCCTGTCCAACGCCCTCCACGTGGGCGACTGCATGGAAATGGACGAGCACGACCGCCTCTGCATCCCCGTGCCCTTCTACCACTGCTTCGGCTGCGTCATGGGCACCCTCAACTGCGTCGTGCACGGGTCAACCATGGTCATTCCCGCCGAGCACTTCGACCCGCTCCGGACCCTGCAGGCCATTTCCGACGAGCGCTGCACCGCCGTCCACGGCGTGCCCACCATGTTCATCGCCCAGCTCAGCCACCCCGACTTCGCCCAGTTCGACCTCGGCTCGCTGCGCACCGGCATCATGGCGGGCTCCCCCTGTCCCATCGAGGTCATGCGCGAGGTCATCGACCGCATGGGCGCCCAGCGCATCACCATCGCCTATGGCCTCACCGAGGCCTCTCCCGTCATCACCCAGACCCTCGCCGACGACGGCATCGAGCGCCGCGTCTCCACCGTGGGCAAGGTCCTGCCCAACGTGGAGGTGCGCCTTGTTGATCCTGAAACCGACCAGGTGGTCGGCGCCGGCCGGCAGGGCGAGTTGCAGACCCGCAGCAGCATGGTGATGCAGGGCTACTACAACATGCCCGAGGCCACCGCCGACGCCATCGATGCCGCCGGCTGGCTCCACACCGGCGACCTGGCCACCGTCGACGAGGACGGCTATTACAAGATCACCGGCCGCCTCAAGGACATGATCATCCGCGGCGGCGAAAACATCTACCCCCGGGAGATTGAGGAGTTCCTCTACACCCACCCGCAGATCGACGACGTGCAGGTGATCGGCGTGCCCGACCAGCGCTTCGGCGAGGAGGTCATGGCCTGGGTCCGCCTCAAGCCCGACGCCGACGCCACTGAGGAATCAATCCGCGACTACTGCCGGGGCAGGATCGCCCACTACAAGGTGCCCCGCTACGTCAAACTCACCGACGAGTTCCCCATGACCGTCACCGGCAAGGTCCAAAAGTTCATCATGCGCGAGCAGTCCATCAAAGAGCTGGGCCTGCAAACCGCGGCCGGCGTGCAAACCGCGTAACACCTAGCTATCCCATTCCAGGGCAGTTAACGCCGGAGATGCTATTTCTGTACTCATTCGTGATGCGGTCAGTCGAGCTACGTTATACAATGGTCTATATCAAGAACGACCAGGATCCGCAGAATGACCACTACCACGGACTACCAGGTCGGTAGCCGCGCCATGATGACGCAGAGCCGCAATGAACTGGCCCATGGCGACTTCCAACAGGCGTCAGAGAAGGGCTGGGGTGCCGCCGCCCAGATGCTGAAGGCCGTTGCCCAGGCGCGCGGCTGGGAGCACGACCGGCATCGCCACCTGCACCGGATCGCCAGCCGCCTGCGGGCCGAGACCGGCGACCGCGACATCTATCGGTTCTTCAGCGAAGCAAGCACCCTCCACGAGAACTTCTACGAAAATCAGATGGCGGCCCACGACATCGACGAGGCACTGCAAGACGTAGAACGTCTGCTGGACAAGCTCGAGGCCATACTGTCCAGCTGACACGTCATGGAGGGGCGATTACGACTGAACCCCATGACCGCGATTAGCCCCTGGTTGTGAGCACCTTCCAACGCCAACAGGCGATGGAGTCGTCGGCGCAGTCGGAAGATTCAGCGTCCGGCGATCTCGCCCAGCGCGGAAACCAAACCCTCCGCCTCACTCGGTCCGCGCAGCTCGATCACCCTCAGGTGGGGGTAATCCCCGCCGTCCAGTATCCGCCGGTACTCCCGCCGCACCCGCCGGTGGCTGGTGATCGCCCACAGGATGATTGAATCCCGGCTGAGGAAGGACTGCCTGAAGCCTTCCCGGTTGCCCGAAAACAGCTCCTCCTGGGTGATTACCCGCCTGGTGGTTCGGGACAGAGCGCGCCACAGTACCACGCGGAAGGGATAGTTGAGCCAGACGACGGCGGTGGCACGCCCCCACACAATGTCCCGCACGGCGCTGTAGTTGCCATCCATCACCCACCGTTCGGCCGCGGCAGCCTCGGCGGCCATCCGCCGCACCTCATCCACCGGCCGCTCCCGCCAACCCGACATCCAGTGGATCCCGTCCAGCTCAACGTGCGGCGCACCCAACGCCCTGGCCAACTGCCGCGCCAGAGTCGTCTTGCCGGAGCAACTCGTGCCGACGACTAACACCCGCTCCATCTACACGCCCAACGGCACGCGTTCCATCGCCACGCAGGCATCATGGAAGGAATTTACTCGGCGTAATAACGGGCCGAGGCACCGCGGTAACAGATCGACGAACCTCCTAACCGTCCGGTCTGTCGTCGACCCGCGCCTGAGTTGACGCACGACGGTCCCACGCGCGATACAAGAAAGTGCTTACCAAACTCCCAATCGACACGAATAGGAAACCAAGCCCAAATCCACCATATCCGCTCCAAGTGAGCCACCCTCCGACCCCCATTCCTGATAGAGCGATGATCGTTGCAGCCCCTATCCCCCATTTGCCTCGCGAATTTTCGTTAGCGATCGCGTTGTTCACCGACCGAAGCGTTTCCCTCTCCAACTCCAACTGCTCACGTTCGATGGCCATGTGATGTTGCTGACCATTCTCCGCCATCGCAAGGATCCGGTCAGCACTGCCCGGAACCTGCCGCTCGTATTCGGCGAGGACGTGCGGTGGAGGCAACGGTCCCCGCAACTCCTGCTCAACGAGCATACGAACCGGCTGGGGATCGCTCGGTGGGTCTACAGGCTGAGACTGATCAGCACTGTCATTCCCGTTGTTCTCGCTCATCCGCCTAGTTCAGCCGGCATATTCTCATCATCGGCCTGGGTCGCGTGCGCACCTATGGCATCCCTGAGGTACTGGCCAACCTCATGCCAGAC
>JAJEIA010000136.1 GCA_022823505.1 Dehalococcoidia bacterium
GGTTCATCGGCGTCGGCAGCGATTCCGACTTGGAAACGTTAATCGGACCCGGCACAAAGATAATTGAACTTCCCGGCAAGACGGTGCTCCCCGGCTTCATCGACGCCCACATCCATGTGCTCAGCAGCGGCACCCGCCACGTCATGGCCGCCGACTGCTCGCTGCCCACCATCGGCGACATCCAGGACGCCCTGCGGGAACGCGTCGCCGTCACGCCGGCCGGCGAGTGGGTGCAGGGGTTCAAGTTCGATGACACCAAGACCGCCGAGAACCGCTTTCTGCGCCGCGAGGACCTGGACGCCGTCAGCACCGACCATCCCATCCTGGTGTCCCACCGGGCCGGCCATGTGTACTTCGGCAACTCCCTGGCGCTGGAACGGGCCGGCTTCAACGACGAGACTGAGGACCCTCCCGGCGGCCGCCTGGGTCGCTATGCCGACACCGGCCGCCTGGACGGCGTGATCTACGAGCGCGCCGCCGACGACCTGCGCGAAAACCAGCTACCGGTTGAATCCGAAGACACCCGCCGCGAGGGCCTGCGCGTCATCTGCGAGATGCTCAACCGTGCCGGACTGACCAGCGTCCACGACGCCCGCGTCACCGACTACGAACTGCGCACCTATCAGGAGGGTCGCGACAACGGCGATCTGACCCTGCGCGTCTACGCGCTGATGTGGTACCGCTACTTCCCCGCGTTGCGCGACGCCGGCATCACCGCCGGCATGGGCGACGACCGCCTCCGCATCGGCGGAATCAAGATGGTGGCCGACGGGGCCATTGCCTCGCGCACCGCCTACCTGTCCGAGCCCTACGTCGGCAGCTGCTGCGATCACGGCATCCTCACCATGACCGGCGACGAGATCGCCGAAAACGTGATGGATATGCACGCCGCCGGCTTCCAGGTGTGCATCCACGCCAACGGCGACTCAACCATCGACCTGGTGCTCCAGGCCTACGAGGCCGCCCAGAAGGCGTTCCCACGGACCGACCCGCGCCACCGCATCGAGCACTGCACCCTGGTCAATCCCGACCTGCTCACCCGCATGCACAACCTTGGGACCGTCGCCACGCCATTCTGCACCTACGTGTACTACCACGGCGAGAAGATGCAGTTCTACGGCGAGGACCGCCTCCAGTGGATGTTTGCCCAACGCTCGTTCATGGACTACGGCGTCATGTCCACCGGAGCCACCGACTACCCGCCCGGCCCCTTCGAGCCGCTCATGGGCATCCAGAGTTGCGTCACCCGCACCGACAGCGAGGGCCGCGAGTGGGGGATAAACCAGCGCATCTCAGTCGAGGACGCCCTGCGCATTTACACTCAGAACGGCGCCTACGCCGGCTTCGAGGAGGACCTCAAGGGCAGCATCCAGGTGGGCAAGCTCGCCGACCTCGTCGTCCTCGGCCAGGACCCCACCGCCATCGACCCCTTCGGCATCAAGGACATCCCGGTGGAACGCACCATCGTCGGCGGCAAGACCGTTTACGAGGCGTAGCCGCCCTGGTCGCGATTCTGCGGCGTCCTTCGCGTCGGGTTCCTGGATGAGAATCGTTGAGCGGCGTTGTCTTGTCTCTCACGGTGAGACCGTAAGGCTTTCCACCTGCCGGTACTCCCCGTCCGGCCCGATCACCGTCAGGAACACCTCGTCGGAGCCCTGGTTATCCCGCGGCCCGAGTTTGAGCGTCATGCTGTCGATGTCAATCGGTTCGTCGGTCCGCAGCGCCTTGATGAAGCAGTCCCGGCTCAGCGCGCGCCCGCAGGCCTCCAGCCCGGCAATGGCCATCCGTCCCGCCAGGTAGCCCTCCAGGGAGACAAACCCGGGTTCCTCCCGGGCGTCGTAGGCCGCAAGGGCCGCGTGATACCTGGCGACCACGGGGATGCTGTCATCCTCCGGGTGTGGCACAACTTGGGTGACGTAAACCCCCTCGCCCTCGGTTCCCAGGGCATCTGCCAGTGCGCGGCTGCCCACGAACGAGACCGCCATCAGTGCCGGATCCCCCTCTCGCCGCGCCAGTTCAACCGTCCGCGCTACCGGCGCGTAAGAGCCGATCATGATCACCGCTTCCGGTTCTGCCGCCATGATACTGGCCACCGCCGACTTTACGGCCCTGGTGTTGCGCTCGTAGTGCCCGGACGAAACCGGTGTCAGACCGCGACGCTCCAGCGCAAGCGTCGTCCCGTCCAGCCCGTTCTGTCCGTAAGAATCGTTCTGGTACAACACCTCGACCCGCGTCACTCCCAGGTCTTCCGTGAGCCGCTCCACCATCTCCTCCGTTTCCTGGTAGTACGAAGCTCGGAGGTTGAGCACGTTGTCCAGTTCCGGATCCCTCAGGAACTCCGCGCCGGTGAACGGGGCGATAAACGGTACGCCGGCCTCGTGGGCCAACGGTGCCGCAACTCGCGACGTGGGCGTCCCCACCGCGCCTATCAGCGCGAACACCTTGCGGTTTTCCATCAGTAGCTTGGTGTTGGCCGACGCGTAGTTGGGCTCGTAGCCGTCGTCCAGCGTTTCCAGTACCAGATGGCGACCGTGAACCCCGCCGGACTGGTTCACCTCGTGAAACGCCGCCTCGATCCCCAGGCGCATTCCCGTGCCCAGGAACCGCGCCGCTCCGGTGAACGCCGCCGACTGGCCAAATACGACCTCATCATGGAATATGCCGGGGTCTCCATCTCCCTCGGAGCGCGTCGCCTCAGACCCCGCGACGGTCGGTGCGCCTTCGCCTGGAGCAATCGCCTGAAGTTGGGGTTGGCAGCCGATACCCAGGCACATGCCGAGCAACAGGATCGTCAGCGCCACCGCGGCGACACCTCGGGCCGTTCTCCTGCTCGGATCCATTATCGTGCTCTCGGTTCCAAAGTGCCGCGAGAATATAGCATCTGGGCCGTCATATGTTCGGCGCATCGGTAACGCTATGCAAGGGAGTGAATGCGCTCGTCATTGCCGACCCCGCCGGTGTGACTGTCTCTATCGTCTTCCATCAGGCGATCTGCCGCAACTCAGTATTGGGACCAGGCGGTCGCTCGTGGGACGCGCCCCTGGCGGCATCTGCCGGGCGATGGTTCCGATGCCGCACCGCGCCACAGACTCAGGGCCCGCCCACCAGCGTGTCCACCTGGCGGTACTTGCCGTCTTCTCCCAATTCGGTTACGAACACCGCGTCGGACCCCTGGTTGTCTTCGGGCCCGTATTGCAGCGAAAACCCGTCGATGTCGACGCTCTGCGGGCTGCGGATCGCGTTGATGAAACAATCGTGGGTGAGTTCGCGGCCGCACCCATCCAGCCCCGCAATGGCCAGCCGCCCGGCCAGGTAGCCCTCCAGCGACACGAAACTCGGTAACGCGTCAGGTTCATATGCGGCCAGCGCATCCTGGTATCTGGCAACGACCGGGATGCTCGCGTCGTCCGGCAGGGGGACCACCTGCGTCACGTAGATGCCCGCGCCGTCCGGTCCCAACGCCTCTGCCAGCGCCTTGCTGCCCACGAATGAGATCGACATGAACACCGGGTCGATCTGCTCCCGCACGGCCTGGATCGTTTTCGCGACCGGTGTGTACGCGCCCACCAGGATAACCGCTTCCGGATCGGCTTCCACGATGTGAAACACCGCCGCGGTCGTCGCGCCGGTGTTGCGCTCGTAGTACCCGGAGCCGACCGGCTCAAGGCCTCGGCGCTGCAGTGCCTGGATCGTGCCCGCGAGCCCAGCCTGCCCGAAGGAGTCGTTCTGGTAGAACACCGCAATCCGCGTCAGCCCGAGATCTTCGGTAAGACGCTCGACCATCTTCTCGGTTTCCTGGTAGTAGGACGCCCGCAGGTTCAGGACATTATCCAGGGCCGGATCGCGCAAGAATTCTGCGCCCGTGAAGGGGGCCAGGAATGGAGCGCCGGCGGAGTTGGCCGACAGGAAGGCCGCCCGGGAAGTTGGCGTGCCCACCGCCCCGATCAGGGCAAAGACCTTCCGCTCGTATATCAGCGTCTGCGTATTGGCAAATGCGGCGTCCGATTCGTACCCATCGTCCAGGTATTCCAGTTCCAACCGCCGGCCGTGGACGCCGCCCGCTTCGTTCGCTTCGTGGAACGCGGCCAGTATGCCCAGACGCATGTTGCTGCCCAGATCCTGGGCCGGCCCGCTGAAGGCGGCAGACTGCCCGAACACCACCCGGTCGTCGAAAACCCCCCGGTCCGCTTGCTCCACCGAACCCGCTGTGGCCGGCGTCGCCCCGCCGGTTCCCGATCCCGCCTGCTCCGACCCGGCGCAGGCCATGCCTGCAAACAGCGTTGCCAGTGCCACGACGATGGCCAGGGCCGCGACCGGAGATTTGGGTCCCATCTGAAGGTTGCTCATGCCGACGGTTGAGTTTGCTCAGCAGAGCATACACGACCACACCCTGCCGGCGGCCGGAACCGCTGATCCAACATTCCGCCAATTCCCGGGAGCGAGCGAATTCCTGGGACCGAATGGAACCAACGCAGTTACAGTTCGGGTGGGCGCCTCTCGTGCCACGGGGTGGCCTGCTCGTAGGCGTAGGCCGCACGGAATATCGCCGCCTCGCCCAGGTGCGGCCCGCCGATTTGCAGCGCCAGCGGTAACGCCCCCTCCCCGTCACTGGTGAACCCGCACGGGATGCTCAGCGCGGGACAACCGCTCAGGCTGTACAGTCCGCGGAAACTCCCATCACGTAGCGCCGCGACCGCCATCTCCTTGTTGTCGATCATCGCCGGCTCGTCCGCCAGCAGGCCCGCCGGCCCGCTGGAAGTGGGCTGGATCAGCAGGTCGACACTCCGGAACGCCTCGATCACCTGCCGGCGCACCAACGCCCGCAGCTTCAGCGCCTTGTAGTACACCTGCCCCGGTATCAGATTGCCCACCGCGAACGCCACCCGCGTGTTCGGATGGTAGTCCTCGGGACGTTCCCGCAGCCACTCGGGGTTCAGGCTGACCCGCTCCGTGCTGGTGATGGTGCGCACGATGGGTCCGGTCACCGGAGCCATGGGCAGGCTCACCGGCACGATCTCCGCTCCCAGTTCGCCGAACACCTCGGCCGCCGCCGCCGCAGCGTCGCGACTCTGCTCATTCAGCCTCAGTCCGTGCCCGCCCATCAGCTCCTGCACCACGCCGATGCGCATCCCCCGCACGCCGCCGTCCAGCCCATCCAGGTAGTCTGGCACCGGTTCGGTCCGGCTGTACCGGTCCTTGGGATCATGGCCGGCAATGGCGCCCAGCGTGAGCGCGCAGTCGGTGACGGTCCGCGAGATGGGGCCGATCGTGTCCGTCGACCAACTCGCGCCATCGACGCCGGCGCGGCTCACCCGCCCCCACGTGGGTCGGATGCCCACCAGGCCGCTGTTGGCCGCCGGCCCACGAATCGAACCGCCCGTGTCCTCGCCCAGGGACGTCGCGCACAGAAAACCCGCCGTTGCGGCGCCGCTGCCGGTGCTTGATGTGCCCGGATTACGGTCGGTATCCCACGGGTTGCGCGCCGGCCCGAACCAACTGCTGATCGGATCGCCCATGGCGAACTCGCTCATGTTGGTCTTGCCGATGATCACCGCACCGGCGTCCCTGAGCTTGGCCACCACCGTGGCATCGGTGTCCGGAACGAAATCGGCGCGGATCTTGGAAGCGTCGGTGGTGCGTATACCGGCGGCGTAGATCTGGTCCTTCACTCCCACCGGGACGCCGTGCAGCGGCCCCCGGAAGTTACCCCCGGCGGCTTCGTCGTCCAGCTGCCGGGCCTCGGCGCGGGCCTCGTCGGCGCACACCGTGATATACGCGTTCAGCTTGCCACCCACCGCGTCGATGCGGGCCAGGTAAGCGTCCGTCGCCTCCAGGGCCGACACCTCTCCGGCGCGTATCGCTGCGGCCAGCTCGGATGCGGACAGGAAAGGGATTTCAGCGGGCGTCATTCTGCCACCTCCATGTCGGCGGGATGGGTCACGGCCAGATACTCCTCCAGGTTGAAACCCGGCGGGTTGATGGCTGCCATCTCTCCCAGCATCGCGTTCAGGCTATGCGTAACCTGACTCAGCTCCGGCTCACTCAAC
>JAJEIA010000038.1 GCA_022823505.1 Dehalococcoidia bacterium
CTCCTGGGCAAGGTCGCCAAAATCCTGGGCAAAGGGGGTGATTGACCGGACACCTGATCCCTGATTACCATCATTTCGCCACCCTCCCAGGGTGGGTCAATGCTCATGAAAATGGTGGGTCAAAGGTCCTGAACATTGACAGATAGATCAGAGAGATAGCCCTGCGTCCATCCCCATCGGCGCGCATGGCACAACTCGTGGGCGCGAACCGACATGCCGCGAGAAAAGGAGGGGCGAATGATCATTCGCCCCTCGTACGTCATCGCACGGACGGCTAATTCTAGCTGACCGCTTCCTTGAACCGCCGTATCGCCTCAATGTGCTGGTCGGGGCCCTTGAGGCCGGCGCGCATGGTGTTGACGGAGAAGTGCGTGGCGCCGGCGTCGTTCCAGTCGGATGCCAGCCGGTTCCAGTCGTCGCGATTGTTGCTGTCGGCCAGCGAGGCGCGGCCCTCGACACCGATGGCAGCGGGGTCGCGTCCGTAGCCGCGGGCCAACTCGCGCATCTCCTCCAGGCGCTCGCGGCCGGCGCCATCGGGCTGGAACTGCGGGAACCAGCCGTCGCCCATTCGAGCGATGCGCCGCACCACCTGCGGAGCGCCGCCGCCGAACCAGACGGGAATGGGTCGCTGCACCGGCAGAGGGTTGATGCCTGCGTGGGTGATCTTATGGTAGCGCCCCTCGTAGTTGACCACTTCCTGCGTCCAGAGCATCCGCATGACTTCGACCTGCTCGGCGGAGCGACGGCCACGATTTTCCCAGTTCTCGCCCAGGGCCTCGAACTCGACCTCGTTCCAGCCCACGCCGATGCCCAGGCGCAGGCGGCCGTTGGTGAGTACGTCGACCTCGGCCGTCTGCTTGGCCACCAGGGCCGTCTGCCGCTGCGGCAGGATGATAATGCCGGTGCAGAATTCGATTTTCTCGGTCAGCGCGGCCAGGTAGCCGAACATCACGAAGGGTTCGTGGAACATGTCATCCTTGTTGTAGGGACGGTTCCACTCGGCGCGCTGGGTGTGGTCAGCTCCCAGGACATGGTCGAAGACCAGCAGGTGCTCGTACCCCAGGGCCTCCGCAGCCTGGGCGAAATCCTTAACTGCGATGGGGTCGGCGCCGATTTCAGTCTGGGGGAAGATGGCTCCGAGTTGCATGGTGATGGCTCCTCAGTGAAGGTGTGCGGGTAAACGCGGAACATTGTATCGGTCGAATCGGTTGCACGCCATCGCTGGGCGCGAGCGTCAGAACGAGGGCAGGTTCCCGGGGGAACCTGCCCTCATCGTCGCATCGTGACGGGTTGCACAGATTGTCGCGCGCCGAGAACCGGGCGGAAACCCTTACACCTGCCGCTGCTTGGGGTCGAGGCGGTCGCGCAGCCAGTCGCCCAGCAGGTTCATGCTGAGCACCACCAGCATGATGGCCAGGCCGGGGAAGAGCGAAACCCACCATCCCTGGGCCGAAGCAATCAGCACCCGTCCGTCGGCCACCATCAGGCCCCAGGCGGGCTGTGGCGGCGGGATGCCGGCGCCCAGGAAGCTCAGTGTCGCTTCCAGGATGATGACGAACCCGACGTTCAACGTTGCCAGCACTATGATGCTGTTGAAAACGTTGGGGAAGACGTGGCGCAGCATGATCCGCCGATGGGAAGCGCCGGACACGCGGGCGCGCGCGATGAAGTCCTGCACGCGCACGGCCAGCGTCTCGCCTCGCACCAGGCGGGCATAGCGCGACCACATCAGCAGCACGAGCACGGTGATCACCGTGGCCATGCTGGGCTTGGTCGCGGCAACGATGACCAGCGCCAGCAGAATGATGGGGATGGACAACGAGATGTCCACCAGGCGCATCACCACGGCGTCAACCCAGCCACCCCAGTATCCGGCGGCAATGCCCAGCGTGGTCCCCACGACACCGGCGATGCAGATCGCGATGGCGGCGATGACGACTGACACCCGGGCGCCGTGCATGATGCGGGACAGGATGTCCCGACCCACACGGTCCGTGCCGAGCAGGTGCTCGGTGGAGCCACCTTCCATCCAGGCGGGCGGCTGCAACTTGGAAGACAGGCTGCCCAGCTTGGCATCATGGGGCGCAATCCAGTCGGCGCCAATGGCCGGGATCACCATCACGATGAGGAGCAGGGCGATGGGGAACAGCGGATAACGCCGGGCTTCGCGCAAAATCCTGCCCAAGCGGCCGGGCTGCGAAACCGCGCCGTAGTCGGGCGCATCGGCGATTTGCGGGCTGGCGACGGGGTTTTCGGCAGCCATACGGAATTTCTCCTAGCTGAAGCGGATCCTGGGGTCGACGTAGGCGTAGGCGATGTCCACCAGCAGGTTGGCGATTATGTAGACCATGCAGAAGGTGATCACCACGGCCTGCACCACGGGGAAGTCCTTGGTCACCGCGGCATCGACGGCCAGGCGACCCACGCCGGGCCACGCGAAAACGAACTCGATGGACACGGAGCCGACCATCAGGGACCCGATGATCAGCGCAAAGTAGGTGAAAGGCGCGATGGCGGCGTTGCGCAGGCAGTGCTTCCAGATGACCTTCCACTCGACGACACCCTTGATGCGAGCGAGCTTGACGTATTCGGTGTCCAACACGTCGAGCATCGAGGAACGCACCAGGCGCATGAGCGCCGCGACCTGGAACCAGCCGATGGCGACCGCGGGCAGGATGTAGGACAGAACTCCCTGATCCTTGCCGGACACGGGGAACCAGCCCAATTGGGCGGCGAACACCCACATCAGCATCAGGCCCAGCCAGAACGCCGGCAGCGACTGGCCGAACAGGGCGATCACCTTTCCCACATAGTCGAACGGTGTGTCCTTCTTGACCGCCGACAGTACGCCGATGGGTACGGCGATCACGATGGCCACTACGATGGCGACGCCGGCCAGGGCCGCCGTGTTGGGCAGCCGTTCCAGGACGAGGCTCATCGCGGTGCGTCCGCGCACGCGCAAGGAGTCCCCGAAATCCCCGGTCAGGGCGTTGCCCAGGAAGGTGAAGTACTGGATGTGCACCGGCCGGTCTAGACCCCAGGCGGCGCGGAGCCGCTCGGCGTCCTCGTTGGTGGCTTCCAGGGGAAGCAGCACATCCAGCGGGTCCCCGGAGAGGCGGGCCAGCGAGAACACGATTACGGTCAACACCAGCAGGGTGAGGACCGACTGGCCTATACGAAACAGAATATAACGCTGCACGGTCGGATACCTTGTTACCGGGTGTAGGGGCTACCGGTGAGCAGCCCCTACGAATTGTACCAGCAGTTGCGAACGGCCTAGTTGGTGGCCGGAGTAATGTACTCGGTGTGGGTGAAGCTGGCGTTGATGTTGCCGGGCCAGACCATCTCACCGATTTCGGCCGGGTTGACCACAATCTGCGCCGGCAGCCACACGATGGGCACCTCGGAGTAGAGGTCGAACTTGAGGTCGCCGAGGTCGCGGAGCGCCTGGGCTTTGACTTCGGGGTCGACGCTCTGGGTGGCCTGGTCGTAGAGGACGTCGGTCATGGGATCCACGGAGGTGCGCCAGAAGCCGGCGTCGCCGCTGCGGTTGTAGAACCGGAGGGTGATGTCAGCCGGGCGGTAGGTGCCGCGCGTCGCCGCGAGGGTGCCGTGGGTCTTGCCCGGGCGATAGTACTTGGCCCGGTAGTCGGACCACTTGATGGCCTCGGTCTCCACGTCGATGCCGATCTGGGTGAGGTAGGTGAAGGCAGCCTCACCCATGGGGATCATTTCAGGGACGCCGGGCAGCTCGGTGAGGAGCAGCGTCAGCTTGTAATCCTTGTGGCCGGACTCCTCCAGGAGCTGAGCGGCCAGTTCGGGATCATAGCCATACTTGTCATCAAACTCTTCGGTCCAGCGCGGGCTGTAGCCGGGCAGCGCGGGGTGGTAGCCCCACACGGTGTGCTGGCGCCCGATGCCGCCAAAGAGCTCGCGGTTGATCTCCTCGCGGTTGATGGCGCGGTTGATGGCCTCGCGAACCTTGGGGTCAAGATGGGGCTCGTCGGCCTGGTAGAAGCAGTTCTGGAACCCCTCGGCGAGGCAGGGACCGGCTTCCTCAGGGTTGTAGACGCCGCCGATGATGAAGGCAACCTGGATAGAGGGCAATTCGCTCTGGAGCACTTCGAGGCCGGAGCCCTGCGCGTCAAGATGCAGCTCGCGGCTGATCTCGCCGATCTGAACCTGCCCGGTCTGCAGCTGGGCCAGCCGGGTGGTCTCCTCGGGGATGAGAACGTACTCCATCTCTTCGAAGAAGGGCGACCGGCGGTAGTGGTCCGGGTTGCGCGAGTAGAGGATGTTGACGTCCACGGTGCGCTCTTCAAAGATCCAGGGGCCGACGCCGGCCGGCTTGGCCTGCAGCTGTTCGATGCCCTCGGCCTCGTACTGCGCCTTGGAGTAGATGAAGAGGTTGCCCTGCTGGGCTCCGGCAAAGAAGTCCATCAGGGAGTTGGGGGTCTTGAGGTTGAACTGGATGGTGTTGTCATCCAGGGCCACGATATTAGTCGCCAGTTCCTCTTCAGTGTCGCCGAAGAGGCCACGGAACAGTCCGGTGTCGGTGGCGATGGCGTCCTCGCGGACGATGAACTGGGCGCTGGTTGGGACGTCGTGGGCGGTGAAAGCGCCCCAGTCGCCGTGGAAATTCACGTCGTCACGGAGCTGGAAAGTCCACTGCGTGCCGTCCTCATTGGCCTCCCAGCTGGTGGCCAGCCCAGGGACCAGGGAGCCGTCAAAGCGGTCGGTGTGAACCAGCGGGTCGGTGAAGGGCCGCACCTGGGTATTGGCCGAGGTCGTGGTCCCCAGCCAGCTGCCCGTGAGCTGCTGCACCGGCGGGATGGTGGCGATCCGCAGGCGGCCGCCGAGGGTCGTGGTCTCCTGGGCCGCGGTGGGCGTGTTGGTGGGACTGGGCGTGGCCGTCGCGACAACTGTCGGTATGGCCGTCGGAGGCTCGGATGCCGTGGGTTGTTCGGCGGGCGCCTGCTGTTGCTGGCCCTGCTGCGTTTGCTGTTGCTCGGATGACTGCGGGGCAGACGGAGCCGCCGGCGCGGCCGGCGCTTCGCTGGCGCCTCCGCAGGCAATGCCAATCACCAGCAGCATGGCTGCCGCCAAGGCGAAAACGATCGTAGGTTTAACCAATTTGTTCCCTCCCAGAAACGATAACCTTATGGCCGTTGCGAACGTGGCCGCAGCGGCGGGGGCGCAGTATAATGATCGAATACCAACAGGTCAAAAGTATGGTAAACGATAATATCACCGGCGCGCATTACGTAATCCGTAATCTTTATGCTTGTCTTATTCCGCGAAACGTGTCGGGACTGAATGGTTTGGTGCGTTCCGATGTCACCGGATTGCAAATTGCATTGGCGCGAATGGTTGTTGGATTACACCCACCCCGCTGGATGCTGAGCGTGCCCCCGGAAAGGTTTACCGCGCGAAAACGACCCTGGCCCTAACGAATTCGTGCTACGCGACGACTCCCGGGCAAAAATAATCCCGGACGCTTGGCAGCGTCCGGGCAATGACGGTTCGCGCGGCCGAACGGCCGGTGGCTAGACTTGGCGCTGCTTGGGATCCAGGCGGTCGCGCAGCCAGTCGCCCAGGAGGTTCATGCTGAGTACCACCAGCATGATGGCCAGGCCGGGCAACAGCGAGACCCACCAGCCCTTTTCGGATGCCACCAGCTCGCGTCCGTCGGCGACCATGAGACCCCACGCCGGGTTGGGCCGCGGCACTCCGGCGCCGAGGAAGCTCAGCGTGCTTTCCAGGATGATGACAAAACCGACCTGCAGGGTTGCCAGCACCACCAGGCTATTGAACACGTTGGGCAGGATGTGCTTGAACATGATGCGGATGTGCCCTGAGCCGGCAACCTGGGCTCGGGAAATGAAGTCCTGCACGCGCACGGCCAGCGTTTCGCCGCGGGCCAGGCGCGCGTAGCGAGACCACAGGAGCACCACTATCACCCCGATAACGGTGCTGGTTCGCGGTCCCAGGGCCGCGACCAGCACGAGGCCCAGCAGGATGATGGGGATTGATAAGGATATGTCCACCAGGCGCATGATGAGCGCGTCGACCCAGCCACCCCAGTATCCGGCCGTGATGCCCAAGGCGGTCCCGATGATGCCGCTCACGACGATGGCGATCAGCGCGATGATAACGGAGATGCGGCTCCCGTAGATGATGCGGGTAAGGATGTCCCGGCCCACCTTGTCGGTGCCGAGAATGTGCTCCGAATTCCCGCCAGCCTGCCAGACCGGAGGTTGCAGCCGTCCGCTGAGGCTGCCCCGGGTGGGATCGTGGGGTGCGATCTGGTTGGCGAAGATGGCCGGAATGACCAGCACAACCAGGAGAATAACCACCGGTAACCACGGTAGTCGGCGCAGCTCCGATAAACCCAGGCTCAGGCGCGACTGCTGGGGCTGGGCAGCACCGGCGTCCTGTTCTCCCGTCGCGGGAACCGGGCTGGTGCGGTCTTCAGCGGCCATATCGGGGTCTCTTCCTAATCAGCGTGCGAGGCAATACGGACGTCCGTCATGCATCGCCGGCGTGGACGGTACAACTGCGGTCGGCTAACTGTAACGGATGCGGGGGTCGACATAGGCGTAGGCGATGTCCACCAGCAGGTTGGCCGTGATGTAGACCAGGCAGAAAACGATGACCACCGCCTGGATCACGGGGAAGTCACGCGCGATGGTGCTGTCCACGGCCAGCAGGCCCACGCCGGGCCAGGCGAACACGAACTCGATGCTCACGCTGCCAACCATCAGGGAGCCCAGGATCAGCGCGAAGTAGGTGAACGGCGCGATGGCGGCGTTACGCAGGCAGTGCTTCCAGACTACCTTCCGCTCCGATACTCCCTTGATACGGGCCAGCTTGACGTATTCCGTGTCCAGAACGTCCAGCATGGACGAGCGCACCAGTCGCATCAGGGCGGCAACCTGGAACCAGCCGATGGCGATAGCAGGCAGGATGAACGACCTTATGCCGGACTTGCCCGAGGTTGGCACCAACTCGAGATTGACCGCGAAGATCCACATCAGCACCAGCCCCAGCCAAAAGGCGGGCAACGACTGGCCCGTGAGCGCCATCACCTTGCCGGCATAGTCAAAGATGGTGTCCTTTTTGACGGCGGATAGCACCCCCACGGGCACCGCGATGACCGTGGCCACCAGCAGCGCCAGCCCGGCCAACTGGGCGGTGGCCGGCAGTCGGTCGAACACCAGGTTGATGGCCTGCTGATCCCGGTGCTTGATGGACTCGCCGAAATCACCCGTCAACGCGTTGCCCAGGAACTTGAAGTACTGCACGTACAGTGGCTTATCCAGACCCCAGGCCGCCCGAACGCGCTCGGCATCCTCCACCGTGGCTTCCAGGGGGAGCAGGACGTCCAGCGGGTCGCCGGCGATGCGTGCCAGGCTGAACACGATGACGGTCAGCACCAGCAGGGCCAGGATGGACTGGACAATCCGTATCAGGATGTAGCGTTGCACGATCAGTCGCCTTACGGGTGTTCAGGGGCGAATATCCATTCGCCCCTTCGGATGATCTGGGATAGCAGCGTGATGCTACTGGGCGGTGGTGATGTACTCCATGTGGGTGATGGCGGTGTTGATGTTGCCGGGCCAGATGAACTCGCCCACTTCCTCCGGGTTGATGGCGATCTGGCTGGGGAGCCAGACGATGGGAACCTCAGCGTACTGGTCGAACTTGATGTCGCCGGCGGCCCGCAGGGCGTTGGCCTTCACGTCCGGGCTGACCGCGGTGATCGCTTCCACGTAAAGCTCGTCAAGCGCGGGATCGGGAACGATGCGCTGGAAGCCCTCGGGACCGCTGCGGTTGTAGAAGCGCAGGGTGACCTCGGCGGGGCGCATGGTGCCGCGAATGGGCGCGATGGTCCCGTGGGTCTTGCCGGGCCGGTAGAAGTCGGCGCGGAAGCGGGCCCATTCCATCTCCTCAGCCTCGACGTCGATCCCGATGTCGCTGAGATAGGTGAACGCCGCCTCGGCCATGGGAATCATTTCCGGCACGCCGGAAAGCTGGGTGATGATGAGCTTCAGCGGATAGCCCTCGTGTCCTGATTCCTTAATCAGTTCGCGCGCCCGGTCGGGGTCGAAGCCGTACTTCTCGTCAAACTCCCGGGACCAGCGGTCGTTCCAGCCGGGCAGGCTGGGATGGAAGCCCCAAACCGGATGGGGCGATCCGAAACCGCTGAACAGGGTCGCGTTGATTTCCTCGCGGTTGATGGCCCGGTTGATCGCTTCCCGGACACGGATATCAAGGTGCGGATCGGTCGGGTCGTGGAACGGGCTGAGGGGAGAGAAGATGCCGCCCATGACGAAGGCAACCTGGATGGAGGGCAGCTCGCTCTCCACTATGATCATGCCGCCTTCCTTGGCCTCCGGATGAAGGTCGCGGTTGACCTCGGCGATCTGGACCTGGGCGGTGAGCAGGTTGGCCAGACGGGTGGCCGGCTCAGGCGTATTGATCTGTTCCAGCTCGCTCCAGAACGGTGTCTGACGCCAGTGGTCTTCAACGCGGGAGTACAGGATGTTGCCACCCACGCCGAGCTGGCGGCTCTCGAACCGCCACGGGCCATTTCCGGCCGGCCGGTCGATGTAGCCCTGCTCACCTTCGGCGTCCCACTGGGCCTTGCTGTACATGAAGTAGTTACCCTGCTGGGCCGAGACCACGAAGTCCATGGCCGCCTCGGGGCGCAGCAGGTTGAATTCCACCGTGTAGTCGTCGACCACGCGGATATTCTCAAACAACTCGTCCGGCGTCTGCCCGAACAGGCCCCGGAACAGGCCGGTGTCGGTGGCAATGGCTTCTTCGCCGATGATCAGGGCCGCGGAGTGAGGAACGTCGTTTGCGGTGAATTCGCCCCAATCGCCATGGAAGGGAATGCCCTCTCGGAGCCGGAACACCCACTGGGTGCCGTCGGCCTTGGAGATTTCCCACTCGGTGGCCAGGCCGGGCTGCAGGGATCCGTCGAACCGGTCCGTGTGCACCAGCGGCTCGGCGAACGGGCGAACCTGCGCGTTGGCGGAGGTGGTGGTGCCCAGCCAACCGCGTACCAGTTCCTGCACCGGCGGGGTCACGGCGATCCGCAGGCGGCCGCCCACGACTTCGGACTGCTGGGCCACCGAAGGCGTGTTGGTCGGCCGAGGCGTGGCGGTGGCGACGATGGTGGGAACGGCGGTCGCGGCCGGAGCCTGCTGCTGGGGTTGGGCGGCCGGAGCCGTGGTAGCGGCGGGGGAGGAACCACCGCCGGACTGTTGCGCCGCGGGAGCTGCAGTTGGCTGCGCCGCGGCCGGCGCCGCTGGCGCGGCCTCCTCGGCAGCGCCGCCACAGGCAATTCCCACGACCAGGAGAAGCGAAGCAGCGATGGTAAACACGATCGTTGGTTTCAGCACGATAATTCCTCCTGACGAATGCCGCGCGCCGTCCAGCGCATCATTAACTGCGGTATCCGAAAATATTTCGCGGCGAGACACCGGCCCGCATTATATGCGAAATAATTCACAATTGCACCAGTGCCATAGTGAATTACAGGGCAATCGCGTCTTAATGGGATTTTTAGAAATGTGCTAACGTGCCATGAACCGCTGAACGACGTGGGGGCAGATGGGCATGGCACAACGACCCAA
>JAJEIA010000160.1 GCA_022823505.1 Dehalococcoidia bacterium
GGGGAGACTGAAACCAGGTGCTTGTGACAGGCCCCCTGAACCATCAGGGGGCCTGTGCAAAGATCGTTGCGTCCGGCGGTATTTCGCTCGCTATTCGAGCCGCATCCTGAGCGTTACGCCGAACTCCCTCGGCCGGCCCACGACACCCTGGTCGATGCCTGCCAGGACCGCCGGGAATCCACCCTGCCGGTAGTACTCGTTGGTCAGATTGGTGCCGAAAAAGGCAACGTCCCAATTGCCGACGGCCGGCGTCCAGGTGATCCTGCCGCTGGCCAGTCCGTAGGCCACATTGGCCCGGGACGGCCAGTGAAAGCGCCGGTCGCGGAAGGTTACTACGTCGTCGATCCAGCCGTAGTCGGCGCGGACCATGACCGAACCGCCGCTGCTGAGATTGTTGTCCCACTGCAAACCGATGCTGTATCCGGTTTCGGGGGCATTCTGGAACTTGTCGCCGACCTGGATGGTGGTCGCCAGACCCGTGTCGGTATATCCCGCGTCGAGCGTCGCAAGGGTGAAATCCACCTGGAACGAATCGGTCGGCCTCCAGACGCTCTCGATCTCGATCCCGCTGATTTCGGCCTCGCCGGCATTGGTCGTGGTGGCTTGCCCGGGGGTGAGCACCTCGCCGACCTGGATACCGGCCCACGTCCCCCAGAAGTAGGTCGCGTTGAAGCGCAGCCGGTTGTTCGCGAAATCCGACCGCAGGCCGAGCTCGTAGTTGGTCAGATACTCGGGGTCATAGGAAACGATGCCGTTGTTCGGCAGTTCGGGATTGAAGAGCGAGTTGACGCCGCCGCCGTTGAATCCCTCAGCCCCGGTGATGTAACCCATCACGTTGTCGCTGAACTGGTATTGCAGAGCGAGCCTTGGCGTGAAGGCGTCGAAGCTGGCGTCGAAAACCAACGGTGCGCCGCCCTGAACGTGCCGCTGCGGTATTTGCCCGAAATACCTCGTCCCCTGCTGCGGATCACGCACGCCTTCGCCGCCGACGCAGGGAAGGACATCGCGGGGGTTGCCGTTAATGCCGCAGTAGACTTCCGAGGAAAAGTCCTCTTCGGAATATCTGGCGCCGACCGTCAGCGAGAGTTGCTCCGTGAGGTCGAAGACCACCTCGGCGAAGATGGCCGTATCCTCCGTGGCGATTAGGTTCTCCGCATGGCGATAGCGCGGACACGTGCGAATTCGGGGACAGTTAACTGAGCCCGGTCGATCCCAGGTCTCCCAGATTTGATCCTTGCTGAGCACCTCCAGGTCGTGATAGTACACGCCAAGCACCCAGTTCAGCCGGTCTGAACTGCCCAGGAACTGAAACTCCTGCGTGGTTTCCTCCCGTTCCTGGTAGTCCCACAATTCGAAGAACACGAACGGCGTCGAATCCCTATCGAAGAATACGCCCCAATCCTGTTCGCGCGTGGATGTGATCGAACGGAAGGTAAGGGAATCGTTGATGTCCCAACTCAGATTGGCCGTGAAGGTCTCGTTGGTGCTGTCGTAGCCGTCGCCGTCGAAGGGGGACCCGCTGAGATATTGCTCGCGTCGCCCGTGGGCATACAGTTCGTCTGTGAACTCCAGGCCGGCCGAGTTGTAGCACTCCGGCCCGCCCCCGCAACTCCAGGGAGCCATCCCCCACGGTACCGGGAAATTCTCGACGACATCCCACAACACGTTGGCCTGCATGCCCGCGTCGTTGTTGTTGTAGGTCGCCGTGAGCAATGCCGTGAACGAGTCGTTGGGCTGCCATTGCAGCATGCCCCGCAAAACCGTGTTGTCGATGTCCCCGTAGGATTCGTCGACATGAAGACTGTCGACGTAACCGTCCCGCTTCAGGCTCGCCGCGGTGATCTTGGTCAGGACCGTGTCGCTCAAGGGAATATCCACGTTGGCAACAATGTCGGTACGGTTGTATTCGCCGAAAGTCGTCTTGATTCTTGCGCCGAACTCCTCCTGCGGCTTCTGGGTCACGTACTGAACGGCCCCGCTGATCGCATTCTTGCCAAAGTAGGTGCCCTGCGGGCCTCGCAGGACTTCGATGCGCTCAAGCTCAACCACATTCTGGAGGGCATCCGCGCCGCCGGACTGCACGACGTCGTCGATATAGCGCGCCACGCCGGGGATGCCGCGAATGGTGAACACTCCCGCATTACCTCCGGGCCCGCCGGAGCCGCGTATGTCCACGTTGGGCAGGAGCATCTGAAGATCCCTGATGTTCTCGATGCTTCGAATCTCAATATCTTCGGCACTGAGCGCCGAGACGGCGACCGGTACTTCCTGCAGGTTTTCCTCGCGGCGCCTGGCGGTGACGACGATTTCCTCGAGCACCGCAACGCCCTGTGCCCGTGAGTCGACGGGTACGATCGCGAATACCAGGCCCATTGCCAGACCGAATGTGACCATGCCGATCCGGCCAAAGTAGCTGTTAAACATTATGTGGTTCTCCCTTCTTGCAGGTCGCCCGCTTATCTTTCGAGATACGTGGTATCGATCCTTCTCCAAGTGTTGGATGCTCGATATTCGCAGTTCGTTTAGTTTGCCGGTCCGATCAAAGTACGTTGGCTGGAAACGCAGTCCCCGCAACCCCCCAACGCAACACCTATCGTTTCCGGCGTGATTGGGATATGGAGGTTATTCATACGCTGCTTCCAAGGATGACCGCGAATGCTTCCGTGGTCCTATTTGGCGGATTGGCAAAGGAGCGGCCTTATCCCGGTTCGACCATGGTGACTTCGGTGAATGGCGCGGTCGCAACGATGATCCGCACACTGGCGATCGAGTTGGCGCCAATCAGGTTCAATTCGATCCACCCCGGTATCATCGGCGACAGTCCGACATGGATGGGCAAGACCGACGTAATAGCGGCTATTCGGGAGCGCACACCCGGCGGTCGGCTGGCCATGACCGAGGACGTTGTAGATGCGGTCGACTTTCTGTCTACCAATCAGGGGTTAACGGCGTCAATCTATGCGTGGACGGCAGTTGGGTGCTCCCGTAGCCCGATCATGCGCGAGAACGGCCAGCCAATCATGCGAAATTGGGACCGCCGGTGAAAATCGAAGACCAACCACCCACCGGCAAAGCGTTCAATGCGCCACGCCGGCGCATCCCCCGTCCGGCGAACGTATGAACGTCACCGCCAGTATCGGGAACAGCACGGGGATTGCGAACAACACGAAGAGCGTATCGCCGCCCAGTCCCCGTTCCAGCAGATAGCCTGCCAACAGCGGAGCGACGATCGCGCCGATGCGACCAACCCCGATGCCCCAGCCGACACCGCTGCTGCGCACCTCCACCGGGTAGACGCGGGCGGCCAGCGCGTACATGCCTGCCATGGTGCCGGCGGAAAATACCGTCAACACGAGAATCAGTGCGTAGAGCAACATGAGGCTCGCCTCGGATAGCGAGACCGCAACCATGAAGACGGCCGTGAGGAAGGAAAATCCTCCGATGCTGCGGCGTATACCCAGCGGGGCAGAGACCACACCCATCAGGAGCATTCCGCAGATGGCGCCGATGCTGCTGAGTACGCCGGCAAAGATGCCCTGTTCCACGGTGTAACCGAAGTATTCGGTGACGATGGTCGGTAACCAATTGAGTTGAAAGTACGTCTGCAGCATGAGCATGCCGAATGAAAACCAGACCAGCAGGTTGGTCGTGAGCAATGCGGGAGTGAGCATTCGCTGGATGCCGACCCGGGTCACCTCCCGCGCGGCCGGGAGGGCTTCCAGAGTCTGGATCCGAAGCCGGTCCAGGACCTCGTTCACCCGGCCGAGTGCGTTCGCGGGTCGCCGCGCGATCAGGAATTCCACGGACTCGGGCGTTGCAAAGTAAACCAGCGGCAGCATGACCAGGGACATTGCGGCGCCGAACAGGTACACCGACTGCCAACCGTACTGACCGATCAGCAACGCCGCGACCATCCCGCCTACCCCCCCGCCGAGTGCATAACCCATATGCAACAAGGAGATACAAAGGTTTTTTCTCTTGTTGGATGAGTATTCTGCGACCAGGGTATTCAGGCTCGCGAGCATTGCGCCGATGCCCAGTCCGGTGATAAACCGCAGCACGATCAGCGGCGTGAGCGTGCTGACGGTCGCGGTGAACGCCATGCCGAGGCCGATGAGGGTCAACCCGCCCAGGATCATCTTGCGCCGGCCGATGTAGTCGCCCATCGGCGCGAGCGTGAACGCGCCGATGGCCATGCCCACCGCGCCCGCGCTGAAGACGGCCCCAAGCGCTCCGGGCTGGAGACCGAACTCATTCGAAATGGTGGCGGCCGTAAACGCGATCGCGAGCGCGTCGAAGCCATCGAGCAGATTGATGACGACGCAGACCGCCACAGCGACGATCTGCATCCTCGTCATGGGTTCGTTGGCGATCCGCTCGCGCGGGTCTGTGATGGGCTGTGTCACGGTGCCTCCGTCGAATGACCGTTAGCCGGTTGGCCAGCGGCCATTGTAGATGAGTCGGGTTCGGCCGGGAGATGTGCCAAAATGGGGTTGCGTTCGGAGCCGCCTCGGCGGGAGCAGGGAATGAATCCGGATTAACGGATCAGCACCCGCGTCGAACGGCCGGCATCAATTCGCGGAGCATCCATAACGAAGGCGCATCATGCAAAGAGACTCACTGGAGTTTGACGTGGTCATCGTCGGCGCCGGCCCGGCGGGGCTGGCGGCCGCGTGCCGGCTTGGGCAGCTTGCGGCCAGCCGAGGCGTGGAACTCGACGTATGCGTGGTGGAAAAGGCGGCGGAAGTGGGCGGGCACATCGTCTCGGGCGCCGTCGTGGAGACACGGGCGCTGGACGAATTGTTCCCCGAATGGCGCGAGCAGGGTGCGCCGTTGCGCACGCCCGTGGAGCGCGACACGTTTCACTGGCTGGCGACCCCCGGACGGGGACTGACGGTGCCGGGTCCGTTCATCCCGCGGATCATGCACAATCGCGGCAACTACGTTGCCAGCCTCGGGCGGCTTTGCCAGTGGATGGGAGAGCAGGCGGAGGGCATGGGATGTCACCTGTTCACCGGCTTCGCTGCGGTCGAAGTGCTCTACGACGAGGATGGGACCGTGGCCGGCGTGGCGACCGGCGACATGGGTGTAGCCGCAGACGGCTCCGAAAAGTCCGGCTACCAGCCGGGTTACGAGCTCAGAGCACCGTACGTGATCTTTGCCGAAGGCTGTCGGGGAAGTCTCGGCAAGGCACTTGAGCGCCGCTTCAACCTGAGGGAAAGCGCCGATCCCCAGCACTATGGGATCGGATTGAAGGAAGTCTGGAACATCGATCCGGACAAGCATGCGCCGGGAACCGTCGTCCACACCTTCGGCTGGCCACTGGACAACCGCACCGAAGGCGGGGGCTTTCTGTACCACGCCGAAGACAACCAGGTTTACCTGGGATTCGTCATTGCGCTCAATTACGAGAACCCGCACCTGGACCCCTTCGCGGAGTTCCAGCGCTGGAAGCACCATCCGCGCATCCGGGCGGTGCTGGAAGGTGGGGAGCGGGTGTCGTACGGCGCACGTGCGGTGAACAAGGGCGGTTTGCAGTCACTGCCGCGGCTGAGCTTTCCCGGCGGCCTGCTGGTGGGCTGCGAGGCGGGCTTTCTGAACGGCGCCAAGATCAAGGGCACGCACACGGCGATGAAGACCGGGATGCTGGCCGCAGAGACGGTGTTCGAGGCGCTGCAAGGCGACGGGCAATCCACGCCCCGCGATCTGACCGTGTATCAGCAGCGGGTGGAAGAGTCGTGGGTGTGGGAGGAACTGCACCGGGCGCGCAACTTCAGCCCGGGCTTGCATCAGTTCGGGACCACGCTGGGTGCCGCGCTGGCCTTTGTTGAACACAACGTGCTGATGGGTCGGGCGCCGTTCACGCTGCACAACCGCAAGCCCGACCACGAGTCTCTCCGGGAGGCCGGCAAGGCGCCGCGTATCGACTATCCCAAGCCGGACGGGGTGATCTCCTTCGAACGGCTGTCGTCGGTCTTCGTTTCCAATACCAACCACGAGGAAGACCAGCCGTGCCACCTCAAGCTGGCCGACCCCGGGATCCCCGTCGGGCACAATCTGCCGAAATTCGACGAGCCGGCGCAACGGTACTGTCCGGCGGGGGTCTACGAGATTGTAGTCGAGGAGGCCGGCACGCCCCGCTTCCAGATCAACGCCCAGAACTGCGTGCACTGCAAAACCTGCGACATCAAGGATCCGACACAGAACATCGACTGGGTACCCCCCGAAGGGGGCGGAGGGCCCAACTACGCGGGTATGTAACGCGGCAGCGCGGTACCGATCATGCAATCCCGGGTGACCAGGCCGGCCAGTTCCTGCTCGGTCAGGTATTCCGTTCCCGTCGGCCGCATCGGGACCACGATGTAGCGCAGGTCCGCGGTGCTGTCGTGTACGCGGACATCGACATCTTCGGGGATGTCGAGGCCGAATTCCGAGAGAACGGCGCGAGGTTCGCGTACGACCCTCGATCGGTAGGCCCGCGACTTGTACCAGCCCGGAGAGTCGCCGAGAAGCCCGATCGGGTAGCAGGAGCAGAGCGTACAGACCAGGACGTTGTGGATTTTCGGGGTATTGGCAACGGCAACCACGCGCGTGTGGCCGATGTCCAGGCCAAGCTCGACCGCGCCCGCGTTGACGCTGTCCATGACGCGGGCCGCGAAAGCGTTGTCGGTCCAGCTGCGGGCAATCAGACGCGCACCGTCGGCGGGCGTTCTGGACGCCCAGTAGTCCAGCGCGCCGGCCACGTCAGCGGGCGTGAACACACGTTTCCGAACCAACAGCGCCTCCACGGCGGCGGCCATGAGTTGCTCGCGAGTCCAGGACCCGTCTTCGCTGTCGGGCGGCCCGGGATGAGGGTGATGTCCGCTCATCGCCGATCTCCCGGTTCAAGCCAGTGTTCGTAGAGGTCGACCACCAGCGTGTCGCCGCTGCTGCCGACGTAATCCGGCCACAGATCGCGCTGGCGAATTTGCACACGATACAGGGGCACTCTGGCACTGGTTCGCCCGTAGGCGCGTTCTTCGGCATTGCGGAACGGCCCGGTGACCCGCACCACTTCTCCGGAATGCCCGCGCGTGTAGAAGGGCGCCCGCGCGTGGCCGGAGGGGAAGTGAGCCCGAACCGTGACCGGATCACCTACCCGGTAGCGATTCACGATGGGCCATTCCTTTGCCATCGCTGCTCGATTTCGGCCATCTCCGCGTCCAGTTCCGCCTCGCTGAATACCCCCTTCTCGGTGAGGATCGCGGCCGTGGACCGGGTCCAGCGTTCGTAATAGCCCAGGCGGTCGTAGTCCTCGGGCGGCAGGTCCTCGATGCCGCGGCGCAATTCATCCACGTTCATGGGGGAGTTCGGGTTGCGAACCAGTAACTGCACCACCGCCTTGACGCGCTTGTGCCAGGGCTCGTCAGCCACTTCATGTTGATCGATGGGACCCGCGTCCAGACCGCCCATATCGTGATGACGTCTTGAGTCCATCACGCAATTAGTTGATTCATCTGAAATATTGGCAACAGGATCGCCAGGACGATGGCCAGCACGATGAGGCCCATGAAGATAATGAGCGCCGGCTCCAGGATGCTCAGCATCGTCCCCAGCAGGCTGTCCATCTCGTTTTCCTGGTGGCCGGCGGCGCGTTCGAGCATCGCGTCCAGTTCCCCGGACGCCTCACCGCTGGAAATCAGGTGGATGCTCATGGGAGGGAACAGCCTCGACAGGGCCAGCGCGCGCCCTATGGCCCCGCCTTCCCTGACCCGTACCGTCGCTTCCTCGACCGCGTCGCGCATGGGCAGGTTGGTCACCACCGATCCGCCGATTCTCAGCGCTTCCAGCACGGGTACCCCGCTCGACGTCAGGATGCTCAGCGTGCGCGTGAACCGTGCTGTGTTGATGCCGCGGCTGACCCGACCGAATACCGGCAGCGCCAGCAACCAGCGGTGGAAACGGCGGCGGTTGTCCTCGCGGCTCAGAAGCCGGTTGAGCGCCACCGCACCGGCGGCGATGCAGCCGAGGACCAGCCACCACCAGTCCTGGAGGAAAGTCGAGAGCCAGATCAGCATGCGGGTGAGTATCGGCAGTGTCTGGCCGGTGGTCTCGAAGACGCCCACAACCTTCGGCACGACATAGACGAGCATCAGTACGACGATGGCCAGGGCCAGACCCGTCAGAACCGTGGGATAAATCAGCGCGTGACTCACCTTCTGCCGCAGGCTGTGGCGCGTTTCGGTATAGTCGGCCAGCCGCTCCAGCACCGAGTCCAGTTTGCCGGCCTGTTCGCCCGCGGCCACGGTCGCGCGGTAGACGTGGGGAAAAGCATTGGGAAAGCCTTCAAGACCCGACGCCAGGGTGTGCCCCTCAAGCACCTTGGCGCGTACGCCCAGCAGGATGCCCTTGATCCTGGGCCGCTCCGACTGCTCGCTCACCGCCAGCAGTGCTTCCTCCAGCGGCAGGCCGGCCCGGACGAGCGTGGCGAGTTGCCGGGTCAGCAGCGCCAGGTCGAGCGCGGACACGCGCCGCACGAGGGAGAGGCGCCTGAACTGCGTCGGGGACCTGGATTCCACCTCCGTAACCCGAACGGGCAGCAGCGACCGTTCGCGCAGGTACTGGCGGACCTGGCGCGGCGTATCGCCCTCGAGGATGCCTTTCTGCTCCCTGCCGCGTTGGTCAACGGCGACGTATCGATAGGCTCCCATGGCTAATGCTGACTTCCCGGGCCTGAGAATGAACTGGACCGACTCGATGAGATGGGCGCGTTGGAGTGCACGTGGCTATGATAAAAGCTCCCGACTCCCGATGCATACCTGATGCTGGAAGCCGCACTCAGCGCACTCCTTATCGTTTTCGATCCGGCGCGACTCGGGATCGTGGCGCTGGGCGTGGCCATCGGCCTGTCGCTGGGCGTGATTCCCGGGCTGAGCGGCATCGTGGGGCTGTCTTTGCTGTTGCCCTTTACATTCAACATGGATCCGTTCACCGCGCTTGCCTTCCTGGTGGGATTGCAGGCGGTGGTCGCCACGTCGGACACGATCCCGGCAGTGCTGTTCGGAGTGCCCGGCACAGTCGGCTCCGCCTCGACGATTCTCGATGGCCATCCCATGGCGAAGCAGGGACTGGCCGCGAGAGCGTTCGGCGCCGCCTTCTCCGCTTCGGTATTGG
>JAJEIA010000080.1 GCA_022823505.1 Dehalococcoidia bacterium
TACCAGGCTCATGGCCGCCGGCGACAGCCTCAGCCCCGAGCAGTTCGTCGACACTTGCGCCGACCTGGTCGGCTGCAACAACCTCACCGAGGACACCCGTGATCAGCTCATCGCCCACGCCGGCCGTGGCGGAAACCTGACCCACGGTTCCGATGCGGAGCGCGTCGAGTTCGCCCGCCGCTCCGGCGAGATGTTCCAGATCATCGCCTCCACCTCGGAGTTCCAGTTCGAGTAATCGGCGATCGACTGACTGATGGCCGGCCCGCTCCCTGCTTAACCCAACGCCGGACCGGCCAGTCACCAACGCTACGACCAGATACACAAAACGGAGGACTGTCAAATGGTCTCTACCAACAAAGACAACGTTCTGGTGGTGCTCTCGCTGTCTGGCGGGAACGACGGCCTGAACACCGTCATCCCCTACAACGACGGCCACTATCGCGACTTTCGCCCGAACCTGGGCGTCGGCGCAGAGCAAGTAATCGACCTGAACGGCGAAATCGGCATGCACCCCACCATGCTTCCCCTGAAGAAGTATTGGGACGAGGGCAAGCTGGCGATTTTCCTGGGCATCGGGTACGCCAATCCTTCCTACAGCCACTTCCGCAGCATGGACATCTGGCACACCTGTGAGCCGGACACCATCGGCACCGAGGGCTGGCTGGGCCAGGTCATCCACGAGCTGGACCCCAAGAACGAGGGCCAGGGCATCACTGGCGTCAACTTCGGCCGCGGCCTCCCGCGCGCCCTCGCCAAGGAAGGCGTGCCCGTCGCTTCCGTCGGCAACCTCGAGACCTACGGTCTGCTCACCGGCATCGAAGGTGACGACCAGCGCGCCGAAGCGCTCGACCTCTTCAGCAAGATCTATGCCCCCACCGTGGGCCAGGGCTTCGTGAGCGACTACCTGCGCTCCACGGGCACCTACGCCCGCATCGGCGCCGACATCCTGGCCACCGCGCCGCCGAAGTACACCTCCAACGTGGAGTACTCCGCTAGCACCGTCGGCCAGTACATGAAGAACATCGCCCAGACTCACCTGGCTGACCTGGGGACCCGCGTGCTCTTCACCACCAGCCCCTACAACGGCTTCGACACCCACGCCAACCAGGCCCAGCTGCACAGCGGCCTGTGGACCGACGTGTCGGCCAACGTCGACACCTTCATCACCGATCTGCGGGAACATGACGCCAGCGACAACGTCATCACGTTCATGTTCTCCGAGTTCGGCCGCCGCATCGGCGACAACGGCTCCGGCACCGACCATGGCGCTGGCTCCGTGGCCTTCGCCGTCGGCGAAAAGGTCAAGGGCGGCATCTACGGTGTCTACCCGTCCCTGGCTCCGGCCGACCAGGAAGAGGGCGGCAACCTCAGGTCCAACATGGACTTCCGCCAGGTCTACGCCACCATCCTGGAAGACTGGATGGGTCTCGACTCCAACCCCATCAACCGCGGCGTCTTCGAGAAGGTCCCCTTCCTGTAGGCCAACGGTATCCGAATGATTGAGGCGGAGGGTCCTCGCCTGTCGGCCAACCCTCCGCCTTATCCTGACCACTGACGACCGACAAGAGAGGGAAGTCTATGAGTACCCATCTATTTGGCCTTGTGGACATTGCCTTCCCCTATAGCCATTCCGTTGGCCGCAACGAGTTCAACGGCACCGGTTTCCGAAACCCCGTGGACATGGCTATCGACGACGAAGGCAAGGTCTTTGTGCTCAACCGCTCCTACGAGAACCGGCCCGACGGCGTACACGTGACCATCGCCACGCTGGGCGAGGACTACGTGGGCGAGTTCAGCCAGTTCGGCGAGGCGCCGGGCGACATGTATTGGCCCACCTCCTGCGCCCTGGACGGCAACAACAGGCTGTATGTTGCGGACGAATACCTGAACCGCATCACCATTTACACTGAGGACGGCGACTACGTGTCCCACTGGGGCGAGGGCGGTAGCGGCCCCGGCCAGTTTGACGGCCCATCCGGTATCACCATCGTCGGCGATACCATGTGGTTGGTGGACAGCAAGAACCACCGTGTTCAGAGCTACGGGCTGGACGGCACGTTCAAGAGCCAGTTCGGTGAATTCGGCACTGGAAACGGTCAGCTCAACATGCCCTGGGGCATCGCATTGGGCAACGACGGCCTGATCTACGTGGCTGACTGGCGCAACGACCGCATCCAGGTTTTCAACCAGGCCGGCGAGTGGCAGGCCACCTACGGAACCAGCGGGGACGGCCCCGGCCAGTTCAACCGCCCCAATGCTGTGTTCGTGGACAACGATGGCGACATCTATGTCTGCGACCGCGAGAACGACCGGGTTCAGATCCTCGCCCCCGATGGACGCTTTCGCGCCCAGTTGAAGGGCGACCACCAGATCTCGGATTGGGGCAAGAGCAAGCTCAACTCCAACCCCGACATGATCCGGCAGCGGACCATGGCCATCACGCACGACGGCGGTTCCTTCGAGAAGGCTTTTGCCAACCCGTGTGCGGTGCGCGTCACTCCTTCCGGGCAGATCGCGATCCTGGATCACACCCGTGGCCGCATCCAGGTCTACCAGAAGGAAAAGGAACCCGTACTGCTTTAGCAGACGGGCAACCGAGCCGACAGCAGCAGGGGCGAATCAGATTCGCCCCTGCTCTTTGTTGACGAGGCGCGGCTGGGATCAGCCGTCCGGGCCCTTGGGCATTCCGGCGTCAATCCACGCGGCGATTTCCGCCGCTTCGGCCCGTGAAAGGAACGGACCCCGCAAGGGCATCCGGCCGAAAGTGCCGCAACCCAACCGGAGAGAGCGAACCAGATGCGTGTCGGCTCCCGGCACCCCCGGTTCGATGGACGGATACCCATTGAGCACTGATGCGGCCAGTTCCTCCGGTGTCTCCCACCAGTATTCGTGGATCCCGGGGTAGGGTTGCCGGCCGTGACGTTCGATCCAGCGGTCCATGATCGTGTCCAGGAGTTCCTTGACCCGCGGCCAGTATACGGGGGCGGTTTCGTTTGCTTGGGCGTCGGTGCTCATCTTGCGGCGGTCTCCGATGGATGTACGGTAATGGCTTGGTGATCTGCGGTCAGCGGGGATGTTCCTGGACGGAATCCCGTTGCAGGAGTTCAATGGCGTGCGTCAGCACCGGCAGAATGACGTCCAGGCATTCGCCCACGCCCCTGGGGCTCCCGGGAAGCGTGATGATCAGAGTGTGGCCGCGAATACCCACCACCGACCGGCTCAGCATGGCCATGGGGGTGAACTTCAGGGTCTGCGCCCGCATGGTTTCCGCCATGCCGGGCACTTCCCGGTCAATGGCCCGCAGGGCGGCTTCGGGCGTGACGTCGCGGCGGCCCATACCGGTCCCGCCGGTGCTCACGATGATGTCCACCTCGCCGGAGTCGGCCCACTCACTGAACCGAGCGGTGATGGTGTCGGCATCGTCCGCAACCACTTCGTAGCGGACTTCTTCGTAGTCGGGTGGGGGCAGCTTATCCCGGATGGCCTGTCCCCCGGTGTCCTCGCGCTCACCTCGAGCGCCGGAACTGCTGATGGTCAGGATTGCCAGACGGTACATATCATGGATGGGGACGGTTGACGGAACGGGACTTTACGCGCGCAATGATACCACACGGCAGTCGATGCTCAGTGCGCGGGACCCTCACCCGAACGTCCGTCGTTGACACTGCAAAGACGCAGTCCGTATAGTAATCGCCAACCAATCAGGTCTGATTTGCGTCTGTTTGACGGTGCCATCACATCAGTCCGCCGGGACAGCGCATTTTTCCGCGCTGTGAATAAATCCGCATGAGTTCTGAACCCACCAACTGCGTCTTCTGTGAAATTGTCGCCGGCCGCGAGCCGGCGCGCATCCGTTACCTGGACAATGACCTGATCGCCATCGTCAACCGGCTGACCTGGGTGCCAGTCATGTTGCTGGTCATGCCGCGCCGACACATGTCGCAACTGGAGATGTGGAGTAACGGGATCATGTCCCGGATTGGTGACGTGGCCGCCACCCTCGGTTGCATGTATTGCCCCAACGGCTTCCGCATTCTTTCGAACTTTGGTTACGACGGTTTGCAGAGCCAGCCCCATGGCCACCTGCACGTCATTGGCGGTCAGTTCCTGGGTCATTACGCCTGACCTCCGTCCGATTGCAAATTTACTGAACTCAAGGAGACCTCGTCGTTATGCCTGAAACCGTGCTCTACGAAAAGACCGGAACCGACAACCATGTGGCGGTGATAACGCTCAACCGGCCCGAGTCTTCCAACGCCATCAATCGCCAACTCCGCCGCGAATTGCGAGATGTCATCGACCACTTCGATAACGAGGACGACGAAGCTTGGGTGGCTGTGATCACCGGCGCCGGCCGGAACTTCTGCGCCGGCCGGGATCTCAAGGAGCGTGCCGCCGACAACGCTGAGGGGGTGCAGGCTCGCGCCGAAAACAGCATGTCACCCAACAAACCGCATATGTGGGAGCGGCCGGTCAAACCCCTGGTTGCCGCGGTCAACGGAGCCGCAGCCGCGGGTGGCTGGTCCATCGCCCAGATGTGCGACGTTCGCCTGGCTGCGGACAACGCCCGCCTGGGCATTACCGAAACCAAGTGGAGCCTGATGCCGCCCTTCGCGGTGGAACTCACCAAGATGATCGGTATATCCAACGTGCTGGAGCTGGTGATGACGGCCGACCTGCTGCCGGCCGAACGTGTCAAGGAAATGGGTTTTCTGAACAAGGTTGTGCCTCCCGACGAGCTGGTGCCGGAAGCCATCAGGATGGCGGAAAGCATCGCCCAGAACGCCCCCCTGGCGGTTCGCACCATCAAGGACCTGGCCTACAGCAGCCTGGACATGTCCATCGCTGAAATCAGCGCCAAGACCTACGTGGCCTACGACTACATCCTGACCACGCAGGACAGCAAGGAAGGCCCGCGTGCCTTCGCGGAAAAGCGCCGCCCGAATTGGCAGCTCAAGTAATTCCGGTTTGCCAACATTGACCAGCTATTTCCCAAGCCCGACCCAAGGAGGAATCCCATGACCACGCAAGTACAACCCAAGAGCCGGAACGTGACCGCCAACGGTATCAATCTGCATTACCTCGACTGGGGAACCGAGGGCCAGCCGCCCCTGGTGATGTTGCATGGGCTCCGTGGCCACGCCAACGTATGGGCCGACGTGGCAGAGGCGCTGTGCGGCGATTATCACGTGTATTCGGTCGACCAGCGCGGGCGAGGCGATACCGACCACGCCCCGGGCGGCGACTATTCCACCGACGCCTTTATGGGCGACCTCCTCGGCTTCGTCGACGCCATCGGCCTGGATAAATTCGTGCTGTTCGGTCATTCCATGGGCGGGCGCAACAGCATGGCCTTCGCCGGAGAGCATCCCGACCGGCTGCAAGCCCTGTGCATTGTAGATATTGGCCCGCGCATCGAGGCGACCGGTGGCAACCGCATCACGGAAGAATTGCGCGCGATCCCTCCCCACTTCGATAACTTCGAGGACGCATTGGCCCACGTCCAAACGGGCAACCGGTTCGCGTCGGAGACAGTGATGCGCCGCCGGCTCACCGGTCAAACCACGCAGCTGCCTGATGGCAAGATTGGCTGGAAGTTCGATCCGGCCATCCGCGAGCAGCGCATCAACGGCACAGCCGCTCCGGCGGCGGACCTCTGGCCGGCGCTGGAAAACATCACCTGCCCCACCCTCATCGTGCGCGGCACGGAAACCGACTTGCTGACCCAGGAAACCGCCGACCAGATGGTGGAGACCCTGGCCCAGGGCAGCATGGTGAACATCGAGCGGGCCGGACACATGGTGTTCGAAGACAACCCATCAGATTTCATCGATGCCGTCAAAGCGTGGCTGGCCGGTTAGTCGGGTGATTGCCGGCGTGCCTTGCGGCCGTTCCCCATGCAATGATCGGTTGCAGGGCGCGGCATGCTAAAATCCGCCCATTCCAGCAAGGCGGCCGGCGAGTCGCCGAGGTAACTTGCCATGAAAGTGTCATTCTTCCATCTCATGCCCTACCAGGACCTGCCGGACGATTTCGCCCAGCAACATCACTCGGCGTGGGTTGACCTGCCCAACGAAAACTTCGACCCGGCCAAGGGCAACGAGTACTACGCCCAGTACATCGACCAGTTGCGCTACGCGGACGAGGTGGGTTTTGACGGGATCTGCGTCAATGAGCACCACAACAATGCGTACGGCATCATGCCCTCCCCGAACCTGATCGCGTCGGTTCTGGCCAACTCCACCAACAACGGCGCCGTCATCGTGCTGGGCAACAGCCTGGCGTTGTACAACCCGCCGGTGCGCGTTGCCGAAGAGATGGCGATGCTCGACGTCATATCCAACGGGCGACTGGTGGCCGGCTTCCCGGTGGGCACCGCTATGGACACCACCTTCTCCTACGGGCAGGTGCCCATCACCCTGCGCGACCGCCACACTGAGGCCCACGATGTGATCATGCAGGCGTGGACGCAGCACCAACCCACGATATTCAACGGCAAGTACAACAAGCTGCGCTACATCAGCATCTGGCCGCGGCCGATGCAGGAGCCACATCCGCCGGTGTGGATCCCGGGATCAGGCAGCTTGGAGACCTGGGACTGGGTTCTGGATCGGGACTACGTCTACTGTTACCTCTCCTACTACGGCTACCTGCGCGGCCACAACATCGTCAAGGGCTACTGGGAACGCTGCGCCGAACGGGGCGTCGACGACAACCCTCACCGCTTGGGATTCCTCCAACTGGTGTGCGTTTCGGAGACAGACGAACAGGCAGAGAAGGATTACGAGCAACACGTGAAGTATTTCTACGAGAAGATGCTGCGCGTGTACCCGCCGTTCGCTGAATCGCCCGGGTACCGGTCCCTCGAGTCGATCCGCAAGTCCCTGCGCCCCCAGATGGGCGAGGAAGCCCAGCGCACCGCACAGGAGAACAGTTGGAAGGATTATATCGAGCAGGGTCACGTCATCGGCGGCAGCCCCGAAACCGTCCGCCGCAAGCTCACCGAGGCGTGTGAGTTGCTCCGGATCGGACACCTTATGGTGCTGCTCCAGATCGGCAGCATGCCACCCGAACTGGTCCGCAAGAACACCGACTTGTTCGCCAATGAGGTCATGCCTCACATCAAGGGCCTGTTCAACGAGTACGACGACCCATGGTGGCCCGAACGCCTGAAGTCGCCCATCGCCGAGACCACAGGAGACTGATTCGATTGGAAGCCTTAGCGCTTGGCCGAGACAAAATCGCCGAGGCCGTAACCCGTGGTCTCGCTGCAGCGAGGGACCCGGCTCAGCCCGGAGACGCCGGGAGGTCGCCGCAGAAATACGCCCGGCTCAGCGACGATTTCCGGGCCAGCGCATGGCGCCATCTGAATCAAGAAGGAGACCTGCCCCAGGCCTCCAGCAAAGCATGGGGTATGGTCGCGGAGACTATCAAAGCAGTCAGCGCTCAGCACGGCGGCACAATTCACGCCCACCGCTCGATCTGGCACGTCATGCGTGAGCTGAGCCGACTGGTCGGTGATTCTGGTGATCCAGAAACACAGGCGTGGATGGACAACGCATTCCGAACAGCAAGATCGCTGCATTCCAACTTTTACGAGGACGAGGAATCATCGACTGAAGTCGCCGCGGGACTGGTATTGTGCCAGGATCTGGCCGACCGCCTTTATGAGTTATTCTGGCCCAATCGCCCCGGCGATCAGGTACCGACTGATACGGAGAACCACTGATGGTAGACAAGCTGCAGCAGGGTGACCGGCTGCCCGAACTCACCCTCAACCTTACCGACGGCAGCACGCTGACTCTGCCGGGCGATATGTCCTCACGCTACCTGGCGGTTCTCTTCTATCGCGGCGTTTGGTGACCCTACTGCTCGCGGCAGTTGGCCGCGTGGCAGTCGCAGCAGGACTCCCTGGCCGAGATGGGTTTGTCCATTGTCGGCGCCAGCGTTGAACCGAAAGAGGTGGTCCAGGAAATGGCCAACAAGTCGGGAGTAACCTTTCCGATGGCCTATGGATTCACCCGCGAGCAGGCCGACATGCTCGGCTCCTGGTGGTCCGACGACCGCGGCGGCTACATCCAACCCACCGAGCTTTTGCTCGGCCGTGGGGGCACCGTATTGGGTTCCATGTACGCCAGCGGACCGGTTGGCCGGGTCAGCCCGGACGAGGCGGTGCATTTCATAGAAGGCCGGGAGCGCGCGCGTCTCCGTAGCCAGTAGGCTCGGTCGAGACGGAGGGCGAACCCCTCACTCTGTCGCCTCCAGGCTTACCGCGCATACCTTGTACTCCGGTATGCGCGAGTGGGGGTCGTACGCGGCGTTGGTCAGGAAATTCGCCGCCGAGTCGTTGAGGCGCACAAACGGGATGAAGATCTCGCCCGTCCTCATGCGGTAGGTGAAACGGGCGATCCCGTCCAATTGCCCTCGTCGCGAGCGCACCCGCACCGGCGCTCCGTCTCGCAATCCAAACCGCTCGCCGTCCACTGGGTTGATGGACACTTCCAGGTCCGACGCTTGCGCCAGCAGGCTGTCCACGCGTCTCGTGATGGTTCCGCCGTGCCAATGGTAGAGCACCCTTCCCGTGTTCAGCATCAGCGGGAAGCGCTCCGAAGGTATCTCTTCCGCCGTCGGACCCTGCTCGTAGGCAACGAATTTCGCCCGGTCGCCCCGGGGGAAACCGTCGGCGTAAAGAAAAGCCGTGCCTGGATGATCCGGCGTCGGACACGGCCACTGGATCCCGCCCTCGGCATCAAGCCGCTCGTAGGAAATGCCGGCCAGCAACGGCGTCAAGCTGGCCATCTCGGCGAAGATTTCTGATGGATGGTCGTACACAAACCGGTCCCGCCACGGCAAATCCAGACGGTCGCACATTCGGGCCGCCAGCTCGCTGATAATCGCCCAGTCTGGCCGGCTATCGCCGACCGGCTCTACGGCCTGTCGCACCCGCTGCACCCGGCGCTCGCTGTTGGTAAATGTTCCGTCTTTCTCGGCGAAGCTCGTGGCTGGCAACACCACGTCCGCCAGCCGCGCGGTTTCGTGCATGAAGATGTCCTGCACCACCAGGAAATCTAGCCTGCGGAATAGTTCGTCGGCACGGTTCAGGTCGGGCTCGCTGAGAAGGGGGTTCTCGCCGGTGATGTACATTGCCCGGACGCCGCCCGGCTCTCCGATGGAGTCCACCATGTCGGTGACCACTCGGCCCGGCCAGTCGGGCAGCGAACCGTTGGCGTGCCAAGCCTGTCCGAACTTTTCGACGGATGCCGGTTGCAGTCCCTGGTAGCCCGGCAGTGAATCGGGCACGCAACCCGCGTCGCCGCAGCCCTGCACGTTGTTTTGTCCGCGAAGCGGCGAGATGCCGGAGCCGGGGAAGCCCATCTGGCCCGTCACCAGTGCGAGGTTCAGCACGGAATGGACGTTGGCGGTTCCATTCGTATGCTGCGTCAGGCCCATGCCCCAGATCAGGCAGGTGCCGCCACGCTCAGCCCCGGCGTCCCCGTTTCGAGGTACCGGCGGCATTGCCACCATGCGCGCGCCCGCGCGGATGTCTTCCGCCGAAACCCCGGTGATCGCTGCCGCGCGCTCCGGAGTGTACCGGTCGATCACGCCTCGCCAATCGTCGTAGCCCTCGGTTCGCCGGTCCACGAATGCGTCGTCCGCCAACCCCTCGGTCACGATCACATGGGCCATGGCATTGAGCAGCGCCACGTCGGTGCCCGGATACGGCCGCAGCCACAGGTCAGCGTAGTCGCACATGTCGATCCGGCGCGGGTTGACCACGATCAACTTTGCGCTCCGCTCAACCACGGCGCGTCGCATCCGAGAAGCCGCCACCGGATGATTGGACGTGGGGTCGCAGCCAATCACCACCAGGCAACCGGCGTTCTCGTAGTCGGTGTACGAGTTGCTGGTCGCCCCGCTGCCCAACGAGGTGAGCATGGCGGCCACTGACGGCGCGTGACACAGCCGCGTGCAGTGGTCGATGTTGTTGCTGCCCATGACCAGACGGGCAAACTTCTGCTGGACATAACCGTCTTCGTTGGTGGCCTTGGCCGAGCACAAGGTTCCGAAGGACTCGCCGCGGTAATCGGCGAGCCGCGACGCCACCAAGTCCAGGGCTTCGTCCCAGCTCGCTTCCCGGAACTCGCCGTTGAACCGGTCGCCCCCGCGGATCAGCGGCGTCTTGATCCGGTCTCCGTGCTGCACAAACGTGTAGCCGAAACGACCCTTGACGCACAGCATCCCCACGCTGGACAGATTTGCCGGATCGTCGTGCGAGGCAACAATGCGTCCGGCCTTTGGTCCTTCGGATGCATCGCTCACTTCCAGCTTGATGCCGCAACCCACCCCGCAGTACGGGCACGTGGTGTTGACCTGGTGGGTTGGCGTCTCCGCTGACGGGGGCGTTTTGACGCTGATTGCCCCGGTGGGGCACACGCTGAGGCACTGCCCGCAGGTGGTGCAGATGCTCTCCGCCAGCGGTTTGTCGCCGGCGGTGGCGATCCGGGCCGATCCGCCGGCGCCCAGCACGTCGATGGCGCCGATGAACTGGTGGCCTGACTGACAGGCGTTCACGCATCGCGCGCACAGGATGCACGCGTCCATCGCGAGGTCGAAGACCGGGTTGGATGCGTCCGTTGGCTGGCGTTCTCGCGACTCCCAGCGCTGCCCGGATACTCCGTGCAAGTCTGCCGCTTCGGACAACAGTCCGTACCCGTCAGAAGCTGACCCACCGGATCCGTTTGTGTTCCCGACCATCCCCAGCGTGAGCTCGATCACGCCGGTTCGAATGCGCCTGGCGTCGGCCGTGTCGGTGCGGATCACCATGCCGTCGCTGGCCGGTGTCGAGCATGATGCGGGGAACCCCCGGATGCCGTCGATTTGCACCAGGCAGGTCCGGCACGCGCCGATGGGCGGCATATCCGCGTCTTTGCACAACTGAGAGAGCGGTACGCCGGCAGCGTTGATGGCGTCAAGCGCGCTGGCGCCGCCGGGCACGCTGACGGGGATCCCATCGACCGTGACGTTGATCGCTGGACTGGCGACGACCATCGTTGTACCCCCACTTCGCCTCCCCCGCTTGAAGGGGGAATTGCCGCTGCGTATCAGCCCTCGAAATAGCCCTCCTCCCGGAAGAGCTCCGCCAGTCTGGCCACTCCCTCCCGTATTTCTTCGGGCGAGTTGTGGCTGTAGGTGAGGCGCAGATGGTTGTTGCGTCCCCGGTCGGACCGGAACATGCCGCCCGGATTGTATTTGACGTCCCGCGCGGTGGCTTTGGCCAGGGTTGACCACGTGTCGGCGCGTTCGGGGAGCTTGACGAACATCATCATTCCGCCGTGGGGATGGGTCCACTCACAGAAGGACGGGAAGTTGCTTTCCAGGGAGTCGATCATTGCGTCGCGTCTGGCCAGCAGGGCACGCCGGACGGCCTCGATATGCTCCGTCTCGTGGGCCCGCATGTATTCGTAGACCATGGTCGTGGCCAGGTGGCTCACGCTGCGACGCGGCAGGTTTTCGGCGTTGACCTGCGGCAGCGCGTCCTGCACCCCGGGAGGCAGCACACCGAAGCCTACGCGCAATCCGCATCCCAGCAACTTGGTGAACGACGAAACGTAAAACACGTCGCCCTGATCGCTGATGCCGGACATTGCCTGCGGCAGCGGGTCGCCGTCGATACGGAAATCCGCGTAGGACTCGTTCTCCATCACCGGCACGCCGTACTTCTGGGCGACTTCCAGGATTGCTCGCCGTCGTCCCTCCGATACCGTGAAGCCCAGGGGGTTCTGGTACACCGGGATCGTCCAGACAAACTTGGCCCGGCGTCCCGAACTCTCCAGCGATGCCAACGCGTCTTCCAGCGCGTCAGGGAGCATACCATCATCGTCGCAGGCGATGTGGATCGGCTCCGCGCCGCGCTCCATCATCATGCGCAGGCTACCCATATAGGTGAACTCCTCCACCAAAACGGCGTCGCCCGGGTTGATGAAGGACTCCAGGATGATGGCGATGGCGCCGCCGGCGCCGTCCGAGATGAACACGTCGCCCGGAGATACCTCGTAGCCACGATTGGCCGCGAGACGCTCGGCGATCATTTCCCTCAGACCGACGTGACCGCCGGGCGGGGGGTAGCCGGCCAGCGATGCGGCCCCGTTGGTTTCGAGGCCGGTCCGGATGGCTGCCAGGTACTCGTCGCCGTCAACCACTTCGGGCACCGCGTTGGTGATGGAGAAAATGTACTTGACCGGGTCGCCCGCCCCGGGCGGCGTCGCGACGGATCTGGGCAAATTGCTGGAGAACAGGGATGCATAATCGACCATATGTGGCCTCCCGATATTGCGCTGGGGCGTATGGTATCAGATACGCGCCTCTGTTCTACCCGGTTTCGGTGCAGCGAACCGGGCAATCGCGACATCACACGGCAGCTTTGCGCCGCTGGGCGACGCCTTCCCGCACCAGCGGGATCAGTTCCCGGCCATAATCGGAGGCGTCAGCCAGGGGATCGAACCCGCGAATTATGAATGCGCTGCACCCCAGGTCGTAGTAGGCGAGCAGGGAGTCGGCCACCTGCTCGGGTGTGCCCACCAGGCAGGTGGTGCTCCCCGACGCTCCGCTGGCCGCCGCGATGGGCATCCAGAGACGTTCGTCGTGCACGTTGCCTTCGGCGGCAAACCGCAGCAGGCGCCAGGCGCCCTCGGATTGCGGTCGAGTGGGGACGCCCGGCGTGATCCGTCCGGCGGTTGCGCGCTGCACCCGGTCCAGGATCTCCTCCGCCCGCTGCCACGCCTTTTCTTCGGTTTCCGCCAGGATAGGCCGCGCCGACAGGCTGAACCTCATTGCGGACGGGTCACGCCCGGACGCGGCCACCCGCTGCCGCACGTCCGCAATGCGCTCCGCGATGGAAGCGCGAGGCTCTCCCCACAAGGCGAACAGATCGGCCCGTCGGCTGGCAGTGTCCAGCGCCGCCTCCGAGGCCCCACCAAAAAACAAGGGCACGTGCGGGCGCTGGCGGCAACGAGCCTGGCTGTACGCCGCCTGCAAATGGTAGAACTCACCGTCGTGATCGAACGGCTCCACCTCCGTCCAGATGCGACGCATGACGTCCAGGTACTCATCGGTCCGGCGATACCGGGAATCGTGATCGAGCCAGTCCCCATCCTGCCGTTGCTCGACGTCGTTGCCCCCGGTGATGATGTGCAACGCGATGCGCCCGTTGGTGAGCTGATCCAGTGTGGCGGCCTTTCTCGCCGCCAGCGTGGGCGCAACGAAGCCGGGCCGGTGCGCGATCAGGTAACCCAGCCGCTCGGTGTGGACCGCCGCGTATCCCGCGACTTCAAACCCGTCGGGGGTGGACGAAGAATAGCCGGTGAGCACCATATCGAAGCCGGCTGCCTCGTGGGTGCGCGCGAAATCCAGGATGTAGTCCGGGTCCACGCCGGAAGGAACCTCAGCGCCCGGATTGATCCCGCCGCCGAACAGGCTCAACGTCGCGCCCCGGTTGGCCTCCGATTCCCGCACCACGCCGATCATGCCGATGATGGTCACGCCGTCATCACCGTAAACGCTGGGGACCGTCCGTTGAGTTCCACTACCATTGCTGTTGGCTTCGCTCATGCCTGTCATTTCTCCGAGGTCGTAACGACTTCGCCGTAGTTTAGACCATTTTTCCCGTAGCGCGCCGACCCCTGGGAAATTTGATATGAATTATTCAATATAGGGTTGACAAGCATCGGACAGACGTATACTATGTATTCAAGGTGCTGGGGGTACAGGGAACTCCCACCCGCCGAAAACCCGATGGCCAGACCATCGTCAATGCAGGAGGTTAGAAGTGGTTACGCTGATCGAGCTGAACCATAGCTGGCATTTCCCCTGTAAACGCCCTGTTGGCGGGACCACGGCGGCATGACGATGCTGGGTGGCCGCTGACAGGGACAAAACCCGTCAGCCCGGCGCATCCTTGGCGGCGGGAAGAAGGGAAAACCAGCAACCGGGGCTCGACTGTTTATCGGGCCCCGGTTTCATGTTGCCTCGGCTGGGCGCGAGGCCCGGTTACGTCCGGTCGCTCAGCCGGCTTCCAACGCCTTGAGTGCCGCCTGGTACTGCTCGGGCGTGTTGACATCCCACAGCAACTCGGCAGCGCCCAGTTCCACCCGCTGTGTGGCATCGCGATGGCGTTCGGTTACCGCCCTCATCCCCTGGGTCTGCTCGTCGATTGCGATCAGTTCGTCGTACAGGCTGCGGCTCACGATGATGGGATGACCGCCTTTCCCCTCGTACGTAGGTATCGTAATGAGCTTGCCATCCCCATTGCGATGGGCGGACAACGCTCGCCCTATGATTTCGGGAGACCGGGGCTGGTCCACATTCAGCATCAGGATGGCCGCGTCGGGGTCGGCAGAAGGGCCAAGGGCCCACAGGCCAGTCTTGATCGACGTGGTCTTGCCCTGAGCATAGTCCTCGTTGATAACGCACCGGACTTTCCCCAGGCGGTACACCTCCCGGTTGACCCCGATCCGCGCCTGCAACTCATCGGCGCGATGGCCCAACACGACGATAACCTCGTCCGCGCCGGCCTCACGCAGGGAGACTACCTGGTGGATGATGAGAGGACGCCCCTGCCAATCCAACAGGGCTTTGAGGGTGCCCATGCGCCGGGACACGCCGGCGGCAAGGAGGATCGCTGAAGTAAACAGCGACGCGGCGTCCATGGATCGACTACCCGGTGGGTCGGAGTCCAGTCTCAGGGACCGGAACGGCACGGGCCGCACTTGGGGTCACCATTGGCGGGAATCCCGGACCACATGGCGCATCATCCGGCGTGCGGCTCCCAGAATGTCGCGTCATGGTCCGGCTGTGGAACCGGGTAGGGCGGCGGTCAGTCGGCCGTGGCCCCCATGGCCCGGTTGGCTCGACGTTCGGCCCGTTCCAGGTACCAGTCGTCCATGGTCATGGGGCTACCCTTGCCGCCGCGACGGGCCATGATGATCTCGGACATGATGCTGACGGCCAACTCTTCCGGTTCCAGTGCGCCGATGTCCAGGCCGATGGGGGCGCGCACCTCCGCCAGCCGTTCGCGCGGCACTCCTTCCTGCAGGAGACGCTGGTAGATCATCAGGGTCTTGCGCCGGCTGCCCAGCAAGCCGATGTACCGCGCCTTGGTGGTCAGCGCCGACTCCAACGCCACGTCGTCAAACCAGTGCCCGCGAGAGGCCACCACGACGAAGCTGTTGACGTTGATGTCCAGGTGTTGCGCCCAGTCGGTGTACGGTGCAACGATCGTTTCTTCCGCATAGGGGAACCGGTTGGGGTTGGAGAAGTCCTCCCGGTCGTCGACGATGTACACGCGATAGCCCAATTGGTGCGCCAGGTCGGCCGTCGCCTTGCCCACGTGGCCGCCACCCACCATCACCAGGGTCGGCGGCGTGGTGAAACCCTCGACGAACAGTTCGGTCTTGTCGTCGATGTCGACGGACTCGTTGGCCCCCACCGCGGCGACACGGCCGGCGGCCTCCAGCGCGATTTCGTCCAGCTCGGCGGTTCCGATGCCGCCGGCTATCGAACCGTCGGACCGGAGCAACAGCTTCGCTCCGAGACGCGCCGTGTCCCCCTCCGACCGGACGATGGTCGCCAGCGCCGCCGGCTCGGCGCCATCGTAAGCGCCCAGCAATTCCGAGCCAATGTCGGTGAAGTCATCCGTATCCCAGAAGGGCTCCAGATAGAAGTACATGGTGCCGCCGCACACCAGGCCGTCGCGGGCGGCGATGTCCTCGTTCAGATAGTAGTCCTTGAACTCCGGACCGCCCTGGTTGCGCAGGATTTCCCGCGCCGCGAACCAGATGTCGCCTTCGACGCAGCCGCCGCCGAGGGTGCCGACGGCGGTGCCGTCCTCGCGCACCAGCAGCATCGCGCCGGCCTTCTGCGGGGTTGATCCCTTGGTGCGCACCACCGTGGCCAGCACGCACGGATTGCCTGATTCCAACTGGTTGACTGCTTCCTGAATAACGTCGCGCACGCTCTCACCTGCCTGCCGCCCGAATCTTCCGGGCGAGTACGCTGATCGACGCCGGAACCCGCCATCGCTCCAGCCTCGCCTTGATGACCTGATTATACAACAAGCACGTTTCCGGTTTGCATACCGCCTGGCAGAGTGCGAAATAGTCCGGCCGACCTCCAACCCGGAAAACCCGGGCGAAGGTGTTTGAGCACGCGGTCGCGCTGGCAGCCGAGTCAGACCATCGTGTATGATTGACCATCATAGGTCCAGCATATCTGAGTTCGCCACTCCACCATTTTCAGACGGCGGTGACGATTATGACGGTTAGCCAGCGCAGGGTTACCAAGCCGGTGTATGTCGGCGGTGTCAAGGTGGGCGGTGGCGCCGACGTCACCGTGCAGTCCATGACCAAGACCGACACCAGGGACGTGAAAGCCACCGTCCGGCAGATCCATGAACTCGAGGAGGCCGGATGCGAGATCATCCGATCCGCCGTGCCGGACATGGACGCTGCCAAGGCGATGGCGGAGATCAAAAAGCAGATCAACATCCCCCTCGTGGCGGATATCCATTTCCACTATCAACTGGCGTTGGAATGCGCCGAGGGGGGAATCGATTGCCTGCGCCTCAACCCCGGCAACCTGCGGAACGAGGACCAGGTACGCCAGGTCGTCGCCGCAGCCAACGTGCGTAACATCCCCATCCGCATCGGCGTGAACTTCGGCAGCCTGCCTCCCGTTGGTGGCATCGGCCGCACCCGCGGTTTCTCGCGCCACATGGACCTGGTGAACCGGTTACCCAAGGCTGGCGAGGCCCAGGAAGGCGATTACAGTATCGTCGACCACATGGTTGCCACCGCGCTCTGGGAAATCAGTCTCCTGGAGCAACAGGACTTCGACCAGATCAAGATTTCGATGAAAGCCTTCGACGTGCCCACCACTGTCGAGGCGTATCGCCGCCTCGCCGCAATGGTTCCCTACCCTCTGCACCTCGGTATCACCGAGGCCGGCACCGCCAAGTCCGGTTCCATCCGCACGGCCGTCGGGCTGGGCGTGCTGCTGTACGAGGGCATCGGCGATACCATTCGCGTTTCCCTCAGCGACGACAGCGTTGAGGAGGTCATCGCGGGTTATGAGATCCTGAAGTCGCTGAATCTTAGGGACAAGGGAACGACCATGGTGGCGTGTCCCAGTTGCGGGCGGGCCGACGTGGACATCCGCAAGCTGGCCAACGATGTCGATGCCCTGCTGAAGAAGACGGACAAGAACATCAAGGTCGCCGTCATGGGCTGCGAGGTCAATGGACCCGGCGAGGCCAAAGACGCCGACGTGGGGATCGCCGCCGGCGCCGGACGTGCGATCATCTTTCGCAAGGGCGAAAAGATCCGAGTAGTCTCCGAAGCCGAAATGCTCACCGCCCTCATGGAGGAGATCGAAAACACGCCGGCCCACGCCTGAACGTGCCATCGATGCCCGCCGCGCCATGACCACCACCTCCACCGCCGCCGAGACCGTCACCCCCTTCGACGTCCCTGCCCTCGAAGCCCTGGGTATCCCGCAGTTGCCCACCGAGCGCGACGCCCTCCGCCGTCACCTGTTGGACGCCGTCGCCCGTATCCGGCCCGTCCTGGAAAACGATGCCGAGGCCAACGACGCAGGCGAAAGGCTCTCCTGGGCGTCGGTGGTGGCGCTGTATCGCGAGGGCCTGCTTTCCCTGAAGGTGCCCCGCGAGCTCGGTGGCCCGGAGGTCGACCCGCTGTTGTACCTGGAACTCTGCGACGAGCTCTGCTACATCAATCCATCCGCGGGTTGGTGCGCCTTCATCAACAGCACCAGCGCGTCCTGGCTGGGCGCCTTCCTCCCGGAGCGTGGCGTAGAGCGCATCTTCGCGGGCGGCCGGATGCCCATCGCCTCCGGTGCCATCATCCCCCGCGGCGTGGCTACCCCGGCCCCCGGCGGCTGGCGCGTCACCGGACGTTGGCCGTTCGCCAGCGGATCCGCGCATTCCTCCTGGCTCCTTGCCGGATTTCGCATCCTCCGGGACGGCAATCCTGGAACTGAGCACATGATCTTCGCCGCTCCCATCGAGGACGTGCAGTTCCTCGACAACTGGCAGGTAATGGGCCTGAAGGGGACGGGCAGCCGCGATTTCGTGTTCGACGACTACTTCGTGCCCGAAGAGATGGCCTTCGACCTCCTGTCCACCGACCCACGCAAGGGCGGGCCGATATTCTGGCTGGGCCGACCGGGTTTCGTCACCCCTGACCACGCGGCTTTCGCATTGGGGGTCGCGCGTCGCGCCCTGGACGAAATTTCGTCCGAGGCCGGCTCCTACCAGCGCGGGTACCTGAACTCGACCATTGCCCAACGGGGAGCCCTGCAGCACGATCTGGGTAGATGTGACCAGCAGCTGCGCGCCGCCCGCGCCCTTTGCCGCGAGGCCATCGAGGATGCCTGGGAGTTCTGCCTCCGCAGCGAACGCCCCGATCTCGAACGGCAGCTCCGCCTCCGCGGCGCGTGCGTCTACGCCACTGACGTCGCCTGCCAGGTCACGGCAACCGCCTTCCGCTATGGCGGCGGGAACGCCATTTACAACGACCGCGTGCTTCAACGCTGCATGCGCGACATCAACGCGGCGGCCCAGCACTTCATGGTCAACACCAGCGCCTACGACAACCTCGGCCAGTTCCGTCTCGGCCTCCCCGACGTCAACCCGATGGGTTGAAGGCCTGCCTTCGTTTCGTTCGTCCCAATCTCGTTCGATGGTGTGAACCATGCGCATTTCCCGTCTCGTCACCCGCACCCTGCGCGACGACCCGCCCGAGGCCGAAACCGCCAGCCACCGACTGATGCTGCGGGCCGGCCTCATCCAGCAGGTCGCCGCCGGCATCTACGCCTACCTGCCCCTGGCCTGGCGTTCCATGCAGAAGATCGAGCAGATCGTCCGCGAGGAGATGGACGCCGCCGGCAGCCAGGAACTCCGCATGCCCGCGCTGCAGCCCATGGAACTGTGGGAGCAGTCCGGCCGCGCCGCCGCCTTCGGCGACAACATGTTCTCACTGGAGGACCGTCGCGGCCGTCCTCTGGCGCTGGCGCCCACCCACGAGGAGGTGGTCACGAACATAGTCAAGGGCAACGTCCAGAGCTACCGGGACCTGCCGGTGATCCTCTACCAGATGCAGACCAAATTCAGGGATGAGCCGCGTCCTCGCGCCGGCCTGGTCCGAGTGCGCGAGTTCACGATGAAGGATGCCTACTCCTTCGACGCGGACGACGCTGGCCTCGACCTGTCCTACCAGGCCATGGCCCAGGCTTATCGCAACGTGTTCCGCCGCTGCAGCATCCCCGTGGTCATGGCGGAGGCGGACAGCGGCGCCATCGGCGGCAAGGACTCCCATGAGTTCCTGCTGCCCACCGTTACCGGCGAGGACACGGTAATCACCTGCCCGTCCTGCGGGTACGCCGCCAACGCCGAGAAAGCCGCCGGGGTCTACCCCGATCAGCCCGTGCCCGACCCGCTGCCTCTGGAGGAGGTCAGCACGCCCGGCATGAAGACCATCGCCTCCCTCTGCGAGTTCCTGGGCGTCGACGAGGCGCAGACCCTCAAGGCGGTGTTCTACGCGGCCGACGGTGAGGTGGTCTTCGTCACCATCCGCGGCGATCTTGAGGTGAACGAGGTCAAGCTCAAGAACGCCCTCCACTGCAACGACCTGCGCCTGGCCGAGGACGATGAGGTTGCCGCCGCCGGCATCGTCGCTGGCTCAGCCTCGGCCATCGGCATCAGCAACATCCGGCGGATCGCCGACGAGTCCATCACCAACGGCGGAAACTTCGTCGTCGGCGCCAACAAGCCCGACACCCACTATCGCAACGCCAACTATCCGCGCGATTTTGGAGCCGACCTGGTTACGGATATCGCTCTCACCGAGCCGGGCCACCGGTGCGCCGCTTGCGGCGCCGCGCTGGAGTTCACCCGGGGCGTGGAGGTCGGCCACATCTTCAAACTGGGCACCTTCTACAGTGAATCCATGGGTGCCTACTTCCTCGACTCCGACGGGGAGCAGCAGCCGATCACCATGGGTTGCTACGGAATGGGCGTAGGCCGAATCCTGGCTGCTGCCATCGAGCAGAACCACGACGAGCGTGGCATTGTCTTTCCGCCGCCCATTGCGCCGTATGACGTCCACCTGGTTGGTCTCAACATGTCGGATGAGGCTGTTGCCGTAGCCGCCTCTGAACTTTACGACCGCCTGTGGGCCGCTGGAATAGAGGTCCTTTTCGACGACCGGACCGATGCGGCCGCCGGCGTCAAGTTCAACGACGCCGACCTCATCGGCCTCCCGGTTCGCCTGGTCGTCAGCCCGCGCAACCTCCGTCAGTCCGCCGTGGAAATCCGCGGCCGCACCGATGAGGAGGCCAGCATGGTGGCCCTGGACGACGTGGTGGACGGGGTGCGAGGACTACTGGGAGCGACCTAGTCTTGCCCGGCGAGTCCCCGGAGCTGCGCCCACTGACTGTATGGGAGCGGGGATTCACCGCGATTTACGGCGGTATCCCCAGCAGCTTCATGCTGTTTGTGTTGCGAGCGGTTTTTCTCTTGCTCAGCGGACCCGACGTGAGCGCGTGGCATTTTGTGCGCTACACCTTCGGCTTCGACGTCGGCCTGGACATTCACGTGGACGCCATTGATTCCTACTACGTGCCCTACGTTATGGCGAACGGCATGTATGCGGTGTTCTATTTCACTTGGGGCAGATCCCTGGGACACATGGCGGCGGGCGCCCACATCGTCGACGCCCGAACGGGCCGGCGCATGCGCACCTGGCAAAAGGCCGTCCGGAGCGTTTTGCAACTGCTCAACGGCTACCTGGAGTTCCTGCGCATATTGGACATCGTGTCGATTTTTATCGTCCTGATCGACCGGGAGCGTCGCCGGTCCGTTTACGACCTGGCGGCCCGCACGGTGGTCGTCGTCGGCGACCCGGTAGAAGAAGAACCGGAAGCGGTCCGACAACGCTCCTGGCTCGATACGCTATTCGCACGGCTGGCCGGCCGTGAATCCGCCCGCTGACAAAACCGCCGGCGTATCGCATCCCGCAACGGTGCGGTAGTCCTGACCGCCTGCCGTCACTCCATTTCGTCCGGAGTCGGGCGTCCGCGAGTGGCCGGCGAACGGGACACCGAAGCCGCATTGCTTGCGGCTACCTTGGTTGGCGAAGCCTTGCCCACGGAGCACGCCGTTGCCGAACGTGGACTCGTTACGGCTCCAGGATCAGCTTGCCGAAGAAGTTGGTTGCTTCCATATCATTGTGGGCGTCGGCGGCATTGGCCAGCGGATACGTCCGGTGGATTGCCGGCGTGATGACCCCACGGTTCAGGCTCGCCACGATCTGCCGCATGTCCTCGCGGGATCCCATGTAGCCGCCGTAGATCTCGATCTGGCGGCTGAACAGCAGGCCCAGGTGCAGCTCGGCCCGCAGCCCGCTGGTTGCTCCGCAGATGCAATACCGGCCGCCCGGCCGCAGCGCGCGGAAGCCGTGCGCCCAAACATCGGCGCCGACGTGGTCGACCAGCAGATCGACACCGGCGCCGCCGGTGATCTCCCGGACGCGCTGGGTGATGTCCTCTTCGTTGTAGTTGATCACGTGGTCCGCGCCAAGGCTCCGCGCCAGTTCCGCCTTTTCGGGAGTGCTGGTGGTGGCGATGACCGTGGCCCCCACCACGTTTTTGAACACCTGGATCGCCGCCGCACCCACGCCGGCCGACGCGGAGAACACCAGCGCCGTCTCCCAGGGCTGCAAAGCCGCGCGGCGCACCGCCATGTTCCATACCGGCAGGTAGGTTGTGGGCACCGCCGCAGCGTCCGCGAATGAAACTCCGCCGTCGAGCTTGTAAGCGTTGACCTCGGGCACCACCACCAGTTCCGCGTAGCTGCCGTCCAGAGCCGTTCCCAGGAACCGGCTACGCCGGCAGAGGTCGTCGCGGCCCGAGCCACACCATTGGCAGACCCCGCAGGACAGCCTCGGGTTGACCACTGCGCGATCCCCCACGGTCAAGGTGTTGACGTCTGACCCAACGGCGACGACCTCTCCCGCCGTGTCACCGCCCAGGATCAGCGGCGGGGGGAATTCCCTTTCCAAGCCGCGCTGGCCCTCCCTGGTGAAGATGTCCAGTCGGTTCAGAGCACTGGCGCCCACCCTGACCACGACATCCGACGGACCGGGCGACGGGTCCGGGCGATCCCCGTACTGCAGGACGCCGACGTCTCCGTGGGCTTCAATGTAAACAGCCTTCATGATTGGCTTACCCTCCTTAGCTACGTCACTGGGGCGGCGGACGTCGGTTCATGTAGCAGTCCTTGCAGAGGAACACGACGGCCAGAGTTTCGTCGTGGCTAGTTGCCCGGCCGCAGCGGGGAGCGTCGCTCTCCGGGGACCACGGTTGGTGGAACGGACCGCCGCACATCTGGCAGGTCGACCGGTGTGGTCCGTTGAGCTCGTCGTTGCAGACCACGCAGAATACCGGGCCCGACACTTGGAATTTGGTTGCCACTTCACTACCTCCCTGCAATCCGCGATTTGCGGACTCTAACACGCGAGTTTATCGGATGCCTGGGCCCACTGTCGGGCCAATATCTCCTCGTCCCGGACCGAATGCGTCTCCCCGTCCAGGCGCGCCCGGCGCAATGCGCGCAGTGCCTCTCCCATCTCGGGTCCGGCGGGAACTCCCAGGGCCAGCAGGTCGTTGCCGCGGAGCCTCGGCGCCACCGACCACCAATCTGACAGATAGTTGCGGATCCGGCTGGCGACCGGTTCGTCGGCCATACTGTTGGCTCCTCGCAAAGCGTCGGGCGCAAGGCCGTCCAGAAGAGCGCAAACCTGGGAGGGTTTAGCGGCGCCGCCGATCGCCGACGCCATACCCCGAATACGGGCCGTGTCGCTGATCGTCCGCGTCCAATTCGATGGTGCGTTCAGCCTGGCGATCAGGCCAGCGCCTTCATCTGCGCTCAGGGGCCAGACCAGCGCCGACAGCCACGTCAGAGCCGCAGCGGTTTCCGCGCCGGAGTGCGTCAAATGTTGTGCGGTCAAGGCAGGATGGATGGCCGACAGCACTCCAAACTCGTCGGCGAGCCGAAGCGAGGCCGCCGGGTTTTTCTCATCCAGGATGCGCTCCAGCTCGTGTCGCAGCCGGTCCGAGGTTAGCGTCGACAAAGCATGGGCGGCCAGCGCCTCGGACATCATGCGCGCGGTTTCCGACTCGATGACGAACCCGAACCGCGCGGCGTACCGCACCGCACGCAAAATCCTGGTTGGATCGTCGCGGAAACTGTCCGGGTGGAGCGCGCGGATCAGGCCGGCATCCAGGTCATCGCGTCCACCGTGGGGGTCCACGAACTCGCCGGTCAGCGACGGCAGCGCCATCGCCATCGCATTGATCGTGAAGTCGCGTCGAGCCAGATCATCCTGGATGCTGCCAGGCTCAACGTCAGGAAGGGCGCCGGGAGACCGGTAGAATTCCCGCCGGGCGGTGACCAGGTCGACCGTCAGTGGCCCGACAGTCACCGTGGCCGTCCCGAATCTCGGGTGCACCGTCAGATGTCCGTCGACCTCGTTGGCAAGTGTCGCGGCCACGTCCCCAGCGTCGCCGACCACCGTGATGTCCAAGTCGGTCGCGGTCGCGCCCAGCAGGCGGTCGCGGACCGGACCGCCTACCTGGTATGCGTTGTATCCCGAGTTTTGTGCAATGCGGGCGATGCGATCCAAAATAAACCGGTGGCAATCAACGGTCCCGCCGTTGCCTTCACCACCGGTGGTTGTCAGGTCAGTAGTCGTCAACATTCTACATTTGGTTCGGTCACCATAACTAAACAGAGTGTATCGCAAGCCTCCGGGCCCGGCAACACAAGCATTTGCGCGGTGTTTCGGCTCTATCTGGTCTATGCGGGGAGTGTATTCGCAGGGTGCGCTATACTTCCGGCGTCATCTTGATCGACGGAGCGGAACGAGGCTATGGAAACGGTAGGATTCATTGGTTTGGGGAACATGGGCGGCGGGATGTCGGCCAACATTCAGCGGGCTGGCTACCCGATGATCGTCTACGATCTGCGGGAGGAGGCGGCGCTGCCCCTGCTGGAAGGCGGCGCGCGGCTGGCCAACACGCCGGCCGAGGTGGCCGAGGCCAGCGACGTGACGTTCACATCATTGCCCGGTCCCTACGAGGTAGAGGCGGTGTCGACGGGAGCCGCGGGGGTGCTGGAAGGGATCAAGCCGGGAAGCGTGTATATCGATTTGTCGTCGAGCCGGCCGACGCTGATCCGGGAGATCGAGCCGAAGTTTCGTGCGAAGGGATGTCACGTTTTGGACGCGCCGGTGAGTGGAGGGAAGA
>JAJEIA010000146.1 GCA_022823505.1 Dehalococcoidia bacterium
TAGACATGGCGGAAGTCGTGACCCGGCAGTTCGTGCCCGCCTCGCAGGCGGCGGTGAAGGATGCGCAACTGCGCCAGGCACTGCGGCGGGCCGGGACGGGCTTCGACGGGACGCGGCGGGAGGCCATCGAAGAGGTCACTCCGGCGGTTTGGGAGGAGTGGCGGGAACAGGCCAGACGGATCAAGGAACACACCATCGGGCACCTTGACTACTACCTGGAGCTGCTGGAACGGAACATCACGGCGGCCGGCGGGCAGGTTCATTTCGCCGTTGACGCGGAGCAGGCCAACGCCATCGTGTCGCAGATCGCACGGGACAACGACGTGGGGACGGTCACCAAGAGCAAGTCGATGGTGTCCGAGGAACTTGGCCTCAACCACGTGCTGGAGGCGCAGGGGATCGACGTCTTCGAGACCGACCTGGGCGAGTACATCATCCAGTTGGCCGACGAAACACCCTCCCACCTGGTGGCGCCGGCGCTGCACAAGACCCGCGGGCAGGTGGCGGCCCTTTTCTCCGAGCAGCTGGGCGTGCCGTATTCGGAAGACATCGAGGAGATGGCAAGGATCGCCCGGGTGGTGCTGCGCCAGAAGTTCCTGGACGCGGACATGGGGATCAGCGGGGCCAACTTCCTGGTCGCGGAAACCGGTTCGCTGGTGATCATCACCAACGAAGGAAACGGCCGCCTGTGCACCTCCGCGCCGCGGATCCACGTGGGCCTCGCCGGAATGGAGAAGGTGATCCCGTCGTTGCAGGACCTGGCGGTGTTCCTGAGGCTGCTGCCGCGCTCGGCTACGGGGCAGCGCATCACGTCGTACATGAGCATGGTCACCGGTCCGCGTCGAGCGGAGGATGAGGACGGGCCGGAAGAATTCCACCTGGTGATCGTGGACAACGGAAGGAGCCGGCTGCTCGCGGATCCGGCGTTGCGCGAGTCGCTGTATTGCATCCGATGCGGCGCCTGCCTGAACGTTTGCCCGGTCTACCAGCGGGTGGGAGGACACGCGTACGGATGGGTGTATCCCGGGCCGATAGGATCCATCGTGACGCCGGGGTTGGTGGGGGTTGGCCAGGCCAAGGACCTGCCGAACGCATCGACGCTATGCGGGGCGTGCCGGGACGCCTGCCCGGTGCAGATCAACATTCCCCGGATGCTGCTGCACCTGCGCCACAACATAGCGGAAGGACCGGAAACATACGGGGGCACAAGCTCGGATACGGCGAGCCTGCTGGCTCGAGGCTTTGCCAAGGTTATGTCCAGTCCACGATTGCTGAACGCGGGCCGGAAGATCGGCCGGCGGCTGTTGGCGCCGGCGGCGAAGAACGGCGTGCTGGGCCACACGCGTATCCCGTTGGTATCCCGGTGGACGCGATCGAGGGACCTGCCTGTTCCCGCGCCTCGATCGTTCGCCGAAATCTGGCGGGACGAGCTGGCGGGCAGAGGGCCGGCCGGCCCGCAGGACTAGCGCATGGGTATCCCTTCCAATCGTACTACCGGGTCGCGAGGCGGCTCATTGGGTATCCCATCGGCGCAGTTCCGGGAGACGGTGCGCGCGGCACTGGGACGGGAAAGCGAACCGCCCGCCGAACCCTACGAAGTGCTGACGCAAGAGTTGCCTGAAATCGAATCGCACGCGCAGGCGGCACGAGATCGTATTGCCCAGGAAAGATCCGAGTTGCTGGACAGATTGGCGGCGACCGCGGGCCTCCGGGGATGGAACGTGCAGCGATGTGAGGAAGCGGAGGAAGTCCTGGATTATGTCAACTGGCTGGTGGGGAGCCTGGGAGTGACATCGGTGGCGCGGTCGGAGCAACCGGTTTTCGACACCGTCCCGGTGGACGCTGCCATCGCGGGCGCCGGCGGACTCTGCTGGCCCGCCGTATACGATGGCCCCGCCAGTCGAACCGAGGTGCGGCAGCGGCTGGCCGAATCGGGCATGGGCATCACCGGAGCCGACTACGCCATCGCGGAAACTGGGTCGGTGGTCGTTGTTCCCAGGAGAGGCCTGAGCCGCCTGGTGTCGGTGGTTCCGCCGGTGCACGTGGCAATCGTCCGGCCGTCGGACGTTGTCGGCACGCTGGACGACCTGTTCGCGCTGCGGAGGCTGGAGTACGCGCGAAACGGGGGCGACATGGGCAGCTACCTGAACTTCATCACCGGTCCAAGCCGCACCGCCGACATTGAACAGACGATAGTGGTGGGCGTACACGGGCCCCGCGAGGTCCACATGGTGCTGCTGAACAAGGAGTAGGGCAATGCCGATGCGAGTAGGGTTCATCCAGTTCAGGCGCCAGATGATGGAACAGCAACTATCCGAGATCATGGACGTGCTGCCCACGCTGGGCATCGAGAAGGCGATTTTGACCGGAGACATGGTGAGCGGCGACTACTCGCCGAGCAGCACCATCGACCTGGTGTTCGTTCATGATACCGATCGCCCATTCGGACGGCGCGCCGATTTCTTTTCGTACCACATCGGATCGCAGGTTGGCATGACGGCGCAGGTCTACACGCCGGCCGAATTCGAAGAGCTGCAGGACACGCTGCCGGCGCTGTACCAGGCCTGCAAACAAGGAAGGGTGATTTTTGATGCCTGATTTCGTGGCGGAAGGCGCACGCTGGTTTCGACAGGCGGAGCAGGACCTTGAGGACGCGGGTTTCAACCGGGGAGGAGGACGCTACAACGTTGCCTGTTTCCTGAGCCAGCAGGCCGCGGAGAAGGCGGTGAAGGCCTACCTGTACCGGCGAGGGGCCGAGGACGTTTGGGGCAACTCTCTGATCGACCTGTGCGAAGACGCCAAGATCTTCGAGATGTTCTTCGACACGATCAAGGCGGACGCGCGCCAGCTGGACAAGTACTACGACATCACCAGGTATCCGGAATACCTTCCCAGCGGGATACCGTCCGAGGCGTTCGATGACGTGGACGCGGAACGGGCGATGGAGTTGGCCGGTATCGTGCTGCAGTTCGTGTCCTCGCGGATCAATTGATTGGGCCGCGGCCAATCGGGCTGCGAGCCGCGGCGGGGCGATCTAGCCGCCGAAGATTTCGGCGAGGCGCTGCTGCCGGTAGGCGAAAATCCGGCTGAGGTCGCGGCGGACCAACAGGCGGTCGGCCAACCACCCGCCGAGCATGGCGTATTGCACGTGGTCGCCGACCAGGGTGCCGCCGTCGTGGGGCGTGAAGGTATGCTCGTGGACCCAGATCCGGTACGGACCGCGGACCTGCTCGTCGGCGAAACGGTGCGGTGGGTCCCAATCGGTGATGCGGCTGCGCCACTTCAGGGGCAGACCGTGCAGGCGCAAGCGGTAGTCGATCTCCACGCCTGAACGCATGATGATCGGCGGTTCGGTGACAACCTCAAACCGGAGCCAGGGCGGGGTCAGCCGTTCCAGGTTGTGGGCGTCGGCGTAGAAATCGAACAGGTCCTCGGGTTGCCCGGGCAGCCAATGCTCGGTAATCAGGGTAAACGCCGCCATCAGCGGACGCGTCCCAGCGCGTAGAGGCGGATCGCGCGCTCAGCCGCCCTTTCGAGCAGTTCCGAGCCGCGTTGAAGACTGGATTCGAGATCGGCCGGTTCCTCGGCGATGGGCAAAATGGCGTCGATTCCGTGCTCGTACAATGTTTCGTAGCCCGGTCCCAGGCTGCCCGCCATGAGCACGGTGGGCACGCCGAACCGGCCGGCCCGACGGGCTATGCCCACGGGGGCCTTGTCGAACGCCGTCGAACGGTCGGCGCGACCCTCCCCGGTGATGACGAAGTCGGCCCCCGGCGCGTGGTGGTCGAAGTCGAGCACGTCGCACACCATGTCGATTCCCGAACGCAATTCGGCGCCGGCGAAGGCGATCAGACCGGCGCCCAGGCCACCGGCCGCGCCGGAACCGGGGGTGTGCAGCACGTCGATGCCGAGATCGTTCCGGACCACGCGAGCATAGTGCGCCAGGCAACCGTCCAACTCGGAGACCATCTCGGGGGTGGCCCCCTTCTGCGGCCCGAAGATCGCCGAGGCGCCGGTTTCGCCGCACAGGGGATTGGTCACGTCGGTCGCGCCGATTATGGTGGTTTCGGACAACGCGGGGTGCAACGCGGTGGCGTCGACGCTGGCGAGGTGGGCCAACGCGGCGCCGCCGGGCGGGAGCACCGTTGCGTGAGCATCCAGGAACCGCGCGCCCAGTGCGGCCGCCATGCCGGTCCCGCCATCGTTGGTAGCGCTGCCGCCCAGGCCCACGATGACGCGCCGGTAGCCTTCGTTCAACGCGGTGCGGATCAACTCGCCGGTCCCGTAGGTGGTGGCGGTGCGCGGGTTGCGGCGGTCGTCGGGAATCAGGGCCAGCCCGGAAGCCAGGGCCATCTCGATGACGGCGGTTTCACCGTCGCCCATGACGCCCCACCGGGCAGTGATGGGATCACCCAGGGGACCGGTGACGGTGGCCTCGTAATAGGTTCCGCCGGTGGTGTCGATCAGGGCCGCCAGGGTACCGTCGCCGCCGTCCGCCACCGGGATCAGGATGGTTTCGGCGTCGGGAATGGCCCGGAGGACGCCCCGCTGGATGGCCAGGGCAGCTTCGCGTGCCCCGATGCTGTGCTTGAACGCCTGCGGCGAGATGACTATTCGAAGTGGCATGGCTGAATTATCTCACGCGCACCCGGCTTGCGTCGGGGGAAGGTCAGAATCAGGATTTTCAGGATGGGTGCGGTTTTGTGATGAAGGGCTTTCCATCCTGCCTGGCGATCGTAAAATCCGTTGGATGCTGATGCTGACGATTTGTGAAACCGCGCACGGTCGTGGCGGGAGTTGCCCGCATGCCGAATAGGCAGGTACGGTGGGTTATGTTACCATTCGCGCGCGGCCGTTCGGAGCGGCCCCAGATTGCCCCGGAGGCTGTGGATGCCGACGAAAGAAGAGTTGAAGGACCGGGCATTTGCCGAGATCGACTCCCGCGCTGAAGAGCTGATCGGGCTGTCCAAGCAGATCCTGGCCAATCCGGAGCCCGGATTTCGAGAGTTCAAAACCGCCGCGCTGGTCGGCGAGCAGTTCGCGGCAATGGGCGTGCCGTTCCGGTCGGGGTTGGGAATGACCGGTGTGCGCGGCGAGATCATCGGCGGCAGCGAAGGGCCGAGCATGGCGATCATGGGCGAGCTTGACAGCCTGATCGTGAACGAGCATCCGCACGCCGACGGTGACACGGGCGCGGCGCACGCCTGTGGTCATCATTGCCAGATCGCCATGATGCTGGGGGTCACCAGGGCCCTGATGCGCGACGACGTGCTGCCGCACCTGAGCGGGCGGATACTGTCGATGGCGGTGCCGGCCGAGGAATACATCGAGATCGAATACCGGGACCAGTTGCGGCGGGATGGCAAGATCGAATTCCTGGGCGGTAAACCGGAGTTCATCCGGCTCGGCGAATTCGACGACGTGCATCTTGCCATGATGATGCACACCACCAGCGCGCCGAGTGAGAAACAACTGTGCCTCGTCGGCACCAACAACGGCACCGTCGCCAAGAAAATCCAGTTCGTGGGCAAGGGAGCGCACGCCGGCGGTTCGCCCCACCTGGGGATCAACGCGCTGAATGCGGCGACGCTGGCGATGTCGGCCATCCATTTCAACCGCGAAACGTTCGTGGACACCGACACGGTTCGCGTGCACCCCATCATCACCAAGGGCGGCGAAGCGGTGAGCGCGGTGCCGGCGGACGTGAGGATGGAGACCTTCGTGCGGGGCAAGACCCTGGACGCCATCATGGACGCCAACCGCAAGGTTGACCGAGCGTTGCGGGCCGGCGCCATGGCGATGGGGGCAACAGTCAACATCCAGACCATCCCCGGGTACCTGCCGATGCTGCAGAACGACCGGATGCAGGCGATTTTCCGCGCCAACGCCGAAAACCTGGTGGGACTCGAGAACATCGGCCGAACGGAGCACCGGACCGGAAGCACCGACATGGGCGACGTGAGCGCACTGATGCCGGTGCTGCATCCCTACGTGGGCGGCGCAACGGGCATTGGCCACGGCGCGGACTACGTGATCCAGGACTACCAAATGGCAGTGATCACCGGAGCCAAAGCCATGGCATCCACGGTGATCGACCTGATGGCGGATGGCGCGAAGGAGGCCAACCAGGTGGTGGCCAACCATCGCCCGGACATGACGTCACGCGAATACCTGGCGTTCATGCGCAGTCTGGCCTCGGAAGAAACCCACACCGACAAATAACGCCTGAGGGATGGTCCAACGCATGCGGATCCAGCGCGCTCCGAACACCACCTCAGCAGCCCGACATACCCTCCTGGAAACGGAACGTACCGAATGGCCACGCGCGAAGAACTTAAGCAGGCGGCATGCGCCGCGATCGACCGGCACAGCGACGACCTGATCGCCGTCGCCCAAGACATCCTGGCAAACCCTGAGCCGGGATACAGCGAATACCGAACGGCGAGGGTCGTAGCGGAGCAGTTTGCAAAGCTGGGCGTACAGTTCCGCGCCGGGCTGGCGTTGACCGGGTTGAAGGGAACCTTGAAAGGCGGGGCCGGAGCCGGCCCACGCGTGGCAATCATCGGGGAACTGGACAGCCTGATCGTGGACGGGCATCCTTTTGCGGCCGACGCCACCCATGCGGCGCACGCCTGCGGGCATCACTGCCAGATCGGGATGATGCTGGGTGCGGTGATGGGACTGTCAACGCCGGAAGTGCTGCCCGAACTGGCCGGGGAAATCGTGCCGTTCGCGGTGCCGGCCGAGGAATTCATCGAGGTTGCGAGGCGGCTGGATCTGCGTGAACAGGGCAAGATCGAGTTCATGGGCGGGAAACAGGAGTTGATCCGGCTGGGCGAATTCGACGACGTCGACATCGCGATGATGTGCCACACCGCCAGCGACATGGGATCGCACTCCTTCGCCATGGGCGGGACGAGCAACGGGCACGTGGTGAAGTACGTGCGGTTCATCGGACGGGCCGCCCACGCCGGGTCTTCGCCGCACCTGGGCATCAACGCGCTGAACGCGGCGAACTTCGCGTTGCAGGCGATCAACGCCAACCGGGAGCTCTATCGGGAACCGGACACAGTGCGGATCCACGGAATCATGACCCACGGCGGGCAGGCGGTGAACTCGGTGCCGTCGGACGTGCGGCTGGAATGGCGGGTCCGGTCGGGCACACCCGAAGCGGTGGTGCGCTACTCGGACGTCGTGGACCGGTGTTTCCGGTCGGGCGCGCTGGCGGTTGGCGCGTCGGTGTCGATCACCAACATCCCGGGCTACCTGCCGATGCGGCACGACCAGAATCTCATGGACGTGTTCCGAGTGAACGCGAAGGGCCTGCTGCAGGAGAACCGTGTCCTGATGATGCCGCCGACGCGCAACCGGGGCGGGTCCACAGACATGGGTGACCTTAGCCACATTATCCCGGCGATTCACCCCTACACGGCGGGAGCGGAAGGGCCCGGGCACAGTTCGGAATACCTGATCACCGACTACCAGCAGGCGGTGGTGAATCCGGCAAAGATCATGGCGATGTCGGTGATTGACCTTCTGGCCGACAACGCCGAGGGAGCGAGACGGGTCACGACGTCGTTCCGGCCGGCGATGTCCAAGGCGTCATATCTCAACTTCCAGCGCCAGCGGGCGGAAGTCATCAGGTACGACGGCGCCGCAGCCTAGCTACGCCGATCTTTAGGTCACAATCCCGCCGCCAGCAGCAAGGTCATCACACCGCCGGCAATCAGCGGCACCGTCAGGTTGTCGTCCAACGGAAACGGCAGAAACTCGACCACGGCGGCAACGACAGCGGTGAGCGCCACCGCCCAGGACCACACCCCGACGCCGGCGGCCACCAGGATCGTCCAGATGGCCAACGAGGCGGCGACAAAGGCGACCGCCCCCACCGGCGACTTGCCCCAAATCCTTGGTCCTGGACTGTGGTGCCCGATCAGAGCGCCGGCGGGATCCCCCACCGCGACGAACATCAACACGGGCAGCGCCACCTCGATGCCGTAGAAGTAGAAGGCGAAGAACGCCGCGATCAGGAGATACGTCGCACCGGTTATATCGGTGGATTCCGACGGTTTCAGGATGGAGCCAAAGACCCCCAGATAGGCCCGGTTGAGAAAACCGTCCCGCCGGCGGACGAGGTCCACGGCCAGGAAGAGCAAAGCGCCGCCACCCACGAGGGTCATGTAAGTCGGCTCCGGAACCACCAGGGCCAGCAGGGTGGTGAAGCTGGCGGCAATCAGGTGGAAGATGCGGCGGCCGACGGGTATGGCACCGTCGGATCGGTTCATTGCGGCCATGCCGACGGAATTGGTGCCGCTGCGGTTGGCGCCGGCCGGTTCATCGGCAGAATGGGGTCAGGGACGCGTTGACGGCGGATGCCAGCGAAGATCAAAAGTCGATGATTACGGTGTCGCCGGCGCCCCAACGGAAGGAACGGAACTCGGTGCCCCTGGGAACCTCGAACACCAGCCACCCGTCCAGGCCAGTGCCCCGGGGCAGTTGCTGGGCACGCTGAACCAACTTGATCCCGCCGTCGGGCTGCGTCTCCTCGTAAGTGGCATTCCAGAGGAACCGCACGCATTCCGCGGGCGTGTCGGGGTTGACCGGGACATTGCAACGGTCCGACGGCCTCTCGGGCACCTGCGCGTCCTCCGCAAGCGCACCGACGTTGACGGGAGCGTACTTGCCCTGGAAGAAGTCGCGCAACTGCGCCGATTCGCGGTCAATATTGACGATGGCGCTGGTGGCCGAGTGATTCTCGACCTTCACCCGGAGCAGTACCAGTTCGTTTTCGTCGGATTGCGGGGACAGCTTGTACAGGGTGTCGCCGACGGAGCCCTGCGCCGGGAAGCGGGTGGAGGTAGTCCAGCGCAGTTCGTCGGTGCGCTCCAACGCGGCGACGCTGACGTGGAGGATCCGACCCTTGTAATACTTCCCAATGTTGGGCGACTGCGACGAGCAAGCCAAGGCGATAACCGCCAACAGCAACACCAACAGGCAAAGCGGCGGCATCCACCGCGCGGCCCGGACACCACGGAGACTAATCATCGCCGGTTCCGGTCAAGGTGGGGAGTTGCCGCAGGTCACCGATGAGGTCGGTGAGGACGGACATCAGGCGGTCGACCTCGCCGTCGGTATTGTGTTTGCCAAGGGTGACGCGGAGGGAGCCGCGGGCGGTGTCCGCGGTCTGGCCCAGCGCCAGCAGGACGTGCGAGGGTTCCAGAGACCCGCTGCTGCAGGCGCTGCCGCTGCTGGCGGCGATGCCCTGGAGGTCCAACCCGAGGAGGACCGATTCGCCCTCGACCCCATCGAAGGAGAAGTTGACGTTGTTGGGCAGCCGGTCGGTGGGATGTCCGTTGAGGATCGCGTCCGGGATAATCTGCCGAACCTCGGCGATGATGCGGTCGCGTAGAGCGCTGCAGTGGGCACCGACCTCGTCACGCTGGCTGTCGGCCAGTTGCAACGCCACGGACAGTCCGATGATGCCGGCAACGTTCTCCGTACCGGAACGGCGTTCGCGTTCCTGGCCCCCGCCGGTGATCAAGGGCAGGTAGGGCACGCCACGGCGCAGGAACAGCACGCCAACGCCCTTGGGCCCGTAGAACTTGTGGCCGGACAGGCTCATCATATCCACGCCGAGGCGGCGAACGTCGAGGTCCAGGAACCCGGCGGCCTGCACGGCGTCGGTGTGCATGACAATGGTGCGGCTGAGAGCCTGAGCGCGGTCCTTGACTGCGGCGGATATTTCCGGGATGGGATTGATGGTACCGATCTCGTTGTTGGCGTACATTATGGAAACGAGAGCGGTCTCCGGGGTGATGGCGTTGGCAACCTGCTGGGGATCGACGCGGCCGTAGTCGTCAACGGGCAGGTAGGTCACCTCCCAGCCGCGGTTTTCCAGCATCTGGCAGGCGTGGAGGACGGCGTGGTGCTCGGCGGCGGCGGTGATGACGTGGCGTCCGGTCTCCTCCAGGGCATAGGCGCCGCCGCGTATGGCCGCGTTGTCGGATTCGGTGCCGCCGCTGGTGAAAACGACCTCGCGGTTGCGGCAGTTGAGCACGCGGGCGACGCGCTCACGGGCGGCGTCCAGGGCGTAGCGAGCCTCCTGCCCGACGGTGTGCACGCTGGAGGCGTTGCCGTAAAGCTGCGTGAAGTAGGGCAACATCGCCTCGAGGACCCGTTCGTCCATGGGCGTGGTACCGGCGTGGTCGAAGTAGATGTGGTTCTGGGTGGTCATGAGTCAGAGCCGCCTTCCTGATAATTTTAGCACGACGGCCGCTCCAATCAGGCGGGCTATCAAAGCCTTACGTGCAACCAGTTTGTCATCACGGGAGCCTGGCTACCTGCCGATCTCGGTGCCGCAGCAATCTCCGCTATCCCGACGGGATTGCCACGCTTCGCTCGCAATGACCAGCCGGACCCAAACCGGGTACGCGTGAGCCATCAAAGCGGCAAATCGGACCGCCGACATCATGGCATCCACTTCTGCCAAAGCAGCGCTGCGAAGGCGGCGGTGACAAGCAGGCCGATCACAACGGAAGTGGTCTGTTCAAAACGCCGGTTGACGGCGTCGCGGAAGGCCACGCCATAGCCTTCGTAGAGGATCACGCCGGTACCTGCGTAGTCGTTTGCGGCGTGGTATTGATACAGCCGTTTTTCCAATATTTCGCCCGCCCGGTCGCGATGCAAATCCCAGACATTGACGATCAGGAAGAAGATCACTGCGGAGAACAATACCACCAGCATTTCCACCAGGAAGGCAATCCAGCCGGTTACGCCGGGGCGGGAAGCCAGACCAATGAACACTGTGATCCCGCCGAAGATGATCAAGGCGAACAGCTCTCCGAACTCGATCCCCTGCTGCCGAGAGTGGGCGATTACGTTGAGCTGCGTTTCCGCCTGGGCAAGATCCGACAGGTCTTCGGGAGAAGGGTTGGTCGCGACCGCGTTGGCCAGGCAGCCCCGGATCTGCTGGTAGGCGTTTTGTAGTTCCTCGGGCGTCACAGCGTAGTCGATGGCAAGAATGTGGTCGCGCACGGACTGGTCAATCACGTTCCGGCGTGCCAGCAAGTCAAGATTCTGAAAAAGAGAATACAAGCGGTTGTCTTCGTCCTGGGTCTGGGTCGATAGCCGGGCCACCCGGAAGGAACGCAGCAGGGTGAATACCGTCGCCGACAATCCCAACGCTCCAAAATAAGTTTCTCCGGGCCATTGCCAATCGCCGAAGGGCAGATACTGCAACACATCGTCCCGGAGATAGACGAAGGCGCCACAGGCCCACAGTCCCAACAACAGCGCTTTGAAGCCAAAACGGATTTCGGCCTCCGAGTTGATCAGCAGGTTGACGGTGATGATGCCCACCGCGCCGATAATCAGATAGTCAGGACGCTCCGGCGCGACCTGGAAAAAGAGGAAGAGCCAGACCAGGCTGAACACCGGGGTGGTATTGGCCAGCGCGTTAATGCCCAGATTGTCGGTAATCAGATTAGCTTTGCGCCAGGCCACGTTGGCGATGCCGTTGATGGCTGCGCCCAGGACGACGGCACTGAGCAGTGTGCGCGAATCCATCGCCTCCCCGGTGTTCATGCCGGCATAGCTGTTCAGAACAGCGGACACGGTGTTGGCGATGAAAAAAGCAACGAGCACGCCGAACATTTCCAACGAATGGTCACCGATTCCTTGCCGGGCTTCCGGCGGTATGGCATGGACGACGTCGGTTCCCCACCGGAAGCTGAAGGCAGTGAACGACGTGGCCACGGCTCCCGCCACTGCCAGCGTTACGCCGACGACAAGAGCGGACAGAGCGCCGGTTTGAATGTTGGCGAACCCGCCGGCCTGCCCCACCACGACGAAGGCGAAACCCGCCAGACTCAAAACGAGCAGGAGCAGCATTTCCGGAGCCGGCTCCCGATACCGGGTCCCACCCGGGAAGAGCCGTGTCATCAACAGGATGAGCAATATCGGCCAGGTTTCGAAGAGGATGGCCGCGACCGAGACGTCGATGAGACGGGTGGACCAGGCGAACAAGGCAAAGTTGAAGGTGGCAACCACAGACAGCGCCAATTTCACGTCCATGGCCCGCCGTGCAATCACCAGCAGGCTGGCGGAATTGAAGACCAGGCGGCGATACAGGACGCCGATGAAAACAAGGCATCCCAGCGCAACGCCGGCGTTCATGCCGGCGTTAAACAGAAAGGGGGCCTGGCCGCCGCCGCCCCGCTCGATGACCAGCGGCAGTGAAGAGAAAAGGGTGACCGCCAGCAGCATATAGCCGATGGCCAGGCGGTTTCCTGCCAAGTCGGGTATGCGATTGGGTATCCGTACAATCGCCATGGGGTTTATGCAATGGACCTGGCCCGATTATTCGGTGCGGCGACCGGCCTCAACCCAACCACTTGTGCCAGAGCAGAATAGCGTAGGCGGCGGTTATGCCCAGGCCGATGACCGTCGATACTCCACGTTCGAAGCGGCGGCTCCTTGGATCTCGAAAGATCACGCCGTAACTATCAGTACCGTGCTGGGCGGCCAGGACCAGGTCGGCCCGATCCCGGTGCAGGTCCCACACGCTGACGATGAGAAATACTATCACCGACGGGAACAGGACGCTGAAAACCTCGTAGATGTACGCGACCCATCCGTAGACTTCGGGGCGGGAGAGCAACGCCAGCAGCACCGTACCGCCGCCGAAGATTATCAGGGAGAAGAGCTCTCCCAAGTCCGTGCCCTGCTGGCGGGAGTGCACCACCATGTTGAGCTGCGCCTCGGCGTTGGCGATGAGCTTTTGGTCGGCTACGGGGTGATTGACGGCGGCGGCCTGGACAAAGCAGAGTTTGGCCTGGGTATACGCTATGCGCAACTCTTCCGGGTTGCGGGCGCTGTCGACGCTGCGGACGTGCTCGCTGGTCACCGGCGCGATCAGGTTGCGTCTGGCAAGCAGTTCCACGGCTCGGTGCAAGGCGAAGATGCGATCGTCCTCGTCCTGGGTACGGGGCGCGAGGCGAGCGATTCGGAAGGTAAGCAGCAGGATGAAAATCGTGGCGGACAGGCCCACCGCGCCCAGGTAGGTTTCCCGGGGCCAAAGCCAGCCGCCGAAAGGCAGCAGCACCAGCAGTTCATCGCGTAAATAGACGAAGGCGCCGCAGACCCAGAGGGATAGGATCAGGGCTTTGAAACCGAAACGGACTTCGGCCTCGAAATTGACGAGCAGGTTGGTGGTGATGATCGCAGCGGCTCCAATGAGCAAGAAATCAAATCTGGCGACGTTTACCTGCGAAAACATGAAGAGCCACAACAAGGCGATCAAAGGAGTGGCATACG
>JAJEIA010000070.1 GCA_022823505.1 Dehalococcoidia bacterium
CCATCCTGATCGGCCTGTTCCGGGTGCTGATCCTGACCCTGTTCAACAACCCGGAAGACCTGGTAAACCTTTCCGACAAGCTGTACACATGGATCGATTTTGTGCCGATCCATTCGGCGGCGCCGGTCAACAATACCTTCCTCTGGCTCGACCTCAGCCAGCCGGATCCGTCGCCCATCGTCATGCCGGTCCTGGTGGCCGTCACCACCTGGGTGCAACAGAAGATGACGCAGATGCCGTCGCCGGATCCGCGTCAGCAGTCCAGCCAAACGATGATGTTGTGGATGATGCCCATCTTCCTCGGAGCGTTCTCCCTGGGCTGGCCCAGCGGATTGCCGCTCTACTGGGTGGTTTCCAACCTCATCGGCATCGCGATCCAGTATTTCATCACCGGTTGGGGGCCCTTGTTCCCGCTGTTCCCACGACGCGGCCAGGACGAGGAGGGCGTCACGGTGGAAGTCCAGCCCCCCGACCCGCAGGAGAGTAGCCCCGATGGATCAGATAGTTCAAACCGGGAGAACCGTCGAAGAGGCCGAAGAGCAGGCGCTCGCAGCTCTCGGCGCCGACCGCAGCGAGGTAGAGGTCGAAATACTAAATAGAGGCCGCCAGGGTTTCCTGGGCATCGGCGGCGAACTGGCCGAGGTGCGAGTGACCCGCATCGGCGCCGCGCCATCCTCCGCTCCCGAGAGCGTCGCACCCGATGTCGATGAATCCCCGTCGGATGATCCGGAACCCTTCGAGGAAACTGACGCGGACGAAGAGCCAAGGCCGGTCCAGATCATAGCCGCTGATACTCCCGCCGGGACCGCCGTCCAGGCCATCCAGCGCATCCTCACCGCCGTGGGCGCCGACGTCGACGTCACCCTTCGGTCCGAGCACGACGAGCTGGCCGGCGGGCCGGTAATTGACATCAACGGCCCCGACTCCGGGCTCCTGATCGGACGGCGGGGCAACACCCTGCATTCGCTGCAGTTCATTGTGCAGAGCATCGTCCGGCAGCAGTTCGACGAGGAAGTCCGGGTGGCGCTGGACGTCGAGCAATACCGGCAGCGGCGCGAAGATTCCCTCCGTGAGATGGCCGACCGGGTCGCCGACCGCGTCGCGCAGACCGGGCGCAGCATCACCCTGGAGCCCATGGCGCCATCCGACCGCCGGGTTATCCATCTGTACCTGGGCGAACGCCAGGGTATCCGTACCGAAAGTGTCGGGTTCGGCGACTCCCGCAAGGTTCAGATCATTCCCGAGCGGGACTGAAACTCCCCGGTGCCCAATGTCGCACCTTTGGTTGTGATTATCGTCAACGTTTTCGTTGACCCGCTTCCGGTCGCCACATAGAATGCAACCATGAAAGCGCAGCCGATGGTCCGGCCAGGATCAGACTCCTTCGACCACCCGCGCGAGGAGTGTGGGGTGGTCGGCGTATACGCTTCGGGTTCGCACAGCGCCACGATGACGTCCATCGGCCTGTTCGCCCTGCAGCACCGCGGCCAGGAGTCGGCCGGCGTCGCCGCGTCCGACCACGGCCGGATCCGAGTGCACACCGGCATGGGACTGGTTTCCGAAGCCTTTCGTGACGGGGACATCGACCGCGTCACGGGGGAAATGGCCATCGGTCACACCAGGTATTCAACCACCGGCGCCAGCCGCAGTGCCAACGCCCAACCGCTGATTGTCGACGGGTTGAACGGTCCTCTGGCAGTTGCCCACAACGGGAACATCATCAACTCCCGGCAGCTGCGCGAACAGATCCAGTCCCAGTGGGATTGCGATTTCCAGACCAGCACCGACAGCGAGGTCGTGGCCCATCTCCTCGCCAACGCGCCCGGTAAGACCTGGCCCGAGAAGGTCTTCTACGCCATGCCCCGGATGCAGGGGGCATTCTCCCTGGCACTCCTGACGCCGGATGCCGTCATCGCGGTGCGTGATCCGCTGGGCATTCGCCCGCTGTGCTTGGGCCGCCTGGAAAACGGCTGGGCGGTGGCCTCCGAGACCTGCGCCCTGGACCACATGCAGGCCGAATTCACCCGGGAACTCGAACCCGGCGAGGTGGTGGTGATCGATCGCGAAGGTGTGCATAGCGCCATTTACGGCGACGCCGGCCGGCGGGGTCGGGCACTCTGCGTGTTCGAGTGGATCTACTTCGCCCGGCCCGACAGCGTCATGGATGGCCGGTTAATGCATACCGTGCGGGAGGAGATGGGTGCACAGCTGGCGCGGGAACATCCGGTGGACGCCGACCTGGTAATCGGCATCCCCGACTCTTCCACTTCCGCAGCCGTGGGATTTGCCCGAGAGTCCGGCGTCCCCTTCGCCAATGGCCTGGTGCGCAATCGCTACGTGGGCCGGACGTTCATCGAACCCGAGCAGCAGCGGCGCGACCGCGGCGTCCGTCAAAAGTTCAACCCGATGCCCGCGGTGATCAGCGGGAAACGCCTGGTCGTGGTGGACGACAGCATCGTCCGCGGCACCACCACTCCCCACGTTGTGGATCTCCTGCGCCGCGCCGGAGCGGCCGAAGTCCACCTGCGGGTGTGCGCGCCGCCCATCAAGCACCCCTGCTATCTGGGCGTTGACATGGCGACCCGGCAGGAGCTGATCGCCGCCAACATGTCCATCCCCGAGATTCGCGATTTGACCGGCGCCGATTCACTGGGTTACCTCAGCGTGCGCGGTTTGATGAACCTGGTGCATGGACAGCAGGGCGGTTTCTGCGACGCCTGTTTCACCGGTAACTATCCGGTGCCGGTGCAGTTGGAACTGACCAAGCAGTCCCTGGAACGGGCGACCGCCTGATGACGACCGGCGAGGTTGGCGCGCCTTCCCCGGCATCGGCCGAGTATGAGGCCGCCGGCGTTGCCCTGGACGCCATGGACGGCTTGAAGGACCGCATCAAGGCTTTCGCCGCCATGACCCACGGCCCGGAGGTGCTGGACAGCAGCGGCGGTTTCGCCGGACTGTTTGCCCTCGGCGGGTATCGCGACCCGGTGCTCGTGGCCAGCGCCGATGGTGTCGGCACCAAGCTGAAGATAGCGGCTCAGCTCGGCCATTTCGAGGGCGTCGGCCAGGACTTGGTCACCCTCAACGTCAATGACATCCTGACCAAGGGCGCACGTCCGCTGTTCTTCCTGGACTACGTGTCCTTCAGCGTATTGGACGAGCATCGCCTGGAAATGCTGATGCGCGGCATCGTCTGGGGTTGCCGAGAGGCCGGCTGCGCCCTGATCGGCGGCGAGACCGCGCAGCTACCCGGCGTCTACGCCGAGGCGGATTTCGACCTCGCCGGTTTCGTCGTCGGTGTCGCCGAGCGCGACAACCTGCTGGACGGCAGCGGCGTCGTTCCCGGTGATCGCCTGATCGGCATACCCTCCAGCGGAGTGCACACCAACGGGTTTTCGCTGGTCCGGCGGGTGTTCAACACCGACGAAGACCCCGGGACCCTTTACCGGCCCTGTCCCGGCCTGGACCGAAACTTAGGGGACGAGCTGATGGTGCGACACCGCGCCTACCACCCGCTGCTGGAACCCTATCTGGGCGGCATCAAGGCGCTGAGCCACATCACCGGCGGCGGTCTGCCGGGGAAGATGCCGGCGTCGCTGCCTCCGGGTGTGACCGCCGAGTTTCAGCTCGGCGCCTGGCCTGTTCCTCCCGTCTTCGGCGCCATCCAGCAGGCCGGCGGCATCAGCGACGCAGAGATGTACCGCGTGTTCAACATGGGGCTGGGCATGGTCGCCGTGTGCGACCCCGACCACGCGTCTGAATTGCTGTCCGGCCTGCCGGACGCGCTGGACGTCGGTCAGATTGTCCAGAGTCCAGGTACGAGCCGGACGACGTTTCGGGCCGCCTGATCCCATTCGGATTGACTAAGTAGAAGGTGGAGGCTGTTATGAATCTGAAAAACCCGTTCCGCCGTCATGCCCGCAACAACGTCGATGACAAGTCCGAACCCTTGCTCGACGTCATGCGTCCCTGGTGGGCGTGGGGCCCACTGGGCCTGGTGTTGTACGGGAGCCACCACTCTGACACTCCGACGGACCCGGGGCAAATGAACCATCCCGGGGATGCGGGCCAATTCCACCATCATGGTGATACCGGCGGTGGGTTTGGCGGCTTCGACGGAGGGGGCGGCGCAATCTAGATCCAACCGCGATCCAACGAGGAGCACCCAGGCAAGTTGAAAGCACTACTCAGCGTATTCGACAAGACCGGTATCGAAGACTTCGGCAAGTCCCTGGTCGACGCCGGCTATGAACTGATCAGCACCGGCGGAACCCACCGGAGCCTTGCCGACGCCGGCGTACCAGTCACGCAGGTTTCCGACGTTACCGGCTCGCCAGAGATACTCGACGGCCGCGTCAAGACCCTGCACCCGGTGATCCACGGCGGACTGCTGGCCCGTCGCGACTCCACCGCTCATATGGCGGAGTTGGAGCAGCACGGCATCGGCGCAATCGACGTCGTCGTGGTCAACCTCTATCCCTTCGTGGAAACCATCAGCAGGTCCGGAGTCACGCTGGACGATGCTCTCGAAAACATCGACATCGGTGGCCCCACCATGCTGCGGGCCGCCGCCAAGAACTTCCCCTCCGTCGCTGTGGTCGTGGACCCGTCCGACTACGATTGGGTCGGGGAGGCGTTATCCGGACCCGGCCTCGACGCCCAGCAGCGCCGGTCGCTTGCCACCAAGGCCTTTCAGCACGTCGCCGTCTACGATGCCGCGGTGGCCGATTATCTCTCCAACGATCCCACCTCTGAGGAGGAGATGCCTCAACAGGTGACCTTCGGCCTCACCCGCGTTTCCAGCCTGCGCTACGGCGAGAACCCGCACCAGCGGGGCGCATTGTACGTCCCGGCCAGCGGCGGCGAGGGCGGCCTCGCCAGGGCAACCCAGCTGCATGGGCGCGAACTGTCCTTCAACAACCTGATGGACGCCGATGCCGCGTGGCGCACCGTGAGCGACTACGCCGACCCGTCGGTCTGCGTAATCAAGCACGCCAACCCCTGCGGTCTGGCGTCCCGTGACGACGTTGCGCAGGCGTACGAACTGGCCTACGAGGGCGACCCGGTGTCTGCCTTCGGGGGCATCGTCGGCTTCAATCGGAACGTCACCGCCGCGGCTGCCCAGGCCATGGACCCGGTCTTCTACGAAGTGGTCGTCGCCCCGGGATACGACGACGACGCGCTGGAAATCCTGCGGCGCAAGCGCAACCTGCGCATTTTGACGGTTGACCCGGTTGTCGGGTCTCCTGGCTCCACGGACTACGACGTCCGACCGCTCAGCGGCGGCGTGCTGGTTCAGACGCCTGACACCATCGACGAAGATCCCCAGGCGTGGACAGTCGCCACCGAGCGGGCTCCGACGGCCCATGAATTGGCGGATTTGGCCTTCGCCTGGAAAGCCGTCAAGCACATCAAGTCCAACGCCATTGCGTTCGTAAAGGACCGCACCCTCGTGGGCATGGGCGCCGGACAGCCCAACCGCGTGGTCAGCGTGCACCTGTCGCAGCGCGCTGCCGGCGACAAGGCCGCCGGATGCGTCCTGGCTTCCGATGCGTTCTTCCCGTTCCCGGACAACATCGAGCTTGCCGCCGATGCGGGCATCACCGCGATAGTGCAGCCCGGCGGCTCCATTCGCGACGACGAGGTCATTGCGGCGGCCAACGAGGCCAGCATCGCCATGGTGTTCACCGGCGTTCGTCACTTCCGTCACTGATCGTCCCCGTTGGACGCCTATCTGGACATCGAGACCACCGGTTTCATCGGTGGTCGCTCCTACCCTACCGTCGTTGGCATCGCCGTGGATTTCCCCGGCGATTGGTCGACGACCCAATTGGTCGGCGCCGGCATCACTGCGGACGCGGTGCTGCATATCCTCGAAGGCGTGACCACCATCTACACCTTCAACGGCGCCAGCTTCGATCTGCCGTTCCTTGCCTGGAAACCCGGCGTTGACCTGCGCCGCCGATTCGAGCATCGCGACCTCATGCGGGTGTCCCGGCGCGCCGGTCTGAAGGGTGGGCTCAAAGCAATCGAAAAGTCTCTGGGCATCGCTCGGAACCTGCCAGATATGGCCGGCTTCGACGCCGTCTTGTTATGGGACAAGTATTGTCGTGAACATAACCACGACGCCCTGGATATGTTGCTGGAATACAACCGCGAGGACGTCGAAAACCTGCGCGTTCTGCGGAATATATTGGAGGATGAAAATTGGAACTTGGACTGAAGGGCAAGAACGTGCTGGTGACCGGGGGCGGCAACAATATCGGTCGCGCCATAGTGTTGGCCTTTGCCGCTGAGGGTTGCAACATCGCCATTGCCGAGTTGAACCACGCCGCCGGCAAGCGCGTCGTCGCCGAGGTCGACGCCCTCGGATCCGGCGCTTCGGCAATCGTCGTGGACGCTGACGTGACCGATCAGGCCCGCACCGCCGCCATGATGAACGAGGCCGTTGACCGTCTTGGCAGTGTGGACGTGCTGGTGAACAACGTCGGCTGGACCATCGACCGTTTGTTCATGGACAAGACGCGCGATGAGCACGTCAAGGAAGTCGACGTAAACCTGTGGGGCGCCATCAACTGCATCCACGCCATCCTGCCCCGCATGATCGAACGCCAGTCCGGCGCCGTCGTCAGTATCAGCAGCGACGCGGGCAGGATGGGGGAGTACCGCGAGGCCGTCTATTCGGCGTGCAAGGCCGGCGTCATCGCGCTGAGCAAATCCCTGGCGCGCGAAACCGGCCGCTATGGTCTTCGGTTTAACATGGTTTGCCCGGGTCTCGTGGTGCCCGAACAGTCCGAGGTCGCCGGCACCGAGAGCATGTGGAGCCAGGGTATGCAGGACCTGTTCACCGACGACGTGCTCGAACGTGTGAGACGCGCCTACCCTTTGCGTCGCATTGGCACCGCCCAGGAAGTCGCCAACGCCGTGGTTTTCCTGGCTTCCGACGCGGCCAGCTTCATTACTGGCCAGACCCTCAGCGTATCCGGCGGCTACACCATGATGTAGCGCTTTCGTGATGCGTTGGCCAATGATCAGGGGCGGGTCGAAGACCCGCCCCTGGCGTTTGCTCGTTGGTGGAGCGAATGGTTATTCGCCCCACGGTTTTGGCGCGATTACCGCTGGTTCGTGCCAACCAGGGCCCAGGCCTTCTCTTCCATCGAAGGAATGACGGCCTGCACCAGGTCATTGTCGACGTTGGCGGCCACGGTGGGATAGCCGGCGCGGTCGATCATGCTGGCCAGGTTGCCGGACTTGAACTGGTCAAGCGTCCAGGCCAGGGTGTTGCCGCTGGTGGTCACGTCCCAGTAAATCCGTACGTCCTGGTTGCGCGGGCCATAGTGGTAGTGCGGCGCGATCTCGAAGCAGTCGAAGGCCAGCAGCTCGAACTCCTGCCCCAGGTGATCGGTCAGCACGTGGATGGCCACGCCGCGGTCGTTGGCCGCACCGATGTTGTCGCGGAACTCGACGCCGAAGCGGATGTTGCCGGCCTCGTAGATGTGGTCGCCGCGGAAGTGCGTGACGGTGCGCCGCTCGTCGCGGGCCTTACCCAATGCGCACGCCTCGACCTCGTCCATCTTGTTCTCGTCGATGCCGTTCATCTCGACCGCGGACGCCAGTTCGTCATAGCCGGCTCGGCGGACCATGGCGGGCAGGTTGGTCCGGATGTTCTTCAACGTCCAGCCCAACGGCGTGCCAACGGTGGTCTTGTCCATGTGCAGCCGGATGTTCATGTTCTCCGGCCCGTAATGGTAGTGCGGGTCCTGGTCGAAGCAGTCGAACCGCAGGATCTCGGTGTCGTGGCCTTCCACGTCGCCGAACACCTGGACCATCAAACCCTGGTCAGGCATGATTTCCTTGCGGTAGGACAGCGCTACGTCCACCGGCCCGATGTTGATAATGGTGTCTCCCTTTTCCATGAAGCTCGCCTCCTCGTGGAACGTGGATTTGTGTGTCGGTCACGGGCATCGTAACCGTTGCTTAAGGTGCGATTATAGCACCGCGCCGGAAGAGCGCAAGAACACTTTTCAAAAGTTCATCCAAATGAGGTGCGAACGCTCCCGCGGGCACTATAATCCGTGCGCACGATCCGAATATGAGCCAGCGACGTCACACACCGATCACCGCCGATTTCCCGGGCGCGGCCTGCCCGCCCCGCAGCATCATTCGTTTCGCCGGACCCGGCGGCCGCGAGCATCGGGCCACCGTCACCTCGATCCGCGTTCGCAGCGCTCATGCGGTTGACGAATCCGGCGTCGAGTGGAAGGTCCCGTACTCCGCCATTCTGTCTGTGGATGATGCCCCAGTGCCGGAGTGCAACCTGCGGGAAGTCCAAACCCTGTGCCATCGCCTCCTGGCCACGTTCCAGTCCGACGGGACCCTGCCCGCGGGGTGGGTGATTGGGTTCGACCTCGCCACTTCCCGCGCTGGCGTCTGTCGATACGCCGAGCGACGCATCGACCTGTCGGTCAGCTATTGTCTCGCCGCCACCCGCGCCGAGATCGAGGACACCATGCTCCACGAGATCGCCCACGCCATCGTTGGCCCGCGACACAACCATGACGCGGTGTGGAAGGCCAAGGCGCGCGAGATCGGCTGTGCCGGAGAGCGCTGCCACCGGGTCCAGCATTCGGCGCCCAAGTGGGTTGGCGAGTGCGGTTGCGGCCAACAGTGGTTTCGCCAAACGCTGCAGCGCCGCATGATGCACAATCGCGCCTGCGCCAAATGCGCCGGGGCCATCACGTGGCGCAGGAACACCGAAGCCGTCGCATAGCGGGGTTTCTCACGGCAGCTCTGCCGCACGGTCTGAGCTTTGCGGCGATGCTATAATTCCGCCGCCTTCAGGCTAGGGACCATCTCCCATCAAATCAGCCTGCGGCCAGGAGTTTTCCATATGAAAATAGGTGTCAGCATTCCACGCCTGCCGGACGCCGAGGGCATCCGCGAATTCTGTGAACGGGCGGAACGACTGGGCTTCGAGTCGGTGATGGCCGGTGATCACATCGTCCTACCAGTAGGCGGTACCACCCAATACCCGTACACCCCCACCGGCGCGTTCCAGCGTCCCTCTGACGAACCATTCCTCGAGACCATGACCATGCTGGGGTTCATGGCCGCCTGCACCAACGAGATCCGGCTGGGCAGCACCGTCCTGATCCTCCCCTACC
>JAJEIA010000157.1 GCA_022823505.1 Dehalococcoidia bacterium
TCCCATGTTCAGGGGTTAGGCGCCGAACTGCTCAATCCCTTCACCACCTGAAGCCCCAACACCAAACGCTCCCCACCACCCGCTATAATGGCCCCGGCCATCGTCCTGATGGCGGGGCTGTTGCATTTAACGGGAGGTTCACCATGGAGATTGGCGTTTCGGTTCCCATTGTTGAGATCGGCGACGACTTTGGCGCGCTGCGCGATTACATCCAGGCCGCTGAAGACTTGGGATATTCCCACGTTCGCATCCTCGACCACGTGCTCGGCGCGGTGCCGGAGAAGCATCCGGAAGTGCCGCAGTTCCCCTACACCCACGAGTCCTACATCCACGAGCCGTTCACGCTGATGGCCTACCTGGCCGCCGTGACCAAGAAAATCGGTTTGACCACCGGCATCCTGATCCTGCCCCAGCGGCAGACCGCCCTGGTCGCCAAGCAGGCCGCCGAGGTCGATGTGCTCTCCGGCGGACGGGTCCGGCTCGGCATCGGCGTGGGCTGGAACTCCGTGGAGTACGAGGCCCTGGGCGTCGACTTCGCCACCCGGGGCAGCCGCTGCGACGAGCAGATCGAGGTGCTCCGCCAGCTTTGGACCGAGGACGTGATCGACTTCCACGGCAAGTACCACGACATCACCCACGCCGGCATCAATCCCCTGCCGGTGCAGCGACCCATCCCCATCTGGATCGGCGCCGGCCGCAGCACGTCGCCGACGCCGCCTAACGCCGCCATCCGGCGCATCGGCCGCCTCGCCGACGGCTACTTCCCCATGTTCGCGCCCGACTCCAACGGCCAGGCGATCCTGGGTCGCATCCGTGCCCAGGCTGAGGCCGCCGGCCGCGACCCGTCGGAAGTCGGGTTCGAGGGCCGCATCACCATCACCGCCGACAACAACCCCGAGGACTGGCTCACCGAACTGAAGTCGTGGGAGGAGATCGGCGCGACGCACGTGGCGGCCGGTGTCCGTGGAGCCACCTCACCGGACGCCCACATTGATGGCATCCGCCGGCTGAAGGAAGTCATGGGGTGATGCGCAGTCGTATATTGGTATAGCAAGGAGCGTAACGACGCGGCAGTCTCGTCATCAGCGCGAGACTGCCGCCCTTTGCTCACAGTGATGGGTGGCTGCGTTGCGACCGGTTCGTGAAAACATGCCCCACGGCTTTCGCAGGTCCGCGAGCTCCAGCCGCGACCGCCCCAGCCGTCGGGTAGCCCATCTCAACCGGCGGATCGCCCTGGCGTTCCAGCCCTATTGGCCCCGCGTCCTCGCCATCGGTCTGCTGATCCTGGTCACCGCCGGACTCGGCGTGGTCAACCCCATCCTGATCCGGGTCGTGTTCGACTCCGCCCTCTTCCCTGCGGGCGGCCCCAACCTGTCGTTGCTCTGGACCCTGGCCGCCGCCATGTCTGCTGTGGTGGTGGTCACGGGAGGCCTCGGCGTCCTACAGACCTGGCTCACCCAGCAGGTGGGCCAGCGCGTGATGCGCGACCTCCGCGACCGGCTGTACTCGCATCTCCAAACCCTGTCTCTGGGCTTCTTCACCTCCCAGCGCACCGGCGAGATCCAGAGCCGGGTTTCCAACGACGTGGCCGGCATCCGCGTGGTGGTGACCGGAACCGTCAGCAACATCCTGTCCAACGTGGTTATCCTGATCAGCACGCTGGTCGCCATGGCCGTGCTGTCGTGGGAACTGACCGTGGTCGCCGCCGGCATCACCCCCATCTTCGCCGTGTTCAGCTACAAGGTGGGCAAACGCCGCCGCGCCGCCTCGGCCCGCGTCCAGGAGTCTACCGCCGAGATGACCGCCATCACCCAGGAGACCCTGTCGGTGTCCGGCGTGATGCTCACCCGCCTCTTCGGCGCCCAGAACCGCGAGGTGGCCCGCTTCCACGACCAGAACGTGCGCCTGTCCGACCTCGAAATCCGCCGCGAGATGACCGGCCAGGTGGTTTGGGCCGGCATGCAGATCTTCTTCTCGCTGACCCCAGTGGTGGTCTACGTGCTGGCCGGTTACATTCTCTTCGGCGGCATCGGCCAGACCGGCATCACCGCCGGCACCATCGTCGCCTTCACCACGCTGCAGACGCGCCTGTACTTCCCAATCAGTACCCTGCTCCGCACCTCCGTGGAACTGCAATCGTCCCTGGCCCTTTTCGAGCGCATCTTCGGCTACCTGGACATTCGGCCCGACATCGTGGATGCTCCCGACGCCGTGGACCTGCCCATCGAGAGCGTCGCCGGCTCGGTGGCGTTGCGGGACGTGCGTATGAACTACCATCCCGCCACCCTGTTGGCCGACGGATACGACATCGAGGACGACGGGCGGGTTTTCTGGGCGCTGGACGGGGTTGACCTGGACGTGAAACCCGGCCAGTTGGCGGCCCTGGTCGGCCCCAGCGGCGCCGGCAAGACCACCATTTCCTACCTGATCCCACGCCTGTACGACTCCACATCGGGCTCCGTTAGCATCGACGGGAATGATGTGCGGCAGATCCGGCTGGAGAGCCTGGCCCGCATCGTCGGCTACGTTTCCCAGGACAGCTACCTATTCCACGCCTCCATCCGCGAGAACCTCCTTTACGGCAACCCGGCCGCCAGTGAGCAGGGGTTGCACGAGGCCGCCAAAGCGGCCTATATCCACGATCGCATCATGGAGTTCCCCGACGGCTACGACACCGTCGTGGGCGAACGCGGCTACCGCCTCTCCGGCGGCGAACGCCAGCGACTGTCCATTGCCCGTGTCATCCTGCACGACCCGCGCCTGCTCATATTGGACGAGGCCACTTCGTCCCTCGACACCACCAGCGAACGCTACGTGCAGGCCGCTCTGGAACCGCTCATGCAGGGCCGCACTACCATCGCCATCGCCCATCGCCTCTCCACCATCATGTCGGCCGACGTCATCTTTGTCGTCGACCGCGGCCGCATTGTGGAGCGGGGCACCCATTTCGAGCTGCTGGCCCTGGGCGGCCTCTACGCCCAGCTTTACGACGAGCAGTTCGAGGGCGGTCGGGTCGAATACGTCAGCGAGGACGGCGTGGCCGTGATGGCCGGCGGCGGCTTGCGAATGCCTGTGCCGGCGTGAGCACACAACTAAGCCAGGAGAATGCAATGAGTCAGCAAACCAACGGTGACCGGATCCGGCTGCGGGTGGCGTTCCGCAACATGTTTTACACCACGATTTACGTCGCAGTGGAGGGTGGCTTCCTGACCGATCAGGGGCTGGATGTCGATTTCTCCCACATTCCCGCCGGCCAGACCAGCACCGATCTCCTAAAGGCCGGCGACATCGACATCACCCAGAGCGGCATCAGCCGCAGCTTCATGGATCTGGACGCCGGCAGCGCCGACCCGCCGTTGCACATCGCCGAAATCAACCAGCGCGACGGGTTCTTCCTCCTAGCAAAGCGCCCCATCGATGGCTGGCGCTGGGCCGAGTTGGCCGGATCCACTCTCATCCCCGTTGGTTTCACTCCGGTACCGTATACCACTCTGCAGGCGGCCATGCGCTGGCACGGTGTCGACCCGTCCACCGTAAACCTGATGGGCGGCCTGTCCGCCGACGAAATGCTCGGCCGCTTCCGCAACGGCGACGCCGACTACCTGCAGGTCCCCAACCCCTTCGCGGTGCAACTGGTCAACGAGGGCTCCGGACACATCGCGGCGACCCTGGGCTACGAGAGCGGCTTCGTCTGCTACAGCAGTTTCGCGGTTACGCCGTCGTATCTGGCCGAGAACCCCGACACGGTGCAGCGTTTCGTCAACGGCTACGCCCGCGCCCAGCGGTGGGTCGCCGAGAGCCCCGCCGAAGCCGTGGCCGATCGCATCGCCCCAGTGTTCCCCGAGTACGACCGCGGCACCCTCGCCGAAGGCGTCCAGCGCTACAAGGACGCCGGCGTATGGGCCACCGATCCGACCATCACCCGCCACGGCTTCGACCGCATGCGCGACGCCCTCATCTCCGGCGGCCTCGTCCGCGAACCCCATCCTTACGAGAGCATCGTGCGGCCTGAGTTCGCGGAACGGGCGATGGCCGAATTGGCATGAGTTGTGCCTCTGCCGTATGATGATGGCAAGTCGGATGTTTGGTTCAACCGGGTGTCTGGAAGGTCAATGATGAGCGTGACGCGAGTCAGCATTCTCTTTTTGGGGCTGGTAGCGATCTTGATCCTGGGAACTTGGGGCTGGACCGAATTGGCCAACGCGGTGTACAGGTCCAATGCGGGTGACGCCGTGGTGGCGTTGATGATTTACGGGGTATCCAGCTTGGTCTTCGCGGTTGTTGCCGGATACACATTCATTGTGCTCTGGTTCCGCAACGATGACCTCGGCTGAGGCATCACGACTGAAAAGGTCGTATGAACGAAATCTGAACTGGTGCCGATTCTGGCTAGGGGTCAGCTTGGCAGTCGCCACCTTGACGTTTACCTTTGCCGTAGGTCAGGTTTTTGATCCGTCCTCGGAACGGGTCAGCACATCCACCGATTTGCGGAACAGTTCAGCGAAAAACGACCCCAGCGACCTGATCAGCTTTGCCAACGTCGCCGTGATGTTGATGCTGGTCGGGATTTCCGGTCTGTGCGTTGCTCTATCGGCGCTTTTTGGAGTTTTGTACCGGAGAGACGACGCCTTGCTTGCTGCGCTTGAACACACACTTCAGGAGGCTACACCATGAGGCTGGAAGGCAAGGTTGCTGTCATCACCGGCGGCGCCCGTGGGCAGGGCGCCACCGAAGCCAAAATGTTCGCCGGCGAGGGCGCAAAGGTCGTCATCGGCGACATCCGCGATGAACTGGGCATGCAGGTGGAGGCGGAAATCCGCGAGCTTGGCGGCGAGGCCGTCTACCTCCACCTGGACGTCACCAGCGAGGACGACTGGCAGCGCGCCATCGAAACCGCCGAGCAGCAGTTCGGCAAGGTGGACATTCTCGTCAACAACGCCGCCATCGTCCTCCGCAAGGACATCGAGGAGACCACCGCCGACGACTGGGACAACATCATGGACATCAACGCCAAGGGTGTGTTCCTCGGCACCAGGGCCGTGATACCAGCTATGCGTCGGGCCGGCGGCGGCAGCATCATCAACATCTCATCCATCAGCGGCCTGGTCTCCATCGGCCCGCCGGCCTACATCGCCACCAAGGGCGCCGTCCGCCTGTTCACCAAGTCCACCGCCATCCAGTACGCCTCCGAGAGCATCCGCGCCAACTCCATCCACCCGGGCAGCGTCGACACCGACATGCGCCGCGAGGGCATGGGCGACCAGACCCCTGAGGAGATCCAGGCCCGCATCGACAACATCCCGCTGGGCCGCGTGGGCACTACCGAGGACATATCCTACGGCGCGCTGTTCCTGGCGTCCGACGAATCGTCCTTCATGACCGGCAGCGAACTGGTTATCGACGGCGGCTACACCGCCAAGTGAGGTAACGCCCATGACCACCCTGCCCCGGCAGTCCCTGGCCGCCGTCACCACCGCGCCCAACCTCCTTGCTGCCGTCTTGCCAGGGCTAGAGAGGAAATGTTGTATGCTTTACCACTGCAGGTGAAACACTTCGCGCAAAATTACGCCGCCGCCGACGGAGTTGCTATGGACGAAATGACAAGGGCGGAACGGATTTGGCTGCTCAAAAATTATATGGAACGCATCAATGACCCGGACAGCACTTGCCCACCTCTGGTAGATATGTATTTGGCATTATTTGCCGCGTACCTGCATGACAGCTTGCCCGATGCCGCATGGGACTTTGTCCATCAGGTTAATTCCGAGTGGGCAAAGACAGAAGCGGACCTCTCAATGAGATTTCCCGTCGGGCAACACCCCTTGGAGTGGATTGGAGTTAACGCCGAATCTGCGCCGGAAATGTTCCAGCCTGAGCATCTTCACGCCAACTGGCGCGCCAGGACCGGCGAACCGGGATACGTTACCTTCCACGCCGTTACAAAAATGCTGGACCACTTTGCCGACACCGGGCAAATTCACTGGCACGCTTCCGTGGACGAGGCCAGCGCCCTGGAGCAACTCTGTGAAAGCCACGGCATTGTCTGGCTGGCTTGGCAAGCCGAGCCACAACGCGGCTGGATGCCCCCGGGGACGGAAAGAACCGCTATCGTCCGCTTCGATTCCGATACCGATCAGAGCACGGAGATTCATTTATTGGAACGATTGGTTTCCGACATCGCCGGCTACAACGTGTCTCTGATAACGCCCGAACAGATTTGGGAGGATCGGCGGCAGTTCGAACTGGAACGGGCGGATCTTATCTATGCCCAGATTGACTGACCCTGAAGATTACCCCCGTGCTATGCTACTCTACGCCCGTGAGGCCATCGCTCTGGCCCACAACCGCGAGCAAGCCGACCTGGACAACGACCGAATTTTTGAGTTGGCATTGGCCCATCTTGTTCAAAACGTAGGCACTGCCGCCGAAACTACACGCCGCAATCGACAATTCTGGAATGGCCGGTTGGAGCGTGAGCGAGCATCCCTCCTGAATTTCAGGAACAGGATTGCCCATGACTCTGACCCTATGGATAGAAACGGACTTTGGCACGCGGTAACTGTGAGCTTTCCCACTATCATCCCAACGTTGGAAAAGATAGTTGCCGCCAACAATCCTGCGCAGTGATGTTCTGCAGTGACTTCCAGGAGACACCAATGGCCAGCTACCACGCCGACACCATCATCCGCCGCGCCAACGTCATCACCATCGACCCCAACCGGCCCCGCGCCACGGCGGTTGCCATGCGCGACGGCCGGTTCATCGGCGTGGGCAGCGACTCCGACCTGGAGACGCTCATCGGACCCAGCACCAAAATCATCGAACTACCCGGCAAGACGGTCCTCCCCGGCTTCATCGACGCCCACA
>JAJEIA010000163.1 GCA_022823505.1 Dehalococcoidia bacterium
CGGCCAGGGATTGGGCTGGCGGAAACGGACGATTGGGGAAAAGGTGGGCGCTGGTGGCCCGAAAGGTGACCGCGTGCTCAATTACCCGCCGGGGGCAACTGCGTGGCGGCAGAGGGCGCCCGGCCTGTCGCTCAGGGAGGACTGGCCAGGGCAGGGGGACGCAACGGCGGTGGCTGCCGTGATTGGCCAGCTACGCCGCAGCGTGATAGACGCGCCGGAGCTGGCTACGCGCTCCAGCGGCAGGATGAGGGCAGGGCGAAGGGCGTCAGCAACCGGCAGACCGGCCCGTTTCATCCTGGCGGCAATGGACGCAACCCGCCCGTCATGACGCCAGTAGTGGTCTCGGGACGCGCCATCGTCGGACAGGAAATGACCAAACCGGGCGCGGGTTTTTTGAGGCGAAATCCGGTCGCGCCGGGCAGCCTGTTTCAGGCCATCAAACGACAGGCAGTGCATGCCATCGAACTCAAGGACCAGTGGCGGCGGCTTTTTCTCTCCTGGATCGACGCCCGCTTTGCTCTTGGACCTGGCGCGGCGACCCTGTTTTGGTGGCTCCTTTCCGCTGAGGCGCTCTACGATGGGCGCCACGTTCCCGGTCCAGTCTCCAAGCATCTCGGCTATTTGGCTGACTCGGATTCCGGCCCACTGCTCGATGGTGGTAAACACGGTGAAGGTTGGCTTATCGGAGATGGGCATAAGCGAGGGGGTGGCGGATGGAAGTTTCGGTCGCCGGTTGCTCCGGCGTGGAGGCTCGGTCAATTTATCCGGGGAGGGCAGCAACACGGGCTCTCCGGAAAGTACAGCGTCCGGCGTGAACACGCGCAGCGCCAGGCGTCCCAGCCGAGGCGCCAATTCGTTCACGACCACCTGCGCTGCCCATTCGTCGATGGCCACCACGACCACCGCAGAGGGTTGGACCGTGTGATCAACGTCGGATACACCGGTCCGCTCGTCGTGGATCGCGGCCGGACTGTAGTGATCGAGTTCCCGGAATCTGTATTGCCATTTGTCTGCGACGGTTTTTGGGTCGGCCCAGATTCCCGCCCAAATGAACATCACCCAGCGTCCCCCATCTAGTTCAGCTACGGCGTGGATGGATGCGCCTCGCAGCCACCGTAAGCGAAGCACCCGGTTGGCTCCCCCTTCCCCGATGATCGCCGACAAACAACGATATGTTTGCTCCACCGAGGGGAATCGCTGCTCCAGCATTTCCAATCCGTCGGCATAGCTTGCCCACGGGATTTCGTCGTCCTCGAACCAGTGGCGCCGGTAGCGATGTCCCAGCTCGGCCACCCAATAGCGCTCCACCGCCGGCAGGGTGTTTCCTATTTTCCTCCCAGTCAGATAGCCTTTCGACTGGAGCAGACGAATCGCCTGATCCACTTCCCGGCGCTTGTAAGCCCCCCGACCGACCAAATCCGGCAGGCTGGAGTAGGGAGCGTCCAAACAGGTCCTCATCACCCATTCTTCTTGCGGAGTCAAGCGGGCAGGTCCACCCGGATGTCGCAGTATCATCTTTTTGATCCCCTTATCGGTTCATTGAAGAGTTGTCCGTCAGAGCCAGTCGGTTGTCCATGCCCTCCGGTGTATTAACCCCCCCGCTGTGGCGGCGTTGCACGGGACTGCGGGGTTGGAGCGTGTACGGCAAAAATTTCATCCTTTTTCAGTGCCCATTTGACATTGAGGATGCAACTTCAGCATTTGGCAGTTTTATAAAATCCATCCCCTGAATCGCCGATTTCTGGGGTCGCGGCCCCAGCGGGCGGCCGCGCCATTGGAGTTTTCCGGACAAGACGACGAAGAAATCAATATTTTTCATCCGGTTTTTGAGCGATGATTGTTCTGACTGAAGTCCGAAATCAATGCCGGAACCGCTGCGCCAGCCGGCCCGCGGCGCATGAGGACGGCGATTGGCGTATTCAGGCAGGATGCGTCCGGCGGTTGAGCGGCCGCCCCCCAACCCAGGGTTCTTCCGAAAGCGATGTTCAGTTGGGGTTTTCGGACCGTCGAGTTTGGCTTAGTTTCGCCATGGTTTCTCCCGACGGCCTCTTCCAACCGCCCGGGGGCTCGGTGGGACAGGCCGCGGAGGTTCAAATCCGTAACCGGGACACGCGACAATTGGGAATTTTCGCCCCTTTTTTCAAGCACAAAGCCAGCGTCCGTAACCATGGAAATTATCCCGCAATGAGGGATCGGATCGGATGCGTGCCGGTCCACGCGGTCACCTTTCGCTTCCGCCCCACCAGTGGCGAAACCTGTCAACCAGCCCCCTTTGAGGGATCGGGTCTTCCGGCTCAACCGTGAGCAGATGGTGGATGTCGACCGCGCTGCCACCGTAGCGCCACACGGACCCCTCACCTCGGTCGGGTCCTTGCAATGCCTCGTCGATGGTGGTGGTCAATGCCCATACCCTGGGGAATCGCCGCATGCAATACTCCTCGCTCTCCCGCGTTAGGAACACCATCAGCAGCGGTTGGGGCGCCCCAAATTTATGAGCTTCCAGGTAGGGTTGGAGCCGGAGTTCGGCGCGGTCCGAATGGGGTCGAGGACCCTCGATCTCGACTGCGTGCAGCTGGCCGCATCCGTCCGGCGTCTCGATATGGATCCATGCGTCAGGAAAATGGGACGGCGCTTCCCCCGGATTGAATTCCAATCGGTCACCCAGCTCCAGGAACAAATCCTGACCGGCCAGCCTCGTCTTTAACAAGCTCAGAGCACGGCGGTGCAGTCGTTCGTTTCTGGTGATGCGTCGCCTGTCTCCCAGCATTCCATACCGGCCCAGGAGGGTCTGGTGGTGCAGTCCCGAGCGGCGAGCAACAACCAACACGCCCGAATGTGTCAACTGCAATCCATCGGGGCCGCGGAAGCACAGTTCGGCGTCAACCAACCGCTTTACGGCGTCTTTGATGGCTGCGCCCGACACTTTCCATATTCGTGCGGCGTCGGTGGGCAGGGCGGCGCGACTGTCCTCGGCCAGAGAGAACAGCCGGCCCGCGAGGCGGTCGCGGTAGATCAGCATCGAATCGTCATCTCTTACCCAATCCATCATCCGCTCTGGATGTCCCAAGGTCGTTGGACCTGGGGGAGGTATCAAAGGCGAACCCGTGACCCGGCTGAGACCTGGAGGAAACGCCGCTGCCCAATTCCCGTTCGTTGACTGCACGAAAATGCGAGGCTCGTCAGGGTATAACCGGCGCCGAGCCAACGCCTCGGCGATAGGGCCGTCGCATATGATCACCCAATGTTGCGGGTGTAGTGATCGGCCCGCAGGATCGTCGTCAGGAGTTGACATCCCGGCAAAGCGAAGCCGGTCCTGTTCAGCTACGAATCCGCCGGTGGCCTGGCGGTCTACGTAAACGAACGGAATCTCGGCGCCCAAGTTGTAGCGGCCCACTGCCACCGGGCGTCCCTGCCACACCCAATGCAATTGGCTCAGCCTCAATCCACCCAGCGCTAATGCCAGACCGGATGCCAGGCTTTCGTCGCCCTCATGTTTGTTGAGTTGAGCCAGCCACTGCCCGCGCAGAGCAGGCGCTAGTTCGTTGATGATTTCCAGGATCGGCAAACGGTCCAGCATGTGCCGGTGCCCGTCTTCGGTCACCGGCCAAGGGATGTCTCCGTTCAGGAACAGCTCGCTGGCCTGATGCACACCCTCCCGGGCGAGGCCGAGGCGCTCCTGGATTCGGCGATGCCAACCGACCTTGACGGCGAACGCCAGTTGCTCGCGGCGCATTCGGACAAATTCCGAGCGGATCTGCTGGTAACCGCAGCCGGATAGCCTTGCCAGATCGTTGATGCTGGCATACGGCACGTGCATCAACCACCAGAAAATTGTATTCCTCACGCTCGCTTGAATGACCTGTTGAAGCTCGGCCAACCTTTCCTGACTGATCATGACCCTTATCCTCGACGATGCGGCACATCTCATTGGGCCCTGCGCCGTTGCGTCTGCCCAACTGCTGCCGGCGTTGGAAGTGGAAGTCGCACCGTGGAGCCCAACCCCAGTCGTTGGGTCTCAAAGGGCGTTTCAGCGTCGCCGCTGCTGCGGCACAGCGGCACGCAGAGAAACAGGAACGGGCTATTCCAGACGAGGAGTCGAGCCGGCCAGGTCGCCGGGGGTTTTCCCGTGGGTCCCGTGAACGGGGATTAGCGACATACACGCCCGGGTGAGCCCATGCAGAACCCTATACGGTGCGTGATCGCCCCCAATCCATATCGAGGCCGTGCGAGAATATCGAGCAACGCCGCCGCTCTCCAGCGCATCATGGGGTTGTACAAACGGCAGGCCGGATCGGGCGCCGCCGAGGAGGCATGCGACGAAGAAACCCGCGGTCCACAACGCCGGGCCTATTCCTGACAGTGCAGTGGCACATTCGCTCAGATAGGCCAGCACGAACTGGCCCGGCGGTATGCCGGCCCACGCGTATGCCAATGCGCCGAACACCGACGAGGCCACCATCGGCAAAGCCAAGGGAGCGGTCAGCGCGCTTCCGACGAACGTATCGGCCAAAGAGTTGATCATGGCCGTATATTCCCGTCCCACGGGCCAGCCATTAGTTGATTTGCACAATAGCGACATGGACTTAGCAGTCTAGGTGGTGCAATATTTGGCGCGGCAAGCAAAATGGTCAATACCGAGACCGGACCCAGGGGAGGTTGCCAGTCCTAAGATTGCAGTCGTGATTTGAGCCGGGCGTTTTCGGATTCCAGGAGACCGACTTTTCGCCTGAGCTTATCGTTGCACCGCTCCAATTCCCGCACCTGTGTCAGCAACCCTTGGGCGGATGTTATTTTCCTCGCCGGCTCCTGCTCTGGAGCTGGTGCGGACACCATCGCTTGCTGGTATGCGTCTTCAAAAGAGATCTCTCCTGCCGCCACCGCATTCTCCAATCCGATTTCGCGCACCCTTCGGGCCCGCCTGTAGGCGTCGTGGAACCGCATTTGGCCAGCCAAAACTAGGTCGGCCAGCCCGAAAGAGTACAACACTTTAGCCTGGCTGATCGACGTGGTGCCGACACCGGCCATCTCGGCCATCACTTCCACCGTGCGGTTGGAAAAGGCAGCTTCCGGAAAATCCACGCATATCGTGGATTTTCTGGGCCGGCCTCGTGGCGCCCATTGGCACATCGCCACCACGACCAACGCCTTCAAACTTTGACTGCTGTGCCGCTCGTGCAAACTTTGCGCACACAGATAACTGACCGGGTCACTGCCCTCGAACCGGATGACCCTCACTTCCATGCCAAGCTCGCGGGCGATGACATACCTGTCCCAGTCCCACAAAACTGCGCCATCGAGGGTTTGCACGTCTACGACGGTAGCGATCCCGAGTGCCCGGTCCGCCACCTGTTGCACCTGCATAGCCGCCCTCAGGCGCTGCAGAGTGACCTGATCCCGGGTACCCAGGATCTGACTGAGGAAGTGTTGATTCAGGCAATCGGAATACCGGGCCCCATTCATGCCCGCCTTAACGGTCGGATATGAAACCACGGTGTCTGGAGCTTCCTCACGGTCTCGATCCGAGGTGATCGCCATAGAGGTGAACGCCAATTGGTTGTGGGCCCCTCCGTCCATGCTCATGATCAGTCCCTCGCATCAGGTAGCAACGGGCGCACCTTTGAACCTCTTCCCCGGTGCAATGCCCAGAACGACATATCCTTGAAACGGGGCATCCCGATGGCTGCGCCGCGCGCTCGGCTTCATATTTGGCAGCGGCGGGGAACACGTTGCCTTACGGCTACCGCGGAGGCGCACGCCGGTCGAGAGTTCAGGCGCTTGCTAGGGCTGACGAAAAGGTTCGTCAGCGACCGGGCTCATACGCCAATCGGTGGGTTGTCCACTGACGGCGGGCGGGACTCGATCCAACCCCGGATTTCCTTCTCCCGCCACGCGACGGATCGCGGGCCCAGCTGGACAGGCCGCGGGAATTCGCCCGCTTTGATTTTCGCGTAAAGGCCAGACCGGGATAGGGCGCAGATCCGCAAAACTTCCGATTTCCGTAGCAGCCTGCAATCCTCAATGGATGCATGCATTATCGAGCCTCCTCAATAGAGGAGGTCGCCGAGATCGGACAACGCGCCGGTGTGACGAATCCGCGGCTATGCCGACGGAGGCAAATCAATTTGCCGGGAAGGCCATCATCGTCCCTGAAAAGGGGAACGACATTAGTTGCCCGCCTAACCCTTTAGGGGTCGGGCAACTTTCGTAGTGGGCGCCATGCCCAGGAGGCTCAGGCTGCCGTTCTCATAGCATTAACTGATGCTCGCGCCAGATGTGGCGACATGCCACAATCTCTCGTTGTTCAACGGTCTGTTCACGTGCTTAAATGCACGTCGGTTGACGAAACCACAAGGCGCGCTACCGAGAAGGCGACCTCCACACGTAATGTTGTGTGCATGATAAGGTGAACTCGAAGCGTTGTCAAGTTCTGGAAGTTGCCGTCTGAATGCAGTCGGACTGGCATTACACTTAACGACTTCAGCAAGCACCCCACCGTTACGATCCAAAGCAACAAAATCTGTTGTTTACCGCTGGATCGTTCCCTTTATAACCGCACCCAACCGCCAGTAGCCAATGGCATCGGCCTATCGGTAAGGGCACCAGTACCGCAATAGCAGCATAACTTGCAGCAGTGCCGACTCCGACGTTGCCGTCGTCAAAGAAGCTCGTTTGAGGTGCAACGTCTTCGATTGGGCGGTCAGCAGTCCGTGAACACATGAGTGTTCTGTTAGGTGATTTCAGCCTGCTACGAAATCTGCCCACATTTCCATCAGTTCCCGGCGTGGTTCAAACATGTCGGTCCGCGCATACGCCTGCTCGGTCGAATTACCCAGATTGTGCGCCAGCGCCGTTTCACTCGCCTCCCACCTGGCATCGGTGCCCTCCATGCACCAGTCCTTGAAGCTGCTGCGGAACCCATGGGCAACGGCCGGAATTTTAAGCCTCCTCAACATGGACGTAAACACCATGTCGGACAACGGCTTTCCGCGCCGACCTGGGAACACCAAACCGCTAGGCCCATCGGACAACTCTTCTGCCAACCGCAGAACCTCCAAGGACCTTTTCGACAAAGGCGCCTTATGCTCGCGGCGCGATTTCATGTGCCCGACTGGCACCGTCCATTTCCGTTCATCCCAATCTATTTCATCCCATGTGGCGAACCTGACCTCCTCGCTGCGCGCGGCCGTCAAAACCAGGAACTCGAATGCCAATTTGGTGGTCGTGCGGGAGGTCGACGTTCCCACCAGTTCCAGCGCTTGCGGAACAGCGCTGTAATGCAACGCCGGATGGTGTCGCTTGGTTCGCGGCATCCTGGGCAGCACCTTGGTGATTGAACGATTGGCGGGGTTGTCAATACGGTAACCCTGGGCAACCGCCCAGTCCAGCGCCGTCTCCATGCGCTGCCTCACTCGGCTCGCCGTCTCCGGCTTCTCCGCCCAAATCGGGGTCAGGACCGCCAAAATATCCGCGCTGGTGATGTCGGTGACCAGCTTGGATCCTATTTGGGGGAACGCGTAGGTCTCGAGCGTGCTGCTCCATTGGGCGGCATGCTTCGAGTTGGACCAGGTCGGTCGCCGCATTTCGATTACGGTTGCGGCCGCTTCGGCAAATGTCGGCGTCGGTGGTCTCTGGCGAGCCGCGATCGCTTCCCTCTTCTCCGCCAAAGGGTCTCGGCCCTCTCGGATCATCCGGGCATTGAGCAAAGCGGCTTTGCGCGCTTCCGCCAGCGAAACCGTAGGATAGCCACCGAGGCCCACATTGCGCCGCTTCCGGTCTATGGTGACCCGTTGAAACCAATACTTGGCCCCGGATTTCTCCACCCGGAGATTGAGGCCACCGCCGTCCGAGTAGGTACCAGTTTCATGGACCGATTGGACGAAGACCGCGGAAAGGGCGTTTCGTTTGCTTTTCGAGGTCATGAGGTCCGGTTCCCGGCTATACCAAAACTATAACCACATTTTTGTTGGATGGCCCTGGATTTTGCGGGACATCCCTGGACACAAAAAAGGCCGTTCCCTACTTGATTTGAGTAGAAAACGGCCGGTTCTGCTGGGGTTCTACGATGTTAATATGGCGGAGAGGGCGGGATTCGAACCCGCGAGAGGCGTAAACCCCTACGCGATTTCCAGTCGCGCCCATTCGTCCACTCTGGCACCTCTCCGCGGTTGTCCGCACGTGTGGAACATGCCTGGACCTTACAGGGATCCGAAGGGCGGGACAAAATTATAGCACGGCCCGCCAGGCGCCGGTTCCGCCACGCCTCACGGCTCAGGCTGGTAGACCCTCGTGTCGGGGTGGTACTGGAACCAGCCGAACCAGAAGGAGGTCAGGCTGGGAACACGGGGGAGCACTCCGTCCGGGTCGGCTTCGCTCACCAATCCGGATTCCGTCACGCGCCAGGCGGCGCCCGTTTCGTCCACCAGGGTGGACGGTGGCTTGCCAGGATCATCCGACGCTGGCAATGCAAATACCGTGTCGCCGCGCTCGTAGATGCGGCCGGCCCGCGATTCGGGAGATGCCACCACCACCACGTTCAGACCTCCCACGGTGTCGTTGATCAACCGCACTTCCTGCAGGTCGGTTACGCCGTAGGCCTTGGCGCTGTCGCCGATGGAAAGCCCCACCACAATAGCCTTCGGCTCGAACGTGACGTCCCGGTTCCACACCGGGAACATGACCTCGTCGGACGTGAAATAGTCGTAGTAGATCGCCCTCGGGTCGTTCTCGGGGACGTAAAAATCGGGCGGGTATACGTTGGTGTACCGGTCCAGCACGGTGGTGTCCGGATGCTCGGCCAGCCACTCCTCCCAGGTGGTCACCACCGAGGGGAAGAAGGGCTGCTTGATGCCGGAGTCCGCGAGGGGGCCGATCACCGGCTCGCCGATGAACTGGTTCCACAGCGAACGGGTGGCGCGGTCGTACATCACCTTGTTGCTGCGGTAGAGGAGGCCGGAGGTGCCGAAGGTGGTCGCTTCTCCGTTGACGATGCCGGAATACACGATTCCGGTGCCGCAGAGGGTTCAATACACCAGCGAGATCGGTTCGCCCCCCAACACGTCGTTGGCCAGTTCGTGGGCGTTCATAATGCGCAGGGGATACGCGCGGTGCTCACCGTTGATTGACACGCCAAACACCCGGTCGCCCGGCCACAGCCAGGTCGCCTGCTCCGGCAGGATGTGCGGTGGCTGCTCCAACGGCGGGATGCCGTCCAGGCGCACGCCGCCCCAGACCACCTCGGTCAGGTCCACCCGCGAACGGGTGATGCCCGGTTCCAGTATGGCGCCAATGGCCGGGTCGATCAGCGCGAGCGAGTCCACCTTCCAGCGCGGGTATTCCGAAGGCGGGGCGTATTCGTCCATGCGAGGCCCGACCCACTCCCGCCACAGGCGGCGGTCGAAATCGAAGTCCTGGCCGGTGAGGGCCGCCAGAGTATCTATCCCCTGCCGGAGCGTGTCCCGATTTCGGAAAAACTTGAGCGCCTCAAGGATGACCACCACCTGGGACTTGTCGCCGTACTCCTCCGTGTCCGCCAGCGCCGCGAGAGTCGCCTCCGAGGGGTGGTCCAGCCCGTGCCAGATGCCGAACATGGTGCGGTTGGAGTCGTAGGTGACGGCGGTGGGCTCCGCGACGGGCGCAGGGCTGAGGGCAGTTGGGGCGACCGTGGCGGCCGCGGTCGGCTCACGCGTAGGCAGCGGAGCCGGCAGCGTCAGGGCAGGGTCCTCCGGCGACGGCGCTGCCGGGCGGCCGCACGCCAACGCCAACAGTCCAGCCACAAGCAGCAGAAACAGGATGGTCTTGGACAACTGGATTTCCTTATTCGCCCGGGAACAACTGCATTTGACGGAGCAACGAAGGCGGTAGGACTTGCGTCCCCGGTTCAGCCGGGCGAACTGTGCTGGTCGACCTGGATGATCTTCACGTGATCGGGCAGCCGAGAACCGGCGTCCTTCAGAGCCCTGGTCAGACCCCTCACGTCTATCACATACAGTTCCACGCGGTTTTCGGGCACGTTGATGCCCGATTCGACCGTGATGCCGGTGGAGTTGGCAAGGGCGTGCGCCCGCTGCTGGGCCTGTTCCAGGTACCGCAGCGACGCCTCAGCCTTGCGGGCCTTGATGATCCCCTCCAGGGGATGGTCAACCACATAGGGCGCCAGGGTGGCTTCGGGGTTTTCGGTGAACAACACGGTCACGCCAAAATCCGGTTCGTGGTGGATCCACAATCCGCCGTAGGTGTCAGGTTCTCCTGACCGGAGGGCCGGACCCAGCGGTCCAACCTCGCCCTGCAGTGCCAGGCGGCACACGGCTTCCTCGACACTTACGCCAAAATCCCTGGCGTAGTATTGAGCGTCCATCCTCAATGCGTCATTCTCAGGCACGTTTGGGCAGGGCAGGGGAGCATTGGCCGTTTGGGTCGATGACGACGACGGCAGAAACCAGACCGTCGCTACCATGATTACGACGAGCGTGACCGCGAGGATGTACAACGTGGGCGAAGTCGACACGTCCATGCCTCAGCCCACGCGGGCCCGACCTTCACACACGAATAGGGGGCAGGTGCCAGCCCTGCCCCCGTCCGAATACGGGTTTGCCGGAGCGATGCTAATCGGCGGCAGCGGCGGCTTCCGCAGCCGCGTACCACTCTGGCCCCTCTTCGCCCGGCTCGGGGAGCACGAAGCCGCCCTCCATGGTCCAGGAGGCGGGGTTCTCGGTGATGCGGCCGGGGATGTCATCGGGCGAAACGTTTGCGACGCGCGCGAAGGCCTCGGTCAGGTCAGACAGGAGCTGCTGCTTGACTTCCTCGGAGCGGCCGGCGCGGTTGCCGCCGTCCAGGTAATATCCCTCGCCGTGCTCGTGGGTCTGGCCCTCGGGAGTTTCCAGGAAGGTGACCGACACGAAGCTGCGCGGCGCGCCGGTGGAACCGCAGTGGATGTCGGTGAACGCCAGGGCGATCTCCTGCCTCTGGTCGAATGACAGGGCGTCCTGCGGGATGAAACAGCGATAGTGCGGCATGGTCTGCTCCTTGTGCCGATTTTCTGCGGTTAGTCGTCGCGCCGGTCGCGGGCCGACACGACCAGTTCGTCGGTGGTGCAGCCGGTGATGTCCATCCACATGTCCTGGATGGACTTCATGAGCTCCACGCGGGTTTCCTGCCGCAGGCCGGGCGGGATCTCGCCGCGCACGGCCGAAGTGGTGGACAGCCGGCCGCCGCGAAAGCCAAAGCCGTGGGGTATCTCGATCCAGTTCACGGACACTTCATCGGGATTGCCGCCGACGAAACCGGTGGTGATGCGGGCAAGTTCCGAAGCCAGGCGAGGCCTGAGGTCTTCGGGAACTATCCCCTCCTGGATGGTGCAGTTGAACGTGATCATGGGCGGTCCGGAGCGCGACAGTTTGATGTCGCCGCAGGGTAACATAGGCTAAATCAACGCGGCAATCACCGACGCCGATCGCGGGAGACAATCGAATGTGCCGAAGCATCAAGACGCTGCGCCGGGCGGAAGCGCCGGCAACCGACATTGAGGTCCGGGAAGCGGCGCTGCAGTTCGTACGCAAGGTCAGCGGATACCGGCAGCCGTCCCGGGCCAACGCCGCAGCCTTCGAGCAGGCGGTTGACGACGTGGCGTTGGCCGCGCGTAAGTTGCTGGACGCCCTGGTATTGCCGGGCAAACGGGTGCCGTCGGGAGAACGGCTGTCGCGGCTCAAATGACATGCCGGGGGCGCTGTGCTATCGTAGGCCGGCCCGTTTGCGCGGGCCGCAGTTTCGTCAAGACAACCAACTCATTCAGGAAGGTTTCATCATGCCCACCATGACCGGCGGCCAGGCTCTCATGCGCTCGTTGTACCTGGAGGGGGTGCGCGTCATCTTCGGGTTGCCCGGGGTGCAGCTCTACCACGCGCTGGACGCGCTGAACGACGTGCCGGGCATCCGGCTCATCACCACGCGGCACGAGCAGGCCACGGCGTACATGGCCGACGGCTATGCCCGGGCCAGCGGCGGCGTGGGCACCGCGCTGATGGTGCCGGGACCCGGCCTGCTCAACGCGTCGGCGGCCATCAGCACCGCCTACTCGGCGTCGTCGCCGGTGCTGGTGGTGTCGGGTCAGATCGAGCGCGACCTGATCGGCGCGGACCGGGGCATCCTGCACGAGGTCAACGACCAGCAGGACTGCATCCGTCCGATCACCAAGTACGTGCGCCGCATGATGACCGCCGAGGAGGCGCCCGAGGCCGTTCACGAAGCCTTCCGGCAGCTGACCACCGGCCGGCCTCGCCCCGTGGAGATCGAGATGCCGCCGGAGACCATGGCCGAGCAAAAAGAGGTGACGCTGATCGAGGCCGAGGGCTACCCGCGTCCCGCCGCATCCGATGAGCAGGTGGCCGAGGCGGCGCGGATCCTCGCCGGCGCGCGGCGTCCCCTGATCTGGGCCGGCGGCGGCGTCATATCGTCAGAGGGATCCGACGTGCTGGTGCGTCTGGCCGAGCGGTTGCAGGCGCCGGTGATCACCACCGCCGAGGGCAAGGGCGTCATCGACGACCGGCATCCCCTAGCGTTGGGCGCGCTGCGTCTCCGCAACGACCCCGTGGCGAAAGAAGAGCCGCACTTCGACGTCATCCTGGGCGTGGGCAGCCGCATGGCCTTCCCCATGTGGCTGGACGGCCAGCGCGTGGTGCAGATCGACATTGACCCCGACGAGTTGGGCCGCAACTGGGAGAACACCTACGGGGTCGCCGGCGACGCCCGCACCGTTATGGAGCAGGTGGACGCCAGGCTGGCCGAGACCATCGACCTGGGCTCCCGCCCGTCCTTTGCCGCCGAGACCGAGGCCCTGCGGCAGCGTCGCAAGGAGTCGGCGCTGCGTCCGGAACCCCAGGAGTCGTATCTGCAGGCCGTGCGTTCGGCGGTGCCGGAGGACGGCATCCTGGTGTCGGGCATGACCCAGCTGGGCTACTACGCCCGCGCCTTCTGGCCCACCTACGAGCCGCGCACCTTCATCACCTCCAGCTATTCCGGCAACCTGGGCTACGCCTACCCCACCGCGCTGGGAGCCAAGGTGGCCCAGCCGGACCGGCCGGTGGTGGCCCTGTGCGGCGACGGCGGGTTCCTGTTCAACTCTCAGGAGCTGGCCACAGCGGTGCAGCACGGCATCAATGCGGTGGCGGTGGTGTTCAACGACAACGCCTACGGCAACGTGCTGCGCGACCAGGTGAACCAGTTCAACGGCCGTGCGGTGGGCGCCGAGCTGCACAACCCCGACTTCGTCAAGCTGGCGGAGGCCTATGGCGTCCGCGCCGCCCGCGCCGAGGGCCCCGAAGCACTGGAGTCAGCCCTCCGCGAAGCCTTGGCCGCCGACGCGCCCAGCCTCATCGAAGTCCCGGTGGGCATGATGCCAACGCCGTTTACGTAGGCGATTGACCCGGCGCAGGGAGGATTGAGCCATGAAACTCACGGTGACCATCGACCGGGATGAGGATGGCGTCTGGATCGTGGAATGCCCGTCCATTCCGGGCTGCGTAAGCCAGGGCGATACGAAGGACGAAGCGCTGGCCAACATCCGGGAAGCCATCGAGCTCTGCATGGAAGTTCGCGCCGAACTGGGCCTGCCGCTGACCGTGTTTTGCGTCGCCTTGTAATGTCCACTCCCTGTGACTACAAGCAACGTCTTGGCCGACCAGTTCAGAGGCCGTATGGTGGGCGCCGATCTACATAGCCCCAACTTCGTCAAGCTGGCCGAACCTTACGGCGTCCGCACTGAGGGCTCGGAGGCGCTGGAGTCAGCCCTCCGCGAAGCCCTGGCCGCCGACGCTCCCAGTCTGATTGAGATGCCGGTGGGCATGATGCCTACGCCGTTTACGTAGGAGGCAACATGGCTTATGGATATGCTGACTATGTGAAGGAGTTCATAGTCGAAAGCGAGGATGCGCTGATTGGCAAGTTGCAGTCCGGTGTTGCGTCGACTGGGGTTGGCACCCCAGAAAACGAGCAATTCGAAGCTTGGCGTACGGAGATCCAGTTGCTCAAACGCCAATTCACCGAGCAGGAGTTCGGCAACTGGTTCATCATCTTGGAATACGAGATCCCGCGCCGATCGCGTAGGCCTGATCTCATCCTGTTGAGCGAAACGACCATTTATGTGGTTGAGCTAAAGATCCACGCCGAACGGTATGATGCAGCTTCTCGTAAGCAGAGCAAGGATTACGCCTTAGACTTGCGAGACTTTCACGCCGGGTCGCACGGCCGACGGATAGTGCCAATTTTGTGCGCTACTGGTGCCGCCCAATCGGACTATCCAGTGGATTTCAGGATTGCGTCCGGGGTAAGCGAAGTGGTTCGCTCTAACGGTTACGACTTGACGCAATGGCTTCGGAGGAGCGAGCAAGAAACCCTCCCGGACAATAACCCTTTTCAACCCATTGACCCCGGGGCGTGGCTCAGTTCATCCTATCGTCCTACTCTCGACATCATTGAGGCCGCGCGTACACTGTATGCTGGGCACGGTGTCCGAGAGATTGCGCACAGCTATGCGCATAACTTGGGCGAGACGGTAAGTGTGTTGGCTCGA
>JAJEIA010000082.1 GCA_022823505.1 Dehalococcoidia bacterium
ACCCTTAATTGTCAATCGCGAACTAATTGGAGGAAAAATGGCAGACATTCCCCTGTTTCCGGTAACTGTTGTAGGCAGCTGGCCCAGGCCGCCGGAATTGATTCAAGCCCTGAGACGCCGGCAGGCTGACGAGATTTCCGAGGACGAGTTCAGCGCCGTGGCGGACAAGGCGGTGCTGCAGGCCCTGAGGGAACAGGAAGAGGCGGGGACGGACATCATCAGCGACGGCGAGCAGCGGCGCGACAACTTTTACTCTTACGTGGTTGGCAAAATAGCCGGAATGCAGCTGATGAAGGTGTCCGAACTGCTGGACTACGCCAGGGACAGGGCGCGGCTGGAAGAGCAATTGCGGGCCCTGGACGTGCCGGCCTTCGCCATCAAGAGTCCAATCGTTGTTGACAGAATATTGACCAGGGAAGGTCTGTCCCTGGACGAACTGGCCTTCCTGAAGAGCCACACCGACAAGCCCATCAAGATTCCCATACCGGGACCCTATATGCTCACCCGTTCCAGCTGGTTTGAGGGTCTTTCCGACAAAATCTACCCTTCCCCGGAAGACCTGGCCCGGGACGTGGTTGAGATTCTGCGGGAAGAGACCATTAGGCTGCGTGACATGGGCGCCGATTTCATCCAGTATGACGAGCCCATCCTGACCCAGGTGGTGCTGGGTGAGGAGTCCAGCGAGACCTTCATGTGCGCGTCGCTGCCGCAGCGCCGGGACCCGACTACCGAGCTTGAGTTCGCCCTGCGGATGATGAACGAAGTGGCGGAGGGTATTGAAGGTGTGAAGCTGGGCGTCCATGTGTGCCGTGGCAACTGGAGCCGCAAGGAAGAGGTGCTGCTCACGGGCAATTATGGCCCGCTGCTGCCCTACTTGGTGCAGATGAACATTGACCAACTGGTGCTGGAATGCGCCACGCCCCGCGCCGGGGAGATGGAAGTCTTCAAAGAATACGCCAACGAGAAGGAAATCGGGTTGGGTGTCGTGAACCCCCGTACCGATGAACTGGAATCGCCGGACCAGATAGTGGACCGGGTCAAGGAGATGCTCCAGTATTTTGACGCGGACAAGATTTACCTGAATCCCGACTGCGGGTTTGGCACATTCGCGGAAAGGAACATCAACACCTCCGAGGGCGCCTTCCACAAGATGAGGGTAATCGGCGAGGCGGCCCAGGAACTGCGCAAACAGTTTGGTTAAGGGTCCTTCCCCGGATAAGCCGAGACAGGGTTGAATTGGAAAGACAGGACGAGCAGGAGTAAGAAATGGTTGAAGAAGAACGCGATCTCAACGGTCTGCCCCGGGAAAAGTTGACCCAGGTGCTGGACTCATTCAGGGACCCGGATGTATTCAACGCCGTCACCGGCCCCTGGAAGTCCAGGATTGCGTGGCAGGGCGGAATGCGGGCCCGGGCTTATATGCGGAACCACCAGGTGGACATGGATGAACCCGGCGACCTGACCGCCACCGACGTGGCCGCCAGCGCCCACGAACAATTGCTGTCGGCCATCGGAAGCTGCATGACGGTGGGATTCGTGGTGAACGCCACCAAGCAGGGGGTCCGGATTCACGACCTGGAAGTGGCTGTAGAGGGCTACTTTGACAACATCCGCAAGTGGGCCGGCGTCGAGGACGAGGGCAACCCGGGCTACGGGCAGATCTCGGCCAAGTGCTTCGTGCGCGCCGACGCCGACGAGGACACCCTGCGAGAAATCTGGCGGCTGGCCGTGGAAGGCTCGCCCGTCACCCAGTCGGTGGCCAACCCAACCTCGGTGCAAACCGAGTTCGAAATGGTCGGCTGATGGCGACTTTCGTATCGGCCGATTGGGTTGCCGAGCGCATCGGCCAGCCGGGGTACCTAGTAATCGATCCCCGGTCGGCCATGCGCTATTTGATGGGTCACCTGCGGGGCGCCGTCAGCGTCCCCTACAAGAAGCTGCAGACGCCAGACGGCAAGCTGGGCCCGCCGGAGCAACTCGCCGCCGCCTTCGGTGATGTCGGCCTGACCGACGACGTAACGCCGATCCTCTACGACCACCAGGACGGGCGCAACGCCGCCATGGCCGCCTGGGTGCTGCGGTACCTGGGCCGAAGCGACGTCCGCATCATGGACCTGCGCTACGAGGCGTGGAAGGACCAGGGCCGTGACGTGCTCTATCGTCCGGTACCCACCAGCGCCGCAAGCTTCACCATGCGCCTGAACCCGTCCGTTCGCGCCACGCTGGACGACGTGGCCGGACGCGGACCAGCCTCGCTGATCGACGCCCGCACCCCCGAGGAATTCCGCGGCGAGTTCGAGGCGGACCATCGGCCGGGGCATATTCCCGGCGCCGTGAGCATGCCCCATGCCGACCTCGCCGGCGTGGACGACAACCTGTTCGCGGACCAGGATGCGGTTCAGCAACGTTTTTCCGAGGCCGGAATTGCAGGTGGCGGACCCGTCATCGCCTACTGTCGCAGCGGAGTACGCGCCGCCGTCACCTGGCTGGCACTGGATCGGCTGGGATACGATGCAAGACTGTACGACGGGTCATTCATAGAGTGGATGGACAGCGACCAACCGGTAGAATCATAAACGTCGCCGAACGCGCGGCCAATAAGTTGCCGCGCCGGCTGCGACGCCCCATACGGGCGTCGAACAAAACCGACAGCTGCTCCGGACGATAACCGGACCGACACCATCGGCTGTCAGACACAGGTGCACGGCTCGGCCCGGCCGGTGACCAGTTTTCACGGGCGGCACTGGAGCTTTCGGTTCGCGATGCAGCGACTTCGCAGCGCGCCGCCGGTCGAGGCGACGCGCTGGACTCATTTGAACGATTGGCTTTTCGGCATTGGCCGCAACTCGACGCGGGCGCCGGCCCGGCCCGAGGGGTCTTCGCGACGTTGCCCACCGGAAATATTCATGTGATTGGGCGTGTGCGCGTGTGCGGCCCGTGGTCACGTTACGTCACGTTCCAAGCAGAAACTGACCGCAACGAGCCCCGGTCGTGCAATTTACGACACGGGCCCAGTGCAAAATCCCGATGTGCACGAGTTGCGGCCTGCACGCGCGCGGAACGATCCGTCCACTCTAGGAATGCACGCTCCAGATGGTTATGTCTACCGGGATGCACGCGTTACAATTGCCATCGCGCCGGCATCGCCAGCCACAATACGCAAATAGTTCAATGAACGTCGGCCGCAACATGTCGCATGAGATCGAACATGCTGACCCTGCGAAGCTGTGGTGATGGGTGGACGGTTTCATTGGGATATTTGTGTGGAGGTCGTGGCGGTTGCCGTGGTCGCAGTGTCACTCGCCTTGGCGGTGGTGGCAAATGCGCCCTCCCTTACCGTTATAAGTCATAGCATTCGACACACCGACAGTCTCTCATTTCCTGCGTACCGTTGATCGGCCTATTTCTCTATCCCATGTAACCTGACCAATGCGCGGCCACTTGAGGTAACGGGATGTTGCCCTCAAACACCAGATGGATGCGTCTGGCCGTCATCGTCTTTGCTGCGGCAGCCATCGCGGCAGTCATGCTGTTCATTGCCCTCTCCGGCGCCCTCGTCCCCCGCGCCGGCGCACAGTCCGATGAACTGTGCCCGGAGGTGACTATGATAAGCGCCGAGGCGCTATACACGCTCTACTTGGTTGAAAGAGTCGGCAGTGGGTTCAGGCAGTTGGGCCTGAGCAATCGCGACATCGGGAGTTCCATCACGCTGGACAACATCAATGCCGTTCTCGGATTCCAGATCGAACGCTCTGGCGTACTCACCGACGAAGTCACGTATAAACACAGAGTGGACGAGAGGCACAGTTCTTACATCATCGTTGGTTATGAAGATGACACGGACAACGACTACAACGATGCCGTGATTCGCCGGGAAACAAATTGCTCGCCGCCTGACGGCAACGGCAACAACGATGGCAACGGCAACGGCACCGAGGACCCGACCGAAGAACCCACTGAAGAGCCAACCCAGCCACCGGCTACTTCAACACCAGTGCCGGACGATGATGATGACGATGACGATGACGACCCGCCGGTAGTGCGGGACCCGACAGAGCCGCCCAAGCCCACCGCGGAACTGACCGCCGTGCCTACCGCAGTGCCCACCGTGGCGCCGACCGCCGTGCCGACTGCCGTGCCCACCGTGGCGCCTACCGCAGTACCCACCGTGGCGGCGACGGCCGCACCGGTCCCCACTCAGGACTCCACTCCCGAAACGGCCGCCACCGAATCGCCGGAGACGGCAGCAGCGCAGGAGACAGAGACGGAGCCGACGGCCACACCCACGCCAACTCCGACGCCCGCACCGGCGCCTACCAATACTCCCACTCCAACCCCCACACCGGAGCCGACCGCGACGCCCACGCCCACCCTGACGCCGACACCGTTACCGACGCCCACGACCCAGCCGGCGCCGACCACGGCGGCCGCAGCGGTTGCCACTCCTTCGCCGACACCCGAGACAGCGACCGTGCCCGAACGCGTGCGCAGCACCCTGGTTGGAGCCGCCAACACCCTTCGGGACCGCAACACCCTCATCATCCTGCTGATAATCATCGGCGTTTCGATCGTGGGCGTCTTCACCTATCTGATCCTGCGGAGAAGGCAGTAGGCTACGGGTTCAGGCCGAATGTTACCGGCTCACCCGGTTCCGGTGGCCGGGTCGCACAGCGGGAGGTGGGCCGAGTTCCGGCCAAAGCCGACACGGGTCCACGTTGCGCCGGGGCTCGCGGCGTGGCAATCTCCCCTCGTTCAATCCATACCGCCGCGAACTGCAAAGGAGACCGTCATGCCGCCCAACCTGGTGCCCTACCTGCTTTACGAACCCGAGGACTCGGGGATCCTGTGGATCAAGTTCAACCGGCCGGAACGCATGAACGCGCTCATCGGCTCATCCGAGGAGAACGGCACCGTCGCCAAGGTGGGCGAGTACATGCGTGCCGGCGACGACGACCCCAACGTGCGCGTCATGGTGCTCACCGGCGTCGGTCGCGGTTTCTGCTCCGGCGCCGACATGCGCCGCGACAACTCGCCGGACGTCACGGGCGAGAACTTCGTCGGCAACCGGGGAACCATCGAGGGCCCGGACGCGGCCCGGGAGCACTTCTACCATGGCTTCACCAAGCTGCACCGAGACATATCCCAGGTGCGCAAGCCCACCATCGCGATGATCAACGGCCCCGCCGTGGGATCAGGCATGGACATGGCGCTGCACTGCGACATCCGCCTGGGCTGCGAGAACACGCGATTCATCGGATACCAGCAGCTGGGCCAGATCATCGAGAACGGCGGCAGCTACTACCTGCCCAAGATGGTCGGCCTGGGCCGCGCCCTGGAGTTCGCCTACACCGGCCACCTGGACGCCAAGCGAGCCTACGAGTGGGGCATGCTCAACTACCTGGTTCCCTCTGAAGACCTGGAGCAGACCACCCGCGACCTGTGCGACCGCATCATCCGCACGCCGCCCATGGTGCAGTGGATCAGCAAACGCATCATGCGCGCGGCCCTGGACAGCACGCTGGAGACCACCATGACGCTGACCTCCAACGCCGGCGGCATCCTCAGCGGCTCAGAGGACGCCCACGAAGCGCGCCGGGCGTTCCTGGAGAAGCGCGCCCCCGAGTTCAAGGGGCGGTAGGTTCGCCCATCCTTTCGCCGTCCCTTTCCTGCGCGCCAGCGCAGGTATAATGCGGTTTACCACCCCGTGCGGCAGCGAGGTTCAGCATGACCACCGCCGACAGCGCCATCACCAAGATCCAGCAGTCCGAGGAGTTCTTTGTGTTTCCGGACCCGCCGGAAATTCTCGAAGACAAGATAACCAACTTTGATCACCTCGCCGCCAACGGCAACGTCCACCATCTGTCGATGCATTTCGGCAACCCCGATACCACTCTTGTCGCCGGCGAACGTTACCTGGCCCTGGCGCCGACGCGGGACATGACCGGCCTGCGCTATCCCGATCTCCTGATAGCCTTCGACGTGGACCCGGCGACTTACCACCGTCGACGGGCTTATGTCATCTCAGACCAGGGCAAGCCGCCCGATTTCGTCATGGAAGTGGCATCGCCCAGCACCAGGCGTATCGACGCCACCGACAAACGAAACGATTACGCCTCCCTGGGTGTCCGAGAATACTGGCGCTTTGATGAAACCGTCGGAGGGCGCTTGCCCAAGCTGGCCGGCGACCGCCTGACGGATGGCCAGTATGAGCCAATACCCATTGAGGAGATTGCAGAGGGCATCCTGCAGGGCTACAGTACCGTCCTGAACCTGCGCCTCCGCTGGGAACAGGGCTGGCTCAGATGGTATGACCCGGCGACCGGGCGCCATATTCTGACCTTCACCGACGAACGGGCCAGGGCTGACCGTGCCGAAGCTGAACTTGACGCCGAACGGGCAGCCCGCGCTGCCGCCGAATCCCGCATAGCCGAACTGGAACAGAGGCTCCGCAGTCAGAACACTTGAACCAAGGGACTGCGTACCCGCGATCTCGTAATTCGGGGGCGAATGATCATTCGCCCCTGAATTATGGTAGACCCAACACTATCAGTCCGCAAACGTGAGCGCCTGGCCGAACTTCTCGCCGTGGGTGATCTCGGACATGGGCTTGCGCGGCGTGCCCGTGCCCGGCTCACGCATGATGCGGTAGCCGAAGGGCAGCACGGTAATGAGTTCCATGTCCTCCGGGATGCCCAACAGGGACTTGACCTCGTCCTGCTGCTCCCCGCGAATGCCCACAAAGCAGGTGCCCAGGCCCTCTGACCAGGCCACCAGTTCCATCTGTTGCAGCGCTCGGCCCGCGTCCAGTTGCGGACGCCTTGTCTCTCCCATCACCACCGCGATGGCAACCTGGGACTTGCCGATGAAGGAGCCCTGGGTGCAGATTTCGCCCAACCGTTTGATGGTGTCGGCGTCGCGCACCGCTATGAAGTGCCAGGGTTGGGTGTTGCTGGAACTGGGCGCCCAGCGGGCCGCCTGCAGGATCTTGTGCAGGACCGCGTCTGAAACCGGCGCGTCGGTGAAGTCGCGGATGGTGCGACGGGTGCGGATGGCATTGAAAACGTCCATTTGTGTACCTCGAACGGATGTGACCGGGCCAAGGCTGAAGCGGATAGGCCGGCGGTTGGCTGTTTATCGCACCGGCGGCCACATGATCCAGCCCCGGCGTCCGGTGTTGCGCAGGCGCAGCAGGTGACCGCCCAGCGTGGTGACGTACAGGCTGCTCTGGTCGGCGTCCCCGAAGCAGCAGTTGGTGGGCATGTCGACCCCCACGGGCATGGGATAGGTCTCCAACACGCGCCCCTCCGGCGTCCACACGTAGAGCATGGGTCCGGGCCCACTGGCCCAGTTGCCGGCCGTGCCCACGATGTTACCCTCGGAGTCGAGGCACATGCCGTCGATGCCGCGCTGGGGGCCGCGGTGGTCGGTGCCAAACTGGTGCAGAACGATGTACTGGCCCAGCGACCCATCGTCGTTGATGGGGTACGAGCGCAGTTCGCGGACGGCGCCCGGCTCATTGTCGGTCTGGATGATGTAGAGGGTCTGGTCATCCGGCGACACCAGGAGCCCGTTGGTCCCGGTGGTGTCGAAGGTGACCTGCTGGCAGGTATAGGATCCATCCGGCTGCGGGTCGGCGCGCAGGATGTCCCGGCCGGACATCTCAGGCTGCTCGCTGGGGTCGATGTTGCCGGCGTTCCAGGGGTTGCTGAACCAGATGCGGCCCTGCCGGTCGATGGCCAGGTCGTTGGGCGTGTTCAACCTCTGGTCCCCGAGGCGGTCGACGATGGTCGTGGTGGTGCCGTTGGACTCGAAACGGACGATGGCCCGCCCGCCGGAGCAGCATCCGTAGAGCCGGCCCTCGGCGTCGAAGGCCAGCCCGTTGGTATGGTTGGTGTTCTCCCGGTGCACCGTGCATTCGCCGGTGTCAGGGTGGTACGCCATGATGCGGCTGGCGGGTATGTGGGTGAAGAGAAGGCGGCGGCCATCCCAGGCGGGGCCTTCGGTCAGGCGGCTGAAGGGTCCGGCGACGTGCTCCCATTGCAGTGCCATGCTGTCCTCCTGGATCGGGTTGGGAAATTATCGATTGAGTGTTCCGTGCGACCACACACCGGGTGTGGGGCTGGGTGGCGTCATTGTATGCGACCGCGCGGTCAAAGTCATCGCGAACGCCCCGCGGAGCGCCGGGCCCTCGGGCGGATCCAGGCAACCTACGGTTGCGGGCACCACGTGCCAGCCACTACAGTATCCGAGTTGAAACTACCGGTGAACGCGCACCAAGGAGAATAGGACTATATGACCCAGAGCAATCGACTGCGCAGCGGCAACGTCGCCGCTCCCAAAACCGGCGTCACGGTCTACGAGGCCATCCACAACCGCCGCATGAACAACGAATTCACCGATGATGTGCCCAGCCGGGAGTCCCTGCAGCGGATGCTGGACGCGGCGGTGTGGGCTCCCAACCACCGGCTCACCAACCCCTGGCGGTTCTTCGTGCTGGACAAGGGCGGCCGGAAGCGCGCGGAAGTCGCGCAGTTGGCCTACGACAACCTGTTCGCCCGCAGTGGCAACCACGAACACGCCGACGGCAGCCGTCAGCGGGTGCTCGACGCTCCGGCACTGATCTACGTGTACAGCGTGCCCGCCGACACCGAGGAGATGACCCAGGAGAACTACGCGGCGGCCTGCTGCGCGGTGCAGAACCTGCTGCTGGCCGCCGTTGCTGAGGGCCTGGCCGGCGACTGGAGCACCGGGAACACCACCCGGCACCCGGCCCTGGCGGAAACCCTGGGCGGCGAATCCGACTGGACCATGGTCGGGGCGCTGTTCATCGGGCAGCCGGCGCGTCCGTCAGCGTCGGTGCGTGCGCCGGCCGATGAAGTCACCGCCTGGCTGTAGGGACCGACCTGGCGGGGGCTGAGCGTTACCGTTGCCGGGGCGGTGGTAGCCCGACTTGCGCTATACTGACCGCCGATTCATCGCGCAAGGAGTTCCCCATGCCCTGGGCTGAAACCATCATTGACACCCTCAAGAAGTGGGACACGTCGCTCATCGCCTATGTGCCCGACATCTCGATCGACCGGGTGACCAGCATCATCAACGAGGACCCGTTTTTCCACCTGGTCTCCTGCACCCGCGAGGAGGAGGCGGTGGGCGTCGCCGTGGGTAGCTACGCGGTGGGTCGCAATGCCGCCGTGTTCATGCAGTCCAGCGGGTTCGGCAACAGCATCAACGGCATCGCCAGCCTGTGCCTGCCCTCTCGCACGCCCATTCCCATCTTTATGAACCTGCGCGGCCAGGTCGGCGAGTTCAACATCGCCCAGGTGGCCATGGGCAGGAACACCAAGCCTATCCTGGACCTGTTCGGGATCGCCCATTACACCATCGAGAGCGAGGACCGGATGGACACGCTGCTGGACGGCGTGATGAAACTGTGCCACGCCCACCGCAACCCGGTCGCCATCTGCATGACCCCCATGCTCCACGGAGGCAAAATTGCTTAGGTTCGACGCCACCCAACTGGTCCTGCGCCACGCCGGGGATTCGCCCATCGTGGGCAACCTGGGCCCCACCAGCGACGAGCTCTACCACGCCGGCCATCGGGACCGGAACTTCTACACCTACGGCAACATGGGGCTGTGCTCGTCCATCGCCCTGGGTATGGCCCTGTCCACCGACGACAAGGTGGTCTCGCTGGACGGCGACGGCTCGCTGCTGATGAACCTGGGCGCCATCGCCACCATCGGACGCGAGAACCCGTCCAACCTGGTCGTGGTGGTGTGGGACAACGAAATGTGGGGCCAGACCGGACGTCAGGACAGTCACACGGCCACCAACACCAACCTGGAAGAGGTCGCCAACTCCTGTGGCATCACCAAGACCGCGACCGTGAACGACCTCGAAACGCTGGAAGAAGCCTTCGGCCGGGCCATGCGCGAACCCGGCCCCTGGTTCATCGTCGCCAAGATCGAAGAGGCCGAACAGTACATGCCGGTCGCCCCGGTGGAACCGGAGTTCACGCTGTACCGGTTCCGCAATACGTATGTGAAGTAACAGCTTGCTCAGTACCAGATTGAGCTACAGCGACTACATCGTTTACGCGGACGAGAGCGGTGACCCCAACCCAGCGTCAATTGACGCCAACTATCCGGTTTTCGTGCTGAACTTCTGCGTGTTCCGGAAGGACCACTACGCCGCTTCGGTGCTGCCAGCCGTGGCGGCGTTCAAGTTTCAGCATTTTGGGCATGACACGGTGGTGCTTCACGAGCAAGACATTCACCGCGGCAAAGCCCCTTTCGATTTTGGTGGGAGCGGTCAGCAGCAGGCCACTTTTCGGCACGGCCTGAACGCAGTTGTAGCCGGACTTGATTATGGGGTGATTGCCACCGCAATCGATAAACCCTTATTGGCGCAGACAACCGTTTCTGACGCATACGGACTCGCGTTGCAGCGTTGCATAGAGCAGGTCTCTGGATTTCTGGAAACTCGTGGACAGCACGAATCAATCACTCATATAGTCATTGAAAGCAGGGGGCGCAAGGAAGACGCCGATTTGGCGCAGGTATTCCAACGTATTGGAGTTGATGATCACGCGCTTGACAAGACGATGCCAGGTTTCGATATGGTTTTTGCGGCCAAGAATAGCAACTCAATCGGCTTGCAGATCGCCGACCTTACGGCCTATTCAATAGGGAGAAAATATGTCACGCCAGACAAGCCGAATCGGGTATGGGAAACCCTGGTAAATCCCAAGCTATTGGGCGAAGTAGAAATCCTCCCGCAGTCTCACGAAAAAACCTCGGAGTGATCCGAGGTTTTTTGCCGATTGGAACTGGCCATCGGCCCAAGCTGCAAATTCGTACCACTCCAAACCCACAACCGGCCTAAGTGCTTGGAAGGCCCTAACAATAGCCATGTGGCTTTGCCGGCCGGATCCAACTCCAATCTCACCTTAATGCTATACCACCCTGGTATCGCGGTCAACGTTTGCCACCCCCCGCCCGGTTGGTCTATCATTGTGCCGGCGGCCGAGGCCGCTGACTTGCGCTTACGGCGCCGAGGAGATGACCAGCCCGATGACGCAGGCCGCGAGCTCTTTACCCAGCGAAACCGACGCTGACGGGGCAGTCGCCATCGCCCAGCGGAACGCCGATACGCCGGCGCTGCCGGAGGGCCTCACCGCCGACGACCTGGTGGAAGTGTGCCGCCAGATGATCCTGGTGCGGACGATGGACGAGCGCATCTGGATGATGAACCGGCAGGGCAAGGTGCCCATCGCGGCATCCTGCCAGGGACATGAGGCTGCCGAACTCGGCTCGCTGCTGGCGACCCAGAAGGACGGCGACTGCTTCCTCTTCCCCTACTACCGGGACTTGGCCATCAAGATGGCCGCCGGACTGACCCCGCGTCAGGTTATGCTGTCCTTCATGGGCAAGGAGGGCGAGCCCTACTCCGGCGCACGCCAGTTCCCGCTCCAGGGAGCGGACCTGCCCCGCAACATCATCCAGATCTCCAACGTGGTCGCCGCCGGACTGACCCAGGCCGTGGGCTACGCCCTGGGATGCAAGATGATGGGCGAAGACACGGTGACCATCTCCTATTTTGGCGACGGCGCCACCAGCCAGGGCGAAACCCATGAGGCGATGAACTTTGCGTCCATCCACCGCCTGCCGGTCGTTTTCATCTGCGAGAACAACAAGTACGCCATCTCAACGCCGCTTGAGTCGCAAATGGTGGTCAGCGATGTGGCCGCTCGGGCGGAGGGCTACGGGTTCCCCGGCTTCGTCATCGATGGAATGGACCTGATCGCCTGTTACGAGGCGACGCGGCAGGCCATAGGCCACGCCCGCAGCGTTGGACCGGCGTTGATCGAAATGAAGGTGGAGCGGTTCATGCCCCACACCACCGACGACGACGACCGTCGCTACCGGGACCGCGACGCCCTGGACGCCGCCCGCCAGTACGACCCGGTGGCCGTCTTCCCGGCCCAGATGGTAGAACGCGGCTTACTGACCCAGGAACAGCTGGACGCCTTCCGCGCCGACGCCACGCGGCAGGTTAACGACGCCACCGACTTCGCCGACGAAGCCCAGCCTCCGGATGCGTCGACCATCTACGACCATCTGTATGTCTGATCTCACCCAACGTTCGGACCGGCCGTGCTGCTCCAGCTTGCTCGAGCAAGAAATAAGCTGAGCCGCGGAGACCGATCTAGGATTGCGGTACTTTGCAAGGATAGCTCGCCTGCTCGTCATCGGCGGCCTGTATGCGCTGGTAATATGGTACGGGCTGATCACCACGGCCGACGCACAAACATCCCCCATCTTGATCAAGATAGCTATCGGCGTGATAGCTCTGGGAATTACGGGCAGCATCTACACCATCCTGATCCAGGTAGCCGGAGAAGCCAAAGGAGCCATCGTGGTACTCGCCGAATTCCTCAATCGACATCTGTTGGAACCGCAAAAGCAGCGCCTGCTCAACCAGGGCCGTAACGAAGGCATCGCCCAGGGGAGAGCCGAAGCCCGGGCAGAGATAATCGCGGACGTCCGGGCCAAGTTGATCGAAGAAGGTATCGATCCGGATCTCATAGTGCCTTCCGACGAAACGGACGAAGCTGACCGATCACGCTGCTGACGAGCATCGATCGTATCAGTAAAGCCCACTAACCTGACAGGTGACGGTACATGCCAGAGATGACCGTAATTGAAGCCGTGCGCTCCGCCCTCCATGAAGAGATGGAGCGGGACGAGCGCGTGTTCGTCATGGGCGAGGACGTTGGCCAGCGCGGTGGCGTGTTCCTGGCCACCCAGGGGTTCATCGAGGATTTCGGACCCCAACGCGTGATCGACTCCCCGCTGGCCGAAGCATCCATCATGGGCATCGCCCTGGGAGCGGCTTTCCGCGGTATGCGGCCCATACCCGAGGTGCAGTTCTCCGATTTCGTCTGGCCCAGCGTCAACCAGCTGATCGGCGAGGCGGCCCGGGTGCACTACGGCACCAACGGCGCGCTGAAGGTCCCCATGACCGTCCGCATCCCCTACGGTGGCGGGATACGTGGCGGGCTCTACCACTCGCAGAACGTGGAGGCCCTGTTCTTCCACACCCCCGGCCTCCTGGTGGTCACTCCTTCCACTCCATACGAGGCCAAGGGGCTGCTCAAGTCCGCCATTCGCGACGACAACCCGGTCATTTTCCTGGAGCACAAGAAGACCTACCGCCTGGTGCGCGGCGAGGTGCCTGACGAGGAGTACACCCTGCCCATCGGACCGGCCGACATCAAGCGGGCCGGCTCGGACGTCACGGTCGTCAGCTACGGCCTGTCGATGCACTATTGCCTGGCAGCGGCCCAATCGGTGGCCGGGGATGGCATCGCCGCGGAGGTGGTCGACCTGCGCACGCTCAAGCCGCTGGACACCGAGACGATCCTGGAATCGGTAAAGAAGACCGGCAAGTTGCTGGTGGTCCACGAGGACAATATCAGCGGCGGCATCGGCGCGGAGATCGCAGCGCTCGCCGCGGACGAGGCCTTCGAGTACCTGGACGCGCCCATCGCCCGCTTGTGCGGCCCCGACGTGCCCACCATGCCCTTTGCGCAGACCCTGGAAGACGCCTACATGCCCAGCCCGGAGGCCATCGCTGCCGAGATCCGCCGGCTTGCGGCCTACTGATCGAATCCGCCGAACAACCGAGGACTGTCCCGTGGCTCAACTGATCGAACTTCCCCACGTTGGCGAGAGCGTCGTCGAAGGCACCATCGGCAAATGGCTCAAGCAGCCGGGCGACCGCGTCGAACGGTACGACCCGCTGGTGGAGGTGGTGACCGACAAGGTGACGATGGAAGTCCCATCGCCGGTGGCGGGGGAGTTGCTGCGCATCATCGCCCAGGAGGGTGAGACGGTCCCCATGGGCGCGCCCATCGCGGAGGTGGACGACGGCAGCGGGACGTCAACCGGCGAACCGCCGGCGACTCAGGCGACTGCGCCAACACCCGCGCCTGCCCAGGCGTCGCCGACGCCGTCGACCCCGACGTCGTACCTGATTATGGACGCGCGTCCGGTTGGCCCCACCGGGGGATCAGCGGTGGAAGCCCAGAGTCAGGAAGACGCACCGGCCCCAACTGAACCCACGCCGGCCGCGGCGGTACCGCAGGCCGTTATTCGGGCGGTTGACCAGGACCGAGAGACCAGCGTCGAACGTGTGCCCAACCGCCTGTCTCCCGCCGTCCGCCGCCTGGCCGCCGAGCACAATCTGGACGTCGACCGCATCGCCGGCACCGGCATGGGCGGTCGCGTCACGCGCAACGACGTGCTGCGCTACCTGGAGCAGCGGCCCGCGGCCATTGCCACGGCCGCGACACCCGCGCCTGTTACTCCAGTTCCTGCTCCCGCTCTGGTTGCTCAACCCGCAACGCCGTCCGCCGACGAGGAGCGCGTCCCGCTGACCCCGGTGCGCCGCATGATCGCCGATGCCATGGTGCGCTCGGTGACGCAGATCCCCCACGCGTGGAGCATGGTGGAGGTGGACATCACTGAGCTGGTCGGCCTCCGCGACCGGTACCGCGCCCGGTACCGCGCCCGGGAGGGAGTGAACCTGACCTACCTGCCCTTTGCGCTGAAGGCGGTGGCGTCGGCCCTGAAGGACAACCCCACCATGAACGCGTCCTGGGGCGACGACTGCATCATCCTGAAGCGTCGCATCAACCTGGGGATCGCGGTGGCGGCGCCCACGGGACTGGTGGTTCCGGTGATCCGTGACGCGGACCGGCTGAGCATCTCGGGTCTCGCCCACGCCGTCGCCGACCTGTCCGACCGGGCGCGCGGCGGAACCCTGCGGCTGGAGGACGTCCAGGGCGGCACGTTCACCGTGAACAACACCGGAGCCCTGGGCAGCGTTCTGGGAGGGCCGATCATCAACCATCCCCAGGCTGGCATCCTGACCACCGAGGCAGTGCAGCAGCGCCCCGTGGTCATCAATGACGCCATCGCGATTCGCTGGATGATGAACCTCTGCCTGTCCTTCGACCACCGCATCAACGACGGCGCCGAATCGGGCGCGTTCATGCAGTCGGTGAAGAGTCGCCTCGAGGCGATGGATGGTGACACGCCCATCTACTGACGGCACCGACATCGCCGCGGGTGATGGAACCTGCCGCATCATACGGGCCGGCGTCGTGGACTACCGGGCGGCGTGGGACTGGCAGGTGCGCATCGCCGACGGTGTCCGCGCCGGAACGGAACCGGAAACCCTGCTGCTCCTGGAGCACCCGCACACCTACACCCGGGGTCGGCTGGCACCCGATGGTGACCTGCTGCTGGATGATGCGACGCTGGCCGCGCGCGGCATCACCGTCGTCGAAACCGACCGGGGCGGCCTCATCACCTACCACGGCCCGGGGCAACTGGTCGCCTACCCCATCATCCGGCTGCGCGGGCGCGGCGGCCCCCACTGGTACGTTCGCGCCCTGGAGCAGGTCATCATCAGCGTTCTGGCCGAGTTCGGGTTGGGCGCCACCACCGTCGACGGCCGCACCGGCGTGTGGACCGCCGACGGGCAGCGCAAGATCGCGGCCATCGGCGTCAAGATCGCCGGCGGCGTCGCCTACCACGGCTTCGCCATCAACGTCGACCCCGACCTGACCATGTTCGACGGCATCATCCCCTGCGGCATCGCCGACCGCGCGGTGACGAGCATGGCTGCGGAACTGGGGCGGTCGGTGGATATGGATGCGGTTGTCGATAGCGCTGCGAGAGCATTTTGCAAGAATTTAGGTTTGGCAGAAACCCGAACTCGCTAGATGCCCTACTCCTCTACCCATCCCTGGGCGAGGACTACGACGCGGCGGCGACCATACAGGGCCATCGCATCCGGTTCGCCACCGTCGACCTCGCAGCCGACACCCGAACCATCCGGAGCCAACTGCTACGAGTGGTGGAAGAACCCCCAGCCGACGGCGTTAGCTGATCCGCGGCCGGCTTCCACCTGCATCGTCGTCCGATGGAGCGTCGTCGCGGAGGCTGCGGCGACGGGAGCGCGGGCTCCGCTCGGGGGCCGGTTCGTCGGCTGCCGGTGTGGAGGACGCGGTTTCCGTCGACCCGTTGGCCGCAGGCTCGGGGCCGGTATCACCGGTCGCCTGGGCGTCGTCAGTCACCGTAGACTCGACCACGCCAGACGTGGCTTCGCCCGGTTCGGGCTCTTCCGGCGGGGGCGCATACTGCGGGTAGGCGCGGCGGAAGTCGGCCAAGGCGCCGTCCAGGTACCGGTGCATTTCTTCCGGCTCACGCACCTGGATGGGGATGCGGCGTCGGTTGTTGGTATATACCCGCAGCGGGTCACCCATGAACCCTCGGTCGCTGGCCACTTCGCGAATGTCGCTGAAGTGGATGGTGCGTCGTCTGGGCGTGCCGAACATGATGATCAGCGCGTCGGAATAGACCCGGTACTGTCGTGGCGACGTGAGCCAAGAGTAGGCGCCCACGCCGAGGCCGACGACGATCAGCAGCCAGGCGCCGCTGCCGCCGCTGCGGGTGGGGGCCGGCGTCTCGCTCTCGCCTCCGGCATCCTGGGTCTGGGCGGCGGGCTCAGCGGGAGGATCATCCCCACGGCGGGCGTCGGTGAACAGTTGGTAGAGACCGAAGAGGATGACGGCGGCGGCGAGAATCAGGGTCAGGTTGAATCTGACCCGACTGGGCGCCCAGTAAATCAGTGTGGTTTCGGGCTGCTGCATACCGTATTCGCACCTGCCTGCCGTGATCGGTTATCGTCACGCACGCCGGCGTAGGGCCGCCCGTGCGATGCCGGATATGTTACCACACGGCTCCTGTGCATTTCCGTGGCCTGTCCTTGGCCAACTTGACCACGCAATACCGTTTCGCGGCGCGGAGCCAGCAGACCCGCTTGCTTGACCCGGTGGGGCGTTGATGCCAGAATTGACGCCGACAGTACCAACATCATCACCCACCGCACCACAGGAGGCGACGGCCATGCTGATTTGCAGGTTTCGCACGGGAGATCGAGTAGCCCACGGCATCGTTGACGGCGACACCGTCGTGGAGGTCCAAGGAGGCCTGTTCGACGGCCTCAAGGAATCGGGCAGCAAGTACGCGTTGAGTTCGGTCAAGCTGCTGCCGCCGGTGATCCCGCCCACCTTCTACGCCGCCGGCATCAACTTCCCCGAGCACGTCACCTGGGCGGCCCACATGCGCGGCGAGGAGCCCAACCTGCCCAAGAAGGCCGACGTGGGCTACCGGGCGGTCAACGCCCTCACCGGCCAGGGCGACCCCATCATGGTGCCCGCCGACGCCACCGAGGAGCTGCAGTACGAGGGCGAGGTCGTAGTGGTCATCGGCAAGGAGTGCCGCAACGTCAGCCAGGATGAGGCACTGGACTACGTCCTCGGCTACACCATCGGCAACGACGTCAGTGAACGCTACTGGCAGCGGAACGACCGCACCATGTGGCGCGCCAAGAACACCGATACCTTCAAGCCCATGGGGCCGTGGATCGCCACCGGCCTCGACCCAGACGAGCTCCACGTCACCATCCAGGTCAACGAGCGCGTGGTCGGCGAGTACGACCTCAACACCGCGATCTTCGGGGTGCGCGAGTACATCAGCGACATGAGCAAGTACCTCACCCTGATCCCCGGCGACATACTGTGGATGGGCACCGACGGCGCCACCGAGAACATGAAGGACGGCGACATCTGCGATATCACCGTCAACGGCATCGGCACGCTGAGCAACCCGGTGGTGTGGGGCAAGGCCTGATTGGGACGGAACTGGACCGAGGCAGGGGCGAATGATCATTCGCCCCTGCGGGATTGGCAAGGTCGCCGGTAGATCATGACCACTTCCGGCGACTCCTTGCTATGCCCCCGGTGCGGATCGGCCCACGCTGCTGAACACCGCTTCTGCGGAACCTGCGGCGCGGAGCTCCATCACGACGGCGCATCGCCCCCCGCGGCTGCCGAGATTGACCGGCTGGCCGGCGCCCCGTACGTCCCCGAACGCGAACCCCCCGCTCCCCGAACCATTCCGAGTGCCCCGGACCCTGCCTACGCCGGGCCGCGGGACGACGCGTTCCCCTACTACATTCCGACCGGACGCATCATCGCGCTGACGGTCCTCAGTTCGGGCCTCTACATCTTCTACTGGATGTATGCCACGTGGCGGCAGTACCGGGAGCACACGGGCGAAATCGCCTTTCCGGTAATGCACGCGCTGGCTCTCCTGGTGCCGATCTACCAGTTCTTCAGGCTCCACGCCCACATGCGGGTGTACCAGGAGCTCATGGAGCAACGGGGCGTCCCCACGACGCTCAGCCCGGCCCGCATCGTACTCATATATTTCGGCGTGGTCCTCCTCGGAATGGTGTCCTTCATCCTGCCAGCTGAGGAACCCCTGACGGCTTCCCAGCAGGCGGCATACGTCGCGCTCAACGTCGGACAGGTCACGCTGCTGTCCTGGATACTCTGGCACGCACAAACCAACATCAACCGGTTCTGGCAGCACCGACTGGGTATCAGGCTGGGCTGGATGCCACTGAGCTTCGCCGAAATAGCGGTGGTCGCAGTGGGATTGATACTCGGCTGGGGAATGCTGGCAATCATTATGATCGACCCGTCGTTGTTGAACGTCGGCGTAGAGGTGCCCGACGGGACGGGCGCCGCGCCATAACTTTGATCTTCGTGCGCTGGGCCTCCAATTCAATGAGGCTCGGTTTCAGACGCCAATAACCTAAATCCTGTTCTCCCGGTAGCCCGCGACGCCGTTGATCCGGCGGCCCTGGACGGTGCGCCGGAACGCCATAAATTTACGGGGGAATCATGCCCATTGTCTGGTCCATCGTGGTATTCGCCGCGTACTTCGTGATGCTCATCGCCATCGCGGTGGCGGGAGCACGGCGCATGCGCGACATGTCCGAATACGTGCTGGGCGGCCGGCGGCTGAGCAGCATCACCGCGGCCCTGAGCGCCGGGTCGTCCACCACCAGCGCGTGGACCATGATGGCGCTGCCCGCGTTGGCCTTCACCTTCGGAGCCGTGGAGGTTTGGGTGCCCATCGCCATTGTGATCGGCGTCTGGCTCAGCTGGACGTTCATCGCCAGCCGCCTGCGGCGCTACACCATCGCAGCCGGAAACGTGCTCACCATACCGGAGTTCTACGAGGTCCGGTTCGGCGAGCGCACCGGCGCGCTGCGAACCGTCGCGGGACTGACTACGGTGCTGTTCGTCATCTTCTATGTCAGTTCCGGTCTGGTCGGGGGCGCCAAGCTCCTGGAAACGGTTTTCGGGTTGGAGTACGTCACCGGAGTGACGGTGACGCTGATCGCCATCGCTTCGTACACGCTGATCGGCGGGTTCATGGCGGTGTCCCGCACCGACGTGACCCAGGCGCTGCTCATGGTGGGCAGCCTGTTGATCATGGTGGTCGCGCTGGCCGGATGGACCGAGAACCCCTTCCTGGAGATCGGCAACTACTCGTCGGACTGGCTGAACCCCTTCAACAACGGGGACGGGTCGCGGATCACGCTGGCCGCCGCCGCGTCCATGGCCGGCTGGGCCGTGGGAGGGTTGGGCGCCCAGCGCATCCTGCAGCGTTTCATGGCGCTGGAGCGGGAGGACCAGGTCAAGCGCAGCCGCCGCATATCCGTCGCGTGGCTGATCTCGGTGTTTGTGCTGGCCGTGATGCTGGGCCTCATCGCCCGGCCGGCGCTGGCCGAGATCGGGATGCTGGACCTGGCGGCGGACCCGGAACGGGTCTACCTGGTGATGGCCGAGGTCTTCTTCCACCCCGTGGTCACCGGCCTGCTGTTGACCGCCGTCATCGCGGCGGTGATGAGCACCGCGGACTCGCAACTGCTGCTCGCCTCCGCGGTCGCCACCGATGATCTGCCGTTCATCAGGACATTCGCCTACCGGGTTACGGGCAACGCCCGGGTCTGGCTGGGACGGTCGCTGCTGGTGACCATCGGCGTGGGCGCGGCGGCCATCTCCGTTTACTACCCGGGGTCAATATCCCACCTGGTCAGCTACGCCTGGGGCGGCATGGGCGCGGCCTTCGGACCGGCCACTCTGCTGGCGCTGTACTGGCGGCGGTTCAACTCCTGGGGGGCTCTGGCGTCAATACTTGCCGGGACGGTTGCCGCGTCGGCGTGGGCGCTGCTCGACGGGGGGCCGTCAGGTGTGTGGGACATCCAGCCGGCGACGCCCGGTTTCATCATCGCGACGCTGACGGCAGTGACGGTTACGTGGATCACCCCGCAGCCATCCAACGAGGTGGTGGATCTGTTTGACCAGGTAAACAGCCCCGGGACATCCGGGGCCGTGGCTGCCACTGGGTCCTGATCGCCGGAGCCTCGTCACACGCCGAGCGCGACCTGGACCATTCGCTTCTCCAGCGCCAGGGCCATTTCGGTGGCCAACGGAGTCCGGTCGTGCTCGCCGATGGAACCCACGAAGGCCACGCCCAGCAGACGGCCCACCCGGAAGTCGATCACCGTGGACGACAACAGGCCCGCCGGGCCTCCCTGCAGCACGTACAGGCCCACGGACTCGTCGTAGAACCCGTCCGTCTCGACCTTCTGCACCGACACGATCTGCTGACCCGAGCCAACGCTCTCGCCCACGTTGTCCTCAAAATCCTTGACGAAGATCTCGGACATCCATCCCGACACCTGGTCCGGGTTCTCGAACAGGTGGACCACCGTGGCCCCCACGAAGTTCACGCCGCTGGCCGGGGCCACGTCAGACGTGGGGACGAACTCCCGCATGAAACCACCGATGCGCCCGGCGTTGCGAAAACGATCGGCGGTGCTGCCCTTGAAGCCATTCTCGGCCATCTCCTGATTGTCCAGGGTGCCGGACCTGGCCAGTTGGTAACCGCGCAGCTCTTCGGGCAGATCGGCAGCTTCCAGCGTCATGTATTCCAGGTCGGCCTCGCCGACGCGGAAGGTGGCGTTCCACAGCGGGTTGGTTGACACGGGGCAGTCCCTCCGGTGAACTCTCTTGCGGACAGAAATGTAGGGGCGAATGAACATTCGCCCCTACGGCGGATCGGTGTGGTTAGGCAGCGATCATGGGATATACGTGGCGGCCGCGGGACATCTCCACCGGTACGTCGGTGCGGATCCACTCGTTGCCGCCGTCGTTGCTGCAGTACACGTGGCCGTCGCGGTCACAGCAGTACACGTTGCGCGGCGCGTTGCGGTCGATGGCGATCTGGAACATGCGGGCCGGAGCCACCTCGCCGATGTCCACCCGCTCCCAGGTTTCGCCGGCGTCGGTTGACCTGACCAGCACGCCGGCATCGACGGTGCCGGCCGGGGCGCTGCCGCCGCCGGCTCCCGCGGCCAGATACATGCGGTTGGGGTCGCTGGGGTCGACGACCAGGTCACGGCAGTAGCTGCCGCCCTCGAACATCTCCTCGATGGGCACGAACTCCCAGGACGCGCCGCGCTCTCGGCTGCGGAACATCGCCAGCTGGGTGATGATGTAGACCAGGCCGGGCTTGCTCGGGTTGACCTGCACGCCGTGGAGGTCGACCGGGCCCAATCGCGTGTAGTGGCCGTCCGTTATGCAGGACCAGTTGTCGCCGCCGTCCCGGGAAGCGATGAGTCCGCCGACTTCAATGGCGCCATATATATCGTCGGGATAGGCGGGGTCGATGCTGATGCCGATCACCCGCTTGCAGATCTCGTGGGGGTTCATGGTGATGTGCGGGTGCACCATCCCAGCGGTGTTCATCTGCTTCCAGGTGTCGCCGCCGTCGTTGGACCGGCAGACGCGGCCGTCATCGTAGCCGGCGAACATGATCGAGGAGTCGTTGGGGTGGACGGCCAGCGACCACACGTCGCCGCTGAGGGTGTCGGTGCGCCGCCAGTTCTCGCCCCGGTCGTCGCTGCGGTACACGCCGTCCTGCGTGCCGGCAAAGATGGTCGCCGCATTGTCGGGGTGGGCCAGCAGGGCGCGGACCTGGGGGTTTTCGGGCAGGCCATTTTCGATGCAGGCCCATTCGGACTGGCCCTCGGTGAGCCGGTACATGCCGCCCTCGCCCAGTGGGGTGCCCTCAGCGCCGATGATCAGGGCGCTCTCGCCGGCCAGGCCGACGTATACGTTGGTGTTGTGCGCGGTCACGGTTGTCATTGCCTAATCTCCTGGGGGGTGTGACGGAAGCGGTTTTGCAGATTGTTGGGCGAACGGTGCGCCTTGTCAAGAGTAGCCGAACCTACGGCCACATTATCCAGCCGGTGCGATCGGTGCGGGCGCGGAAGAGGTGTCCGCCGCCCGTGGTGACGTAGAGGGTGCGCATGTCGGCGTCGCCGAAGCAGCAGTTGGTGGGCCGGTCCACCCGCATCGGGTGGGTTTCCAGCACCCGACCCTCGGGCGAGAAGACGTAGATTATGGGCCCCGGGCCGGCGGCTTCCCAGCCGGCGCAGACGATGATGTTGCCGTCCACGTCCAGCGTCATGCCATCCACGCCCCGCTGCACCCCCTGGCTGCCCTGGCCCCGCAGGTCGCCGTCGGACGCGCCGCCGTCGATGCCGAAGGTGTGCAGGGTACGGTACTCGCCCAGCGAGCCATCGTCGTTGATGGGATACGCCCGCAGTTCGCGGCGGCGATCCGCGCCGTAGTCGCTCTGGGCGATGTACAGCGTGCGCTGGTCGCGGCTGATCAGGATGCCGTTGGGCCGGCTGATGTCCGTGGTGGCCCGCACCAGGTCCCACTGGTCATTGCCCCTGGGGTCCAGCCGCAGCACCGACATGTGGTCCAGTTCCTGGGGTCCGCTGTCGCCGATACCCGAGTATGGGTCGGTGAACCAGATGCGGCCCGACTTGTCGACGACCAGGTCATTGGGGTTATTGTGGCGCATGCCGTCCAGCAGGTGCGGCATCGAAACCGCGGTGTTGCTGGCGGCGTCGAAGCGGGCGATACGCCGCCGTCCCTGCTGGCAGCCGTACAGGTTGCCCCCGGCGTCAAAGCACAGGCCGTTGGTGTTGAAGGATTCGGTGAAGTACTCCGAAACCTCGCCGGACTTGGGGTCATAACGCAGGATCTTCGACTCCGGAATGAGGGTGAACAGCAGCGCCTCGCCGTCCCAAACCGGCCCTTCGGTGGTGCCGCCGTAGGGTCCGGCGACCAGTTCAAAACTCCAGGACATGGGGAACCTCCTGTGGTTTGTCGCCGCAGTTTAGCATGGGTAACGAGCGGTGAACGCAAAATTGACCGTGTCGGTTCCACATAGTTATCATCGGGGGACAAATTATGGGTAGGACAACGGAAATCAATGGGCACTTTCTACGTTGACATCGGCGTCGGCCACCCGCATGGCGGCGACTTGCATCCAGTGTCGGCACTGGTGGATACCGGCGCGACGTACTCCATGATGCCGGCATCTTTGCTCACCACGCTGCGATTGACGCCCTTAGAACAGGCCGGATTCAGAATGGCAAACGGCAGTCGCGTTGAGTATGGGATCGGAGAGGCGCGTTTCAATATTGACGGCCGGGAACGAACCTGCACAGTCATATTCGGACCAGAAGGCCGTCACTTGCTGGGAGCAACGACCCTTGAGGATTTCGGCCTGATGGTAGACCCTACCCAGCCCAACCCGCGTCTGATTCCAGCGGCAGAATTGCTTCTGTAGTCGCGCTGACCGGGATCCAAATCGAACAAGGGAGAATTCATGGGAACCTTTCGCGTAGAAATTGGCGTAGGCCATCCGCAAGGCGGCGACTTGCACCCAGTGTCGGCATTGGTCGATACCGGTGCAGGCCACTCCATGATGCCCGCGGCGCTGTTGGAGCAACTTGGCCTGACGCCTCTGGAGCGCCTCCGGTTCAAAGTCGCTGATGGCCGACGGGTGGAGTATGACGTAGCCGACGCTCGCTTTAGCATTTTCGGCAGGGAACGATTTTGCCCCGTCATTTTCGGCCCGGAAGGCCAGTTCTTGCTGGGCGCTACCACTTTGGAGATATTCAATCTGATGGTTGATCCCACGGAGGTAAATCCCAGATTGGTTCCCATAGAGGAAGTGAACCTGTGATCCACTCGCCAGGTGACAGATAACCCCATCTTTACAAACTGTGGGGCGGGTTTGAAACCCGCCCCTTGCAATTGTCGGTATGACTCCGTGCCCTTACCGTCCCCGCAGCCTCGGGTCCAGCGCGTCGCGCAGGGCGTCGCCCAGGAAGTTGATGGCGAAGACCACCACCGAGATGGCGATGCCGGGGAACACCGCCAGCCACCAGGCGATGCGGATCTCCTCGGTGCCGCGGGTGAGCATTCCGCCCCAGGTGGGGATGTCCGGCGGAACGCCCACGCCCAGGAAAGACAGTGACGCCTCGATGATGATGGCGAAACCCAGGGTGATGGTGCCCAGCACGATGTAGCTGGCCACCACGTTGGGCAGGATGTGCTTCAGCATGATGCGGATGGAACCGGCGCCGATGGCGGTGGCCGCCAACGTGTAGTCCAGCTCCTTGATGCTCAACACCTGGGAGCGGATCACCCGGATGGTGCCCGGCAACAGGATCACCAGCAGCGCCATGATGACGTTGTTGGCGGAGCCGCCCAGCACGGCCACCAGGCCCAGGGCCAGGATGATCGGCGGGAACGCCATCATGGCGTCCACGATGCGCTGTATGGCCAGGTCAACCACACCCCCGATGTAGGCGCTCAGGATGCCGATCAGGGCGCCCAGGGTCACGCCGATGCCCACGCTGAGCAGGCCGACGTAAATCGAAATCTGCGAACCGGCGATGATCCGGCTGAGCTCGTCGCGGCCCAGGTGGTCGCTGCCCAGCCAGGCCCCCGGCTGCGGCGCGAGGTATTTCTCCTCGTGAGCGCGCACGTCCAGCGGGTCGTGAGGCAGGACGCCCGGGAATACGTAGGAGACCGCGGCCGCCAAAATTGTGAGAATGATGATAACGGCGCTCACCGCTCCGAGAGGTTTGGAGCGGGAAAAAGCGATTATCTTCTCCAACCGGCTCTGGCGCGGGCGCATTCCCTGAAGCTGAAATTCAACTTCGCCCTCGACCACCGTTTGCACGGTGTTGCTTGTAGTCATTCTGTCAACGCTCCTCAATTGGTCAAAGTAGCATCGAGGCTAGGCGTACCGGATCCGGGGATCCAGCAAGCCGTACAGGAGGTCAACCAGGAGGTTGATGATCACGATGGACACCGCGATAACGATGATGATCGCCTGGATGGTCGGAAAGTCCCGCTGGAAAACGGTCTCGATGAGCAGGGTGCCGATGCCGGGCACCTTGAAGATGCTTTCGATGATGACGGTGCCGCCGAAGAGCCGCCCGAACTGCCAGCCGGAGATGGTGAGGATGGGCAGCACGGCGTTCTTCAGGCCGTGGCGGACCAGCACGATGCGCTCGCCCAGGCCCTTGGCCCGCGCGGTTCGCATGTAGTCCTCGCGGATGATCTCCATCATGGAGGAACGGGTGACACGGGCAATGAACGCCATGTCGTAGAAGCCCAACGCCAGGGCCGGCAGGAACATCTGCTGGAGGTTCTTCCAGGGGTTGTCCCACAGGTCCTCGTAGCCCAGAGGGGGCAGCCACCCGAAGCCGCGGGACAATACCAACACCACCAGCAGCCCGGCGAAAAACGTCGGTATTGATATTCCCACCAGCGCGATGACCCGTGAGAAGTAATCGATCACGCTGTCCGGTTTTATGGCGGAAATAACGCCCAGCGGAACGGCGAAGACTACGGCGATCAGAATGGCCAGCACGGCCAACTCCAATGTCCGGAAGACGCGGTCGCCAACCAGCTTGGTGACCGGCTGTCCCGACCGCCAGATGGAAGTCCCCAGGTCTCCCTGGACCAACCCGCCGATCCAATCCACATACTGAACGACGATGGGCCGGTCCGTACCCAATTGGCGGCGCAGGTCTTCCAGCTCCTCCTGGGTGAAAGACGCGTCGCCTTCGCTCAGGATTACCAGCGCCGGATCGCCGGGCAACAGCCGCATCACCGTGAATACAATGATGGTTACCAGCAGCACCGTGGGGATAATGAGCGCGATGCGCTTGATCGCGTACTGTCGCATGGAATATGTCCCTTACACAGTAGGGGCGAATGATTATTCGCCCCTACAAATGGGTTCGCCGAGTCACTATGCCGGAAATCTGATCCCGGAATGGCGGATTAGCGGTCCAGCCACAGATCCTCGTGCTTGAACTGGTATTGCACCGTCGACGGAGCGGTGAACCCCTTCACGTCCTGATGCACCAACCAGAAGAGCTGGCCCAGCTGCAGCGTGACCCAGTGGTTGTCTGCGAAACTGTGGAGCCAGAGTTCGGCTTCCTTGTTGATCTCACGGCGGGCGTCGGCGTCCAGCTCGACCTTCTGGAGCTCGAACCAGTCCACCACCTGGTCGTTGGACCAGTCGGTGTAATTGCGGGTGCCGCCCTTGAGGTAAACGCCACCGTAGACGGCGTCGGCGTCAAAGACCACCATGCCCTCGCCCTGGCAGCTGATTTCCCAGTCGCCATCCGAATCGGCGGCGCGGGAAGTGCCGTACTTGGCGTAGCCGGCCGCGCTGGGCAGGGTCTCGATGTCGCCGGTGATGCCCAGGGCATCCTGCAACTGCTGCTTCACGACCTGGCACTGGTCAGGATAGTTGCCGACCTGGCGCACGGTGTACTGGACTTCGAAGCCGTCGGGCACGCCGGCCTCGGCCATCAGGCGCTTGGCCTCGGCCAGGTCTTCCTGTCCGCCGGCGCTGTCCTTGGGGCGAATGCCGACCCAGTCCATGCACACCTCGTTGGCGTGGGCCAGTCCCATGAGCGGGCAGTAGCTGCCGCCGGAGTTGTCGAACACGCGCTCGTCAATCTCCTGACGGTCAACGGCCAGGTTGATGGCCTGGCGCACCAGGTGGCTCTGGAACTGGGGCTTCTTGACGTTGAGCATCAGACCCCAGTTGGTGCCGGCGGCGATGGGGTGGGCGACGTACTCGCCATTGGTGCTCTTTTCAAGGTCGAAATACTGGGTCGGTGAAAGGTTGGTGAAACCGCCGTTGGCCATATCCAGTCGACCGGCCTCGAAGTTGGCGATCAGCGTGTCCTTGGCCTGCCCGGTGAAGATGGTGTGCTCGATACGGTCAACGTAGGGGCGTCCATCCTTGAAGTAGTCCGGGTTCTTGTTGACGTAGTAGAAGTCGCCGACCTGGTACTCTTCCAGAATGAAGGGACCCGAGGTCGTCCCCATCTCGATGATGTTCTCGCCGAGGTTCAGGGAGCAGGGATTGGCGGCATCGCGCACTGCGCAATTGGGGTCGGCGTCCAGCAGATGGCCCGGCAGAACCTTGGCGTAGTCGATGGCCAGGAACTTGATGAAAGCCCCGGAGGCGAACTGCAGGTTGAACTCGACGGTCTTGTCGTCAATGGCCCGCAGCACTGCGTCCTGATTGGTGGGCGTGCAGTTGCCACCGTCCTTGTCAACCACTTCCATCTTCACGGTGTAGTTGCGCCAGAGGCCGGAACGACCGGTGCTGTTGCACGGGTTGGCGTAGCGGGAATGGGTGGCCATGACGTCGGCGGAGGTGATCTCGGTGCCGTCAGTCCACTGCATGTCGTCCCGCAGGTGGAAGGTATAGGTCAGGCCGTCAGGGCTCACGTCCCATGACGCAGCCAGGTCGCCGGTGATGGCGTTGGTATCCACCGTGTCGTACTGGACGATCTGGTTGTACAGCTGCGAGTAGGAAATCACGCTGGACAGGGACGAAGACCCGAGCGGATCCCAGTCCTTGGTGTCGGCGTAGGCGGACATACGAAGCGTGCCGCCGTAGGTGGCCCCAGCGCTGGGGGTCGGCGTGGCGACCACGCGAGGCGTGGCGGTGGGAGCCGGAGTGTTGGTCGGCCGGGCGGTCGCCGCGGCAGCCTCCGGAATCGGTGTGTTGGTGGGCTGCGCTACGGCAGGCGCCGACGTGGCGGCGGGAGCCGCAGGGGCGGCCGGCGCGGCCGGAGCTTCGGCTCCGCCGCAGGCAATGCCGACCATCAGAGCGGCAGCGCCCGCGATCAGCGGCAGCGTCCGCAGGAATGGTCGGCCGAGGGTAGATGGCTTCATAGTTGCTTCAGACCTCCCGTCTCATTATTACCAGTGAGTGCCGTTGCGGACGGGCGGCAAAGGGTTATTGTCCGCAATCCGAAAATATGATCCCCGGCCGTGGCCAATTGTGAAATTCGCCACAATCCGAGAGATACGGGCGGGAATGTTAGACCACCCGGTTCGCGGTGTCAATAGCCAATGTGTGGGAACGGCCTATCGGATTACGAAATACGCACAAGAAGAAGCCCCTTCCAGTTGGAAGGGGCCAACGTCCACGATGTATTTCGACCTTACCGGCCGCGCAAGCGGGGATCGAGCGTGTCCCGCAACGCGTCGCCCAGGAAGTTCACCGCAAACACCACCACCGATATCGCCACCCCAGGAAATACCGCCAGCCACCACGCCGTGCGGATGTACTTCTGCGCTCCCTCCGTCAGCATCCCTCCCCACGTGGGTATATCCGGCGATACTCCCACTCCCAGGAACGTCAGCGACGCTTCAATAATGATCGCCAGTCCCAGCGTAATCGTGCTCAGAACGATGTAGCTGGCAATCACGTTCGGCATGATGTGCCTCAGCATGATCCGCCACGGCCTCGCGCCAATCGCCTGCGCCGCCAGCGTGTAGTCCAACTCCTTGATGCTCAACACCTGCGACCGGATCACCCGGATCGCTCCCGGCGCCAGGATCACCACCAGCGCCGCAACTATGTTGTTGATCGACGGACCCAACGCCGCCGTCAGGCCCAGCGCCATGATGATCGCCGGAAATGCCATCAACGCATCCACTATCCGCTGGATCGCCAGGTCAAGCACTCCCCCAACGTACGCGCTCAGAATCCCAACCACCGTGCCGATGGTGATACCAATAATCACGCTCATCAAGCCGACATACATCGACACCCGCGCTCCGTAGATGATCCGGCTCAGCACGTCTCTCCCCAGCTCGTCCGCTCCCAGCAGCGCCCCGGCCTGCGGCGCGGCAAACGGCTCGTGCTCCAAATCCAGCGGGTCGTAGGGCGATATGACGCCCGAAAACACCGCCGTCAGGATCGTCAGGATGATGATCGCCGCACTCACCGCTCCAAGCGGCTTCGTCCGCGCGAACACCCGCACCTTCTGCAGCGTCGTCTGCTTCGGGCGCATGTCCAGCAGCTGGTCTGCCGCCGCCGGCTCCGCCGCGCTTCCCGTGTTGTATATCGCCATGCGAAGTGCTCCCTCGCTACCTGATGATCGTCCGAAATCCCAGTTGCTTCTGGCGCCCTAGGCGTACCTGATCCGTGGGTCCAGCCATCCGTACAAGAGGTCCACCAGCAGGTTCACCACCACTATCGACAACGCCACTATCACTATCACCGCCTGGATCGTGGGAAAGTCCCGCTGGTAAATCGCATCTATCAGCAGTTGCCCCACTCCAGGTATCAGGAAGATCTTCTCGATGATCACCGTGCCGCCGAACAGACGCCCAAACTGCCACCCCGATATCGTCAGCACCGGCAATACCGCGTTCTTCAGTCCATGCCGGGACAGCACGATCAGCTCCCGCAGCCCCTTCGCCCGCGCCGTCCTCATGTAGTCTTCGCGCAGGATCTCCATCATCGACGACCGCGTCACCCGCGCGATGAACGCCATGTCGTAGAACCCTAGCGCCAGCGCCGGCAGCACTAGCTGCTTGATGTTCGTCCACGGGTCTTCCCAAATGTCCTCATAACCCAGGGGCGGCAGCCAGCCGAACGCCCGGATCAGCACCAGTGTCAGCAGGATGCCGCTGAAAAACGTCGGAATCGAAATGCCCACCAGCGTGAATATCCGTGACGCGTAGTCCAGCGGACTGTCCGGTTTGATGGCCGATATCACCCCCAACGGCACTGCGCACACCACCGCCAGCAGGATGCCCAAGATGGCCAGCTCGATGGTGACCGGGATACGCTGCCCCAGTCGTTCCATCACCGGACCGCCCCACCAGTACGACGTCCCGAAATCTCCCCGCAGGATGCCGCCAATCCATTCGAAGTACTGGACCGGAATCGGACGGTCAGTGCCCAGTTCGGCGCGCAACTGCGCCAGCTCCTCCTGCGTGTATACCGCGTCGTCGGCGCTCAGGATCGCAAGCGCCGGGTCGCCGGGGATCAGACGCATCACCACGAACACGATGATCGTTACCAGCAGCACCGTGGGCAGGAACAGGCCTATTCGCTTGATGGCGTACTGTCTCATTTCTTATGCCTCATCGGAGAGTGCACGACAGGCGGGACGAACTGAAACTCGCCCCGCCTGTCTCAACACTAATCCAGTGACCGACCGTTGGGTGACGGCAAGATCGCTAAGGTTGTGGAACTCCTAGCGGTCCCACCAAAGGTGCTCGTGCTTGAACCCGTACTGCACCGTCTGCGGCGCGTTGAACCCCTTGATGTCACGGTTCATCACCCAGAAGTTGCGGCCCAGCGTCAGGCTCACCCAGTGGTTGTCGTGGAACTCATGGAGCCAGATCTCGGCTTCCTTGTTGATTGCCCGCCGTTTCTCTGGGTCGAGTTGCACCTTCTGCTCTTCGAACCACGCATTCATTTGGGAGGTTTCCCAATCGGTGTAGTTGCGGGTGCCGCCCTTCAGGAAGATGCCTCCGTACACGGCGTCAATGTCGAAGACCGTCATGCCGTCGGCCTGGCAGCCCACGTCCCAGTCGCCGGTAGCGTCGGCCGGACGGGCGGTACCGTACTTGGCGTAGCCCGCCGCGCTGGGATAGGTTGCAATCTCTCCGGTGATACCCAGGAACTCTTCCAAGTCCTGCTTGATCACCGAGCACTCGGCTACGTAGGTACCCACCTGACGCGCCGTGTATTCGATCTCAAACCCGTCCGGATATCCCGCTTCCGCCATCAGTTCTCGGGCGCGTGCGATGTCTTCCTGACCGCCCGGGGTGTCCTTCGGCCGCATGCCCGGCCAGGTGGCGCATTCCTCGTAGTCATGGGCCAGGCCCACCAACGGGCAGTGGCCGCGACCCGCCCCGTGCAGCGCACGCTCGTTCACCTTCTGCCGGTCCACCGCCAGGTTGATCGCCTGACGCACCCGGTGGTCCTTGAACGGCTCCCGCTTCACGTTCAGCATGAAACCACGGGTGCCGCCCAGAACCTCGTGGGCCACGTATTCGCTGTTGGTCGACGTCTCGATGGCGTAGTTCTCCGGCGCCGTCAGGTTGTTGGCCGCGGCGTTGGACGCGTCAATTTGCCCCCCTTCCACCTGGGCGATGAATGTGGCCGGCACCGTGATGATGAAGTGCTCGATCCGGTCGAAGTAGGGCAACCCTTCCTTGAAGTAGTCCGGGTTCTTGTTCACCTTGTAGTGGTTCCCCGACTGATACTCTTCCAGGATGAAGGGACCCGAGGTGGCCTGATGTCGCAGTATGTTCTCCGCCAGATTCAGGTCGATCCCCTGCTCAAGCAGGTGCTTCGGCAGGATCTTCGCGTAGTCAATCGCCAGGAACTTGATGAAAGCCCCAGACGCGAAGGCCAGGTTGTACTCCACCGTCAGGTCGTCCACCATACGTACGACCTCATCGGCGTTCAGTGCCGTGCAGTCCGCTTTGTCCGCCAGTTCCACCACCTCGATCGGAATCGTGTACTGCCGCCACAGACCCGAGCGGCCCCGACCGTTGCACGGGTTCCCGTACCGTTGCATGCTGTACACCACGTCGGCGGCGTCCAGCGTTTCACCGTCCGTCCACTTGATGCCCTCGCGGAGGTGGAAGGTGAAAGAGGTGCCGTCCTCGTTGGTTTCCCAGCTTTCCGCCAGGTCGCCCACGACGACGGTCGGGTCCTCGGTATCAAACTGCACAACCTGGTTGTACAGCTGCGAGTACGAGATCACGCTGGACAGGGAGGATGACCCCAGCGGATCCCAGTCCTTGGTGTCAGCGTACGCCGACATCCGCACCAACCCACCATACTGCGGAGGACCGCTGGGGACCGGAGTGGGCTGCGTGCGCGCCACCGCAGTGGGCGCCGGCGTGCTGGTCGGCCTAATGGTCGCCAATGGCGGTGGCGTGGCCGTCGGCGGCGCTGTAGTCGCGGTGGGCGGGGTCTGCTGCTGGCCGGAGGTTGCCGGCTGTTGCTGGTCAGAGGCGGCAGGCGCGGCCTGCTGTTCCTGGGCCGCAGGAGCCGCCGCAGGGGCCGCCGGCGCTTCGGCTCCGCCACAGGCGATGCCTACGACCAACGTGGCAATCACGGCGGCGATCGGGGTCAGTTTCAGGTACTTCGACATCGGAGCCCCTCCATGTGACGTGACAGGAAATTGACGATCGGCGAAATTCACGGCGGCAAGCCGGTAATGCGAATCCTGTCGCGGTCGTAAACCGCTCCGCGATTGTAAACGAACACTGGGCACCGGTCAATAATATTTATCTCTAATCATAATATCATGTCTTCCGATGTATGATACCGATTATGATTACGGTTAACAATATATATTCAGGATAATAGTAAGGTTATACGTCGCAATTGGTGAATACTCAAGCTGATTTTGTCCAAATAGAGGCGCCCCGCCAGTCCGCCTTCCAGACTCGCCAAAACCCCGGTCGCGGAGATCAGTTTCGGTTGACTGTCGGCCCCTGCGCCGATAGGCTTTTCGCGGCCTCGCAGCTTCACCAACCCCAGGAGCGACCACGCATGACCGATACCGCCGCCGCACGAGCCACAACCGACGAAACGCCGGTGGATGCCAACGGGTACATCCTCGTGCGCCGGGAGACGCCGGTGGCCACCGTGACCATCAACCGGCCAGCCCAGCGCAACGCCATTTCGCTGGATATGTGGGTGCAGCTCACGGGTCTGCTGCGCGATCTGGACGCCGACCGGGACGTGCGCTGCGTCGTCATCACCGGAGCCGGCGAAGAGGCCTTCTCCGCCGGGGCGGACATCAGCGACTTCGAGCAGCACCGCAGCGACTCGACCAAGGGGCGCGTGTACAACACCGCAGTGGACGGGCTGCTGGAAACGGTGGCGGAGATCGGCACGCCCGTAATTTCGATGATCCGAGGGTTCGCCGCCGGCGGTGGCTGCGAGCTTGCCGTTGCCACCGACCTGCGCATCGCCGCCGAGGGCAGCCGTCTGGGCATCCCGGTGGCCCGCCTCGGCATCACCATCGGCCATCGGGAGATGTACGGGCTGGTGAACCTGGTGGGCAAGGGCAACGCCCTGTATATCCTGCTATCGGGTCGTCTGCTGGATGCCGAGGAAGCCCTTCGCATCGGCCTGGTGAACCAGGTGGTACCGGTGGACCGGCTTGAAGAGGTCACCTACAGGCTGGCCGCCGACATCGCCGCGCTGGCTCCCCTGTCTCACGCCGTCAACAAGAAGACCATGAACCAGGTGCTGGCCAAGCCTTCACTGGACCTGACCCCCGACGAGGCCGACCTCCCCCTGACCCAGTTCGACACCCGCGACTACCACGAGGGTTTCCGCGCCTTCCTCGAAAAACGCCGGCCCCAATTCATCGGCGAGTAGCGGTTCTCCCCGTGGCACGCCCCCCGCAGCAGAACCCGCGCCAGCGGAGCCGCCAACGCGCCGACGTACTGCTGGTGGAACGGGGCCTGGTCGAGAGCCGCGAGCAGGCCCAGGCGCTGATCATGGCCGGCGCGGTGCTGTCGCCGGCCGGTCCGGTGCAGAAGGCCGGCACGTTCCTGGACCCCGCCACGCCCCTGGAACTGCGCCAGCGGTTGCCTTACGTCAGCCGCGGCGGGGTCAAGCTCGCCCACGCCCTGGACACCTGGGCGGAACCCCACGGCATGGCGTTGGACGGGATTACGGCGCTGGACGTGGGAGCGTCCACCGGAGGGTTCACCGACTGCCTGCTGCAGCGCGGGGCGGCCCGCGTCTACGCCGTTGACGTCGGACACGGCCAGCTGCATTACCGGCTGCGCCAGGACCCCCGCGTCGTCTGCATGGAAAAAGTGAACGCGCGGTACCCCTTCGAACTGCCCGAACCCGTCGATCTGCTGGTAGCCGACGTTTCGTTCATATCGCTGACCATGGCGTTGCCCGAGCCGTTGACCCACCTGAAACCGTCCGGGTACGCCATCGCGCTCGTCAAGCCCCAGTTCGAGGCCCAACGCGGCGAGGTCGGCAGGGGCGGGATAGTTCGGGACGACTCACTCCGCGCCGAAATCCTCGCCAGGGTCCAGGAATGGCTGTCCTCCCGCGAGGAAATAACCCTCGTGGACACGGCGTCATCTCCCATTACGGGAGACGCCGGCAACCGGGAATTCCTGGTACTGCTGCGCAAGAAGTAATTCCGCACGAAATCCGTCGCCCTTGAGCGTAAATCCAAACCGAACCCGCCAACGTATGCGAACGGTTAGATTGCTGACCCATCCCATGTACTGACCCATTTCACGTAATGATCCATTCCATCTAATTGAAGTTCGCTGCTTGGAGCCCCTCATGATCCTCCTCACCAAGCTTGCCCTGCAGAGTCGCACCGTCACCGTGATGATCCTGATCCTCGTGCTGGCGGGCGGGATCTACGCCTACCAGCAGTTGCAGCAGGAGCTTTTCCCCGAGATCAGCCTGCGGGTCATAAACGTCTCCACTTCTTACCAGCAGGGCACGCCGTACCAGGTCTCGCACGAAGTCACGAGGCCTGTCGAGGACATGATCATTGGCATGGAGGGCCTCAAAGAGGTGACTTCAACGTCACGGTCCAATCGTTCCCAGGTGAGGGCCAGCTTCGAAAACAACGTGGACATCGAGGAGGCTGAGGCGGAAATCGTCAGCAGGGTCTCCGGCCTGCGACTCCCCGACGCCGCGGGCGAACCCAACGTTTTCGAGCTGACCCCCAACCGGCGGCCTGTGATGGAGCTGAGCGTAGCCGGCCAGCGGGACATCCCGGAGTTGCTGCGGATAGTTGAGCATCAGGTCGTCCCACCGATCCAGGCGATTCCGGGCGTGTTTGAGGTGGACATTGAGGGCGGCGTCAACGAGCAGGTTGTCGTCACGGTGGATCCAGCGTTGCTGAACACCTACGGGCTATCGATGCAGAACGTCATCGGTGCGCTGCAGAGCAACTCGGTGGACGTGAACGCCGGCACCGTGGAGTCCGCCGACGGCACCGTGACGGTCCGGGCCTTTCATGGCTACACCGACCTGGATACGCTGCGGAACCTGCCGGTTGGTTTTTCCCGCCCCGGCGGGTCTCCGGCGTCCCCCCGCCCCTCCGGCAATGGCGCGACGCCGATCCGGATGTCGGAAGTCGCCGACGTGCGAGTCTCCACGCCCGAGGCCACCACCGTCTCCCGCACCAACGGCCAGCCCAGCGTCAGCCTGAGCGTTCACAAGACCGGCGAAGGCAACACCATCGAAATCACCCACGCCATCGACGAGTTGCTGGCGGAACTGCACGAAGAACTCCCGCCCGACCTGGACATCTCGGTAGTCGAAAGCCAGGCTCCTCGTCTGGAAGAGGAATTGGGCAAAGTCCTCGGCCAGGGGCTGCAGGGCTTCTTCTTCGCGGTGGCCGCAGTGTTCCTCTTCCTGCTGCAACTGCGGCCGCGGCCCTTTGCCGGCATCGCCAACGCCATCCGGCCCACCATCATCATCGCACTGTCCATCCCCCTCAGCGTGATGATCACGATGCTGGTCATGGCCCTGTTCGACTGGACGCTGAACTTCATGAGCCTGGCCGGCCTGGCCATCGCCGTTGGCCGCATCGTCGACGACAGCATCGTGGTGCTGGAGAACATCTACCGGCATATCCAGGAAGGCAGCCCCCGCGCCGTGGCGGTCATCGCCGCGACCCAGGAGGTCAGTCCGCCCGTGGTCGCTTCGACGCTGACCACAGTCGCGGTATTCGTTCCCCTGGGGTTCCTGCCGGGAGTCGTGGGGCAATTCTTCTCCCCGTTCGCCCAGACGGTGTGCGTGTCCCTGCTGGCGTCCACGCTGGTCGCCCTGACCGCAGTTCCGGTGCTGGCGTCGTGGTTCCTGCGCACCGGCGACATGGTCGACGATCCGGCCAACCCCCGGGGCGACACCTACCTGCAGAGGATCTACACGCCCGTGCTGCGCGTGGCCCTGCGCTACCGGCTGATCACCGCCATCGCCAGCATCCTGGTGGTGCTGGCCAGCCTGACGCTCATCCGGACGCTGCCCGTCGAACTGTTTTCACAGGGACGAACCGAGGGCATTCGCATCGACCTGAACCTCAGCGGCAATCCCTCCACGATCCAACTGGTGGAGGAGGTCAGCATCGTCGAGGGCATATTGGATGATTTTGTCGCCACGGGGGCTGCCGAGAGTTACCAGGTGACCCTGGGCGCCAGCAGTCGAAGCTTCGGGTCCATCGCCGACGCGGCCTTCGATCGGGCCGGATTCAACGTCCTGCTGGGGGAGAACGCTCCGGACGACCTGGACGAACAGATCAGGAACGCCCTGCCGGAAAAGCCCGGCGTCACCACCCGCGTTTTCGCGGATAGCGGCGGGCCGGGGCGGGGCGGCGGTCTGCGCCTCACCCTCACCGGCGCCAACTACGAAGACGTGCGCATCGCCACCGACCGGCTGCAGGCCGCCGTGGAACGCGACCCCGGCGTGCGCAACGTCCGAACCAACATCGTGGACGGAAGGGAGGAGTTGACCATCGCCATCGATCCGGACGCGGCCGGACGCTATGGCCTGTCCACCATGAGCGTCGCCAACCAGATCCGCACCTGGATGCGCGGCAGTGACGTGGCCGAGATCGACGTGGGTGGAGAAACCCTGGACGTGGTGGTACGCGCGGTTGCCGAAGCCGTGGACGATCCGTCGGATCTCCCGCTCCTGCCCATCGGCAGCAACGCCGGCGCCATTCCGCTGGGCAGCATAGCCGACACCCGCAGCACCGTTGGGCCCAGCGTGGTCACCCACTACGACGGCCACCGCTCCGCCACCATCTCCGGCGGCCTGGCCGGACGGGACGCCGGCGCCATCGGCGAACGGGTCGACGCCATCGTCGCCGCCACGCCCCTGCCCCCGGGCGTCACCGTGCGATCCGGTGGCACCTTCAGCGACATCCGGGAGGAATTCAACAACGTTTACGTCGCCATGGCCATCGGCGTTTCCCTGGTGTACCTGGTGATGGTCGCCACCCTGGGCTCGCTGAAGATACCCTTCATCGTGGTGCTCAGCATGCCCCTGGCGGTGGTTGGCGCGCTGGTCGGTCTGGTCATCACCGACCGGTCGCTGAGCCTGCCCGCGCTGATGGGGTTCCTGCTGCTGGTGGGCATCGTGGTGACCAACGCCATCGTGCTGCTGACTTTCGTACACCAGCAACGCCGGGCCGGCCTGGAGCCGCTGGAAGCGGTAATGTCCGCCGGCCGAACCCGCGTGCGTCCCATCCTGATGACCGCCTTCACCACCATCCTGGCGTTGATTCCCCTTTCCATGAGCGAGTCGGCCGGACTGGTCGGCGCGGAGTTGGCCACGGTGGTTATCGGCGGGCTGATCAGTTCCACGTTCCTCACCCTGGTGGCGGTCCCGGTGGTCTACATGCTCTTCGAAGAGTCGATCCCCAACGCCTACCGCCGCGTGCTGCGGTTGATTGGGATCCGGCCCGGCCGTCCTGCGGCAGCCGGTCAGTCCGCAGAAGTCGGACCGTTGACCGGCGAAGCCTCCGCCGCCAGTCCGGGCAGCGATTAGCGTTCGGGCCGTCGACGGCGCCGCGCGCTCGACATTCCGAAGCGCCGGGTCCTTCCGCTTGTCCACCGGGCTGGGATGGGTTTGCGCGCATCCGGCGGGCTGGACGGCCGGAAATTCGGGTATGATATTTGCGCGACTACACCACCCGTGGATTTCACAAGGAGGCGACGATGGCTACTACCGGAGACGATGCCGTCGCCAAATGCCTGGACCAGGCCATCGACTTTCTGGCGCAGGCGGACCGCGAATTCGACGCGGGCGACCGCCGGCAAGGTTCGGAAAAGCTCTACGGTGCGGCCACACAGGTCGTTATCGCCGCGGCCAAGCAGCGTGGCTGGCAATATCGGAGCCACCGAGCGACTAAAAACGCGGTCGTCCGGCTGGAAACGGAATATCAGGATCCATTGCTGGTTGCCGGATTTCTCGCCGCCGAAAAGTTCCACAAGAACTTCTTTCACGATGAGATGGAGGACTACGAGATCGTAGCCGACCGGCCCATCGTCCACCGCTTTGTGAACCGACTGGTGGCCCTGGTCAACGACTATGCACCGGACGCCTGATTCAACACGACAAACTCAATGCAACTTGCAAGTTGCCAAAAGGAGAAGAACATGTACGTACTGCGAAGAATTTTCAAGACCAAGCCCGGCGAGGCGCGGCGAGTGGCCAGCCTGCTACAGAAGCAGGCCCAGATCTACCACGACGCCGGCCAGCGCAGCGAGTTCCGGGTTTATTTCAACGGCGCCACCACACCGGCGGAACAGGACGTTGTCATCCTCGAGTGGACCGATGAGGCCTTGATGTCGCCCATGCGAGGCGACAATCAACTGCCCGCGGCCGCCCTGGAAGTGGGCGGGCAGATCAGGCCGCTGGTGGAGAGCAACCGCATCGAATTCTGGGAGCTGATGTCGCCCGACAAGATGATGGACGTCTAACCGCTTGCACATTCAGGAGGCAGCATCGTGGAAGTAGCACAGGTGGCAGAGATACTCCTGGAGCGCGGACAGACCGTGTCCGTGGCCGAGGCTTGCACCAACGGATTGCTGGGCTACACGCTCGGTACCATCCCGGGCGCGTCCCGCTTTTTCCCGGGCGGCGTGGTCGCCTACACCGGCGGGCTGAAGGAGAAGATCCTCGGCGTGCCGGACGAGCTCTACGAGACGGCAGGCAGCGTCAGCCGGGAAATGGCAATAGCCATGGCCAGGGGCGCGCTGGAGTTGACCGGCACGGACTACTCGCTGTCCACCACCGGCGTCACCGGCCCGGCGGCGGGCCGCAGCGGGCTACCCATCGGCACCTTCTGGATCGGGTTGGCCGTGAAGGATGGTGAGGATGCCGCCATCGAGATCCGCGTGGGCGGCGACCGCGACGCCACGAAGCACGGCGCAGTGCAGGCCGCCATCGACCTGCTCGGCCGGGAACTGACCGGCTAATGGGAGCCAAAGGCATCGCTGGAAGCGTGCGTTGAGTTTCGCACGAGCGCTCGGCGATGCCATCGTCAACCCACCGGAGCGTCATTCCCCGCGCTGGTGGGTGTCCCGTGTCGTCCCGCCCACCGCGGCAACGCTAGAATTTATAATGGCGGTAGCCACGTTGCTCCGCCATACTGAGCTAGGACAACTCGGGCATCTATTGGTTGCCACCAACATTTTAGACAGAGCTGTTACTGCAACGCATATCGATCCGGCGGTTACCCTCGCGGTACTGGCGATAAGCCACATAGGAGGCAATCGCATCATGGCGCTACTGGAAATTTTGATGAAGCCACTGCTCGACGCCCAACTGGAAGCCGGAATTGAGATAGGCAAGCAGGAGGGCAGGGCAGAAGGCAAAGCGCAATTTGAGGCCTGGAAGGAGCGACAGCGAGCCGCCGGCGTCGAGTTCGTTGACGATGATGAACCCGAAAACGACGAATCCCCAGCGTCCGACCAGTAACGTGGCCGTGCCGGGTGGCCGGCTCACCGTGAAGGTGCTGGAATTTCTGTTTAAACCGCTGCTCAAAGCCCAGTGGCAAGCCGGGTATGAGATCGGCTTTGAGGAAAGCAAAGCAGCCGCCAATGCAGCGGCCAGTACAGCAACCAAAACGCGGATTGAAGCGTGGAAAGCGCGACAACGCGCCGCCGGCGTCGAGTTTGTTGACGATGACGAGTTACCGGAAGGCCCACCGGATCCACATCCGCCGACATCACGCCAGTAGCCGGTCACTGCATTCGACCACCTTCCGCCAGGAGCGAGCATGAAATTCGGAGTTTCCCTTTCCGCCATCGCCCAGCAGCCGGCCGGCGCCGACATGCAGCAGGCCTTCGCCGACATCTGCGCCTACGTGGGCGCGGCGCGGGACCTGGGGTTCGACATGGTCTACCAGGGCCAGCACTACCTGACCGATCCCTACCAGCAGCTGCAGACCATGCCGCTGCTGGCCCGCATTTCCGCGGAGGCCCGCGGCATGGGACTGGTGGCGACCATGCTGGTGCCCCTGCATCACCCGGTGGACCTGGCGGAACGCGTGGCCACCATGGACGTGATCACCGGCGGCAACTTCACCCTCAGCGCTGCCCTGGGCTACCGCGACGAGGAATACGACAACTTCGGCGTGCCCCGCCGCACCCGGGTCAGCCGATACCTGGAGTGCCTCGAGGCCATGCGCCTGCTGTGGTCGGGCGAGAAGGTGAACTACGAGGGCCGGTACTTCCAGCTTAAGGACGCCCAACTGATGCTGCGTCCGGTGCAGCAACCCCACCCGCCGGTGTGGGTGGCCGCCAACAGCGACGCCGCCATCACCCGGGCCGCGCGGATGGGCTACACCTGGTACGTGAACCCCCACGCCAAGTTCGATACCATCAGCCAGCAGGTTGAGATGTACCACGAGGCCGCCGGCGCCGCGCACTCCGGCGCGCCCGACCGCCTGCCGCTGGGTCGCGAGGTCTTTGTGGGGCGCACCCACGAGGAGGCCTTCGCCAACGCCGCGCCCTACCTGGGCGGCAAGTACGAGGCCTACGCCCAGTGGGGCCAGGACAAGGCCCTTCCCGGCGAGGAAAACTTCCGCGAGCCCTTCGAGGACCTGGCCCGGGACCGTTTCGTCATCGGCGACCCCGACGAGGTGGTGGAGGAACTATCCCGCTACCGGGAGCTTGGCATGTCCCACGGCTGCTTCCGGATGATGTGGCCCGGCATGCCCCTGGACGACGGCATCGCCAACCTGGAGCTCTTCGCCGACCGCGTGGCGCCGTACCTGCGGGAAGACTAGCTTCTCCGGTTGTCCGGACGCTGCGGACCTATCCCGACCGCAGCGTTTGCTCCGTCTCCGCCTCGGCCTTGACCCGTTCCCAGTCGTAGAGCATGGGCGCCATGCGCACCTTGCTCCACATCGCCGACTGGTCGGAGTAGTGCGGGCTGGCCGGGTGACCGGAGGACCCCAGGGGAACGGCCCACAGCGAACGCTCCCAGTCCGCCGGGTCGTAGGCGTAGCGGAACACTGAGAGACCACCCACCGTGGCCAGGTCGCCGGGCGCGTAGGAACCCGCCCAGGGGGTGTCGCCGTCGCCGCCGGTGGGTATTTCCGGCGGGTTCAGCAGCCCGCTCAGCGCGGGCGTCGCCATGGCTAGCGGGTGCTGCGGCCGCGCCCGATGCACCCGGTCCCACCGCCAGCCGTCGATATCCGAGCCGAGCTTGGCGGAAAGTGTGCGCACCGCCTCGCCCAGTGCCGATGACAACGCTCCGCTCCAGTCTTCCCCGTCGGGCAGCGGGTCGGTGTCGCCGGAGGCTATGGCATCGGTCATCAGGTTCTTGAAGCGGTTCAGGAACACGCCGCGTCCGCGATCGATGGGTTGCCAGGCCAGCGCGGCCAGGTCCTCGCCGATGTTGTGCTTGAGCAAACGCCACATCAACGCGTCCCGCATGGCGCTGTAAATCGTCGGTTCCACCGCGCCGGGGTCGATACTGCCGGACCAACCCTGCAGCCTGTTCAGCGCCGCCGCGACGGTTGGATCATCGGGGACGTCCAGCTTGTGCAACGCCCGGACGTAGGACTGCGCCGGAATGGACACCCGTTCCGCGTGGATCCGCCCCATATCGGCGGCGGCTGCATTGGATATGCTCTCCACGCCGTGGGTGACACGCATCGCGCGGTAGCCGGGGGCAAAGTCCATGGAGATGTAGTACGGATAGTCCTCGCCCACCGGCCGGTTGTTGGCGGTGACGATATAGCCCTCCGTCGGGTTGATGTAGCGCGGCATCTGCTGGAACGGAATGCTGCCCTGCCACTCGTGCTCGCCGTCCCATCCGGGAACCGGCAGCGGAGCCGGCACGTCGCCCGGACGGCGGGGAATCTCGCCCCGGCACTGGTAGCCGATGTTGCCGTGCACATCGGCCATCACGAAGTTGTTCACCGGGTCGACCCAGCCTTCCATGGCGTCGGCCAACGCCTCGACGCTCGTGGCTTCCAGCATGGTCGGCAGAATGTCGGTCCACGGGTCGCCGCCGTCGCCGGCCGTATAGCGCAGGGCCAAACCGTACCCGGACATGGGGTCGCCGCCCACCACCGGGCCGTGATGCGTCGACCAGGTGCGCAGGTGAACGTCCGCGCCATCGCGGACCTTGATCACCTCGTCACGCACGTCGGCGTTGTACCAGTCCTCCTGGTGCTGGTAGAGCGACGGGTCAGCATCGTTGAACAGCTCGATATACAGGTCCTGATAGTCCGCGGCAGTATGGGTCACGGACCAGGCCACCCACCGGTTGTGCCCAAAGTGCGGGAAGCCGGGCACGCCGGCAAAGGAGTTGCCCACCACGTCGAAGGTGTCGCAGGCCAAATGGTTCTGGTAGTACACGCTGGGCGTGTCCAGGCCCCGGTGGCTGTCGCCGGCCAGTAGCCCTCTGCCGGTGGCGGTACGCTGCGGCCCGATGGCCCACGAGTTCGAGCCGCTGTCCATCTCACCGATCAAGTTCAGGTTCGCGGAGTGTTCCAGCAGTTGTTCCAGCCCGAAGTCCACCGCGCCATCGTAATCGGCGCCGGTGGGGATGATGACCGGCTGCCCCGGCGGGTAGGACGGGAACAGCGCGGCGGCGCGCTCCGGCCCCAGCGCCTTGACCAGCCGCGCCCGCCACGCCTTGGTCTCGAACACACCCATGAAGATATGGCGCACCTTGTAGATGGCCAGGCTGTGCCACGGCTCCCACGGCTCCGGTTCGATGCCGGCGATGGCGTACTCTGCGGGCAGCGGGGCGTCGCTGTTTATGAAGGCGTTGACGCCGGCCGCGTAGGCTTCCAGCATGGCCTTAGCGCGAGGGCCCGCCGCTGCGCAATCGGCCCGCGCCGCGTCCTCCAACCGGTGCCGGCGCATCTGCATGTCCTGTCCCACGGCGAACTCACCAGCCGCCTCGGCCCAACGGCCCACCGCGCGCCGACGGTCATACTCCATCGCCCAGAGCCGGTCCTGGGCGGTGACGAAACCCTGGGCGAACCAGGCGTCGTGCTCGTTGGCGGCCCGGATGTGGGGGATGCCCCACTGGTCGCGCCAGACCCGCACGTCGGCCTTCAGGCCAGGAACGTTGAGCAAACCATCCAGGGGCGGGACGGCGGCTTTCAAGTCTTGAACGGTGACGGAGGCGGGGTCGGCGGCGGTGATCGTCATGACGGACAACTCCAGTATCGGATACCGTCATCTTACCGCAGGATGTGCCGGCACGGGAGTTCCTGACACCCACCACCCCGACTTCCCCCAGAGCCGATTACTGGCGTTGTGCAGACCCCCGCTCGGCTCGCGTAGGCTGCAGCATCTCTCGCACCTCGAGCGCCGAGGGCGGGGCGGGCTGGGCGGGCTCGGGTTCGCCCCCAGACCCCGCCAGCTCGGCGGCCGCAGCGGCGATGCGCTCACGGGCCAGCCGGCAGTACTCGTCGGACAGGTCGATACCGACGTACTGGCGCCCCTCCATCAGGGCGGCGATGGCCGTGGTTCCGCTACCGATGAACGGATCAAGCACCACCTCGGCGGTGGTGGCGGCGATGGCCCGGCGGGCCAGTTCGACCGGGAAGGACGCGGGATGCGGGTTGCCCCGGTCCTGTCGGATCTGCCACACGTCGCCGATGCCGCCGGCCTTGGGCGCCAGCCGGAACTCCGGGTTGGCGACCAGGTAGATCACCTCGTAGGTTGGCAGGAAATACCCCGGGTTGTGGTTGAACCCGCCCGAGCGTTGCCAGATGATGATCTGCCGGACGGGGAAGCCGTCCATGATGTCGGCCCGGTCCTGCAGCAGGCCGCGCTGCACCCGCCACTTGTGGTTGTAGAAGATCGCCCCGTCGGGAGTGAGCACCCGCAGCATCTCTCGGAGGCACTCCCGCTGCCATTCCACGTAATCTCCGTGGGGCATGCTGTCGCCGTGCTGGGCGTACCCCTGCTGCAGCATCAGGGTGGCGCGCGACCACTTGCCGCCGTTGCCGTTTTTCATCCCGTTGCCGCTGCTGTTGAGCAGGTTGTACGGCGGCGAGGTGACCACAAGATTCACCGACCCCGACGGCATCCGGCCCATGGCCGAAAGGCAGTCGTCGCAGTGGATCCGATTGAGCCAGGGTTCTGTATTGGCAGGATTCATAGAAAGCGTATGAAACACGCTTATTGAACCCCAACCAATGGATTAGGCGCATAGAAAGGCTCCGGCAGGTTTCGGCGTATCTGCCCGCCTGCCGTTAGCGTCGGAAGCCACTTCCATGGCGTGCGGAAGGTCCTGCCCAATACGGAGGGCTAACCGGCGGAAACGGCCGGCCACTCACTGCAACCGTTAACTTCGGCCAAGCGTGCTACACTCCGAATAGGAGCAATTGTCATGAAAAGAACGCTGAGCGCCAAATTCGAGAACGGATCCTTCAGATTGCTGGACAACGAACAACTTCCCATACCGGAAGGCGCCGTCGTATCCATCACCGTTGTCGATGAACCCCCGTGGGACGACCCCAGATGGATGAAGAAACTTCTTGATCAAGAGGAAGCGGAACACTACCTCAACACCGCCGACGGCGGTACCGCCCCATGATCGTCCCGGATCTCAACCTGCTGATCTACGCATACGACCCCCGCGCACCCCAACATCCACGGGCCCGCCAATGGTGGGCCGAACTAATGAACGGTGACGAACCGGTGGGAATTCCCTGGGTGGTCCTGACCGGGTTCATCAGGCTCTCAATACGACCAGGCACACTGGCCAGGCCGCTAAGCGGGGCGGAGGCGGTCGAAGAAATCCAGCAGTGGCTCGCAAGGCCCCACGTATCGGCTATCAGCCCGACGAACAGACACCCGGAGTTGCTGTCAGGTCTCCTGCGGGCCGCAGCCTACGGACCCAACACGGTAACCGACGCCCACATCGGCGCGCTGGCCATAGAACACAACTCTGTCGTCCACAGCAACGACCGCATCTTCACCCGGTTCCCCGGTATCCGGCTGCACAATCCAGTCACATAGCATCGCTCGTCGAGCGCGGCCGCGTCACGGGTCTCAGGCCGTCCGCCGCGCCACCAGCAGGCCATCCTCCCGGGTCACCCGCATGGCGAAGGGATAGCGGTCGACCTCCAGGGCCAGACCCACGTCCCGGGGGTGGAACTGGGGCTGTGCGTCATCGAAGAACTTCTGTGTCGCGCCGCCGGCCATGATCAGCTTGCGCAGCGCCTCCGGATCGGGGTTGCGTCCCTCCAGACGGTTGCGCAGGTACATGGCGCAGTGCTCGTCCTCATCGGCGCGGTTCACGCCCTGGTCGCCCATGGCCAGGATCGTGACCCGCTCCGGCTGCGGGTCCTCCGCCAGCAGCGCCTGCACCGTGGCGCCGGCCACCACAAAGGAGGTTACGTAGATGGGATCGCAGCCGGCCGCTCCCGCCGCCGCCGTTCCCACTGTTCCGGCGCGGGTGGACTGCACGATGCTCTTGCCGGCGAAATCGACCGAGGACGCTTCGTATGGAGAGTTGCCGTAGTCAAACCCGTCGGGCCGGCGGCCGTCCACCTCACCCATCAGGATGTCGGCGATGGCCGGGTTGTTCCGCCTGATCTCCAGCGCCTCCTCCACCTCAGCCACCAGGGTGATGCGTTCCGCGCCCCGGTCGAAAGCGATGGCCGCCGTGGTGAAGGCGCGGAACACGTCGATGACGAGGGCCGCGCCGGTGGCCTCGTTGGCGTCGCGCGACAGGCTGCCGATGCGAATTTCCATAGCACTGTTCTCTTTTACATCGATGAACAGGATAAACAGGATGGTTGATCTTGATCGAACAATCCTGACCATCCCGTCTATCGATGTCAATTAATTCAGGCGGTTTTGACGAGCTTCTGGAGGGAGCGGATCTCCCGCGGCGGGTCCAGGTGCTGCCCGGTGTGGGTCCACGAGACCTCGCCCACGTAGATGTTCCCGACCGAGTCCAGGCAGACCCCGTGGGGCGCGATGAACTGTCCGGGCGCCTCGCCTTCCGGGCCGTCGCCCACCCGGGCCTGGCGGCGTCCCTCCGTGTCGTAGACGCTGACCCGGGGGCCGAGGCCTGTGGCCTGGGAGTTGGGGCCGATGGCCGAGCCCAGCTCGCCGATGTACACCAGGCCTGCGGCCTGGTCGATGTACAGGCCGCAGGGACGGGACATGTCGTACCACTGACCCAGGAACCTGCCGTCCGGGTTGAACACCTGGACCCGGTGGTTCTCCCGGTCGGCCAGGTACACCAGGCCGTCGCGGTCGGTGCCGATGTTATGGGCGATGTTGAACTCGCCGGGACCGTTGCCGGACTGGCCCCACGAGAAGATCAACCGCCCGTCGGGGCTGTACTTGTGGATCCGCGCGTTACCGTAGCCGTCGGACACGTAGAAGTCGCCGTTGCGGGGATCGATCGCAACGTGGGTGCAACGGTTGAACGGGTCACCCGACATGAACTGCGCGGGATGTCCGCTGGTGCCCAGGGTCAGCAGGATCTCGCCGTTGAGCGTGCACTTGCGCACGGTGTGGTCGCCGTCGTCGGTCAGGAACATCGTCCCGTCCGGGGCCATGGTCACTCCGTGAGCTCGCGGGAACACGCCCTCGCCCCAGGACTCGATGAAGTTGCCGTCCTTGTCGAACACGATCATGGGATGCTCGCCGCGGTTGAAGGCATAGACGTTGTCGTCCGCATCGCAGCCCACGGCGGCCACCTCTCTGAACGCGTAGCCGGGCGGCAACTGGCCCCAGCCTTCCTGCACTTCGTAGGTGAATTGGCCCTCTCCGATAGTAACCATCGGTGTCCCTCCTGTGGTGGCAGCGACGCTCACCGGCGTCCCGCACCGCGGAGATTGTAACCCATCCCGCGCGTCCTCAACCCGACCATAGGGGCCGATGCTACAATGGGCCATCACGATCCCAGTCCAACGCAAGGAGACCCCCATGGCCGACCCGCGACGCGATTTCGTCAAGTACACGTTCTACAGGGTGCAGCCCAAGTGGCGTCGCCTGCCCGCCGCCGAGCGTGAGGCCGGCAAGGATGAGTTCGCCGCCGTGGCGGCCGAGCACGCCGACCGGGTCGCCCTGAACACCTACACGCTGGTCGGCGCCCGCGGCGACACCGATTTCATGCTGTGGGGCGTGTGCCCCGAGCTGGAACCCATCAACGAGATGGCGGCCCGCCTCAACGGCACGCGCCTCGGCGGATACCTCGAGACGCCGCACTCGTACCTGGGCATGACCCGGCGGTCTCCCTACATCGACGACCACCAGCACGAGGGGCAGGAAGGGTCGGGAGACTCCGCATCCATGCGCATCGTCGGCCGTCGATACCTGTTCATGTACCCCTTCTGGAAGACCCACGACTGGTACCAGCTATCCAAGGACACGCGCCAGGAGATGATGAACGAGCACTTCGTCATCGGCCACAAGTATCCCCAGGTGAAGATCTCCACCGCGTACTCCTTCGGCCTGGACGACCCCGAGTTCATCCTGGGCTTCGAGACCGACGAGCCGGGCACCTTCCTGGACCTGGTCATGGACCTCCGCGAGTCCAAGGCCCGCCCCTACACCCTGAAGGACACGCCCATCTTCTCCTGCATCAACCGCCCCCTCCGTGACTGCCTGGACGACGCGGCGTAAGGACGTGGGATCATGACTTCGCAAGCTGTTGCCAAGCCACAACCGGCTGACCCGGCGACTGTGCCGGACACCGGTATGCCTGCTCCGTTCTCCCTGGACATCAGCTCAATACTGGCCCTACTGCCCGACGATGAGGCGCTGGACGACTGGTTCCTGCGGTTCACCACCGACAATGAGGATTTGGGTTACCAGTTTGAAATTGACCAACACGGGAGATTGTGGGCGATGGCATCGGAAGGCATGGACGGGCAGTTGCGTTCGGGTAATTTGTACATTGATTTACGGCATTGGTCGGATGAAGGCCGCGATGGACACGTGATTACCGGCAACGGCTTGGTCCGTATGCCCTGGCCAGGCCGCCGCGGTCCTGATGCCGGCTGGGTTGCCCCAGAGCAATTGTCGCCCCTGGCGCCGGCGGGGCAACGACCGCATGGCGTTCCTTTCGACCCCCGTTTCGTCGCCGAGATTCGCTCTCTTTCCAACTCTCTTGAAGACCAGCAGGCGAAAATGGAGGAATGGATCGCCCACGGCGTCGCATTGGGTTGGCTGATAGACCCGTTTCTACGCCAGGTCCACATCTATCGCCACGGCGTTGCGCCGGAGATACTGGACGATCCCGAAACCATCAACGGCGACCCCGAGTTGCCGGGGTTTGCGTTCAACGTCAGGAGCCGCATATTCGACCTGCAATGAGCGCGGGCCATGAACGCCATTAACTTTCAAGCGCCCCGACGATTGGCGGGGCGCTTGATTTTATCAGTGTGTGATTGGGTTCTACCGCAGGGCCAGCATTCGCTCCAGGGCCACGATGGACTCCTGCTGCATCTGGTCGGGGACGGTGATGCGGTTGACCACCTCGCCGGCGACCAGGCTCTCCAGCGTCCACAGCAGGTAGGCCGGGTGGATGCGGTACATGGTGGAGCAGGGGCAACTCACCGGGTCGAGGCAGAAGACCGTCTTGTCGGGATTGTGCATCGCCAGGCGGTTCACCAGGCTGATCTCGGTGCCGACCGCCCAGGCCGAGCCGGCCGGCGCCTCGTTGATGGTCTTGCGGATGAACTCGGTGGACCCGTTCAGATCAGCGGCGTCCACAGTCTCCATGGGGCACTCGGGATGCACCAGCACCGTCACGTCGGGGTAGCGCTGGCGGGCGGAATCGATCTGCTTGGTGGTGAAGCGGGTGTGCACTGAGCAGTGTCCCTGCCACAGCACCATCTTGGCGTTGCGCAGTTGCTCGGGCGTGTTGCCACCCATGGCCTTGAAGGGATTCCAGACCACCATCTCATCCAGCGGGATGCCCAGCTTCAGGGCGGTGTTCCGCCCCAGGTGCTGGTCGGGCAGGAACAGGACCCGGTCGGCCTCGCCGAAGGCCCATTCCAGCACGGCCGTGGCGTTGGACGAGGTGCATACCGCCCCGCCGTTGCGCCCGCAAAGGGCCTTGATGGCGGCCACGGAGTTCATGTAGGTGACGGGCAGGATGCCGCCGTGGTCGCCCAGAACGTCCTGCAGGTCCTCCCAGCCGTCCTCGACGTCCTGGATGGGCGCCATGTCGGCCATGGAGCAGCCGGCGGTAATATTGGGCAGGATCACCTGCTGGTGGTCGCCGGCCAGGATGCAGGCCGTCTCCGCCATGAAATGCACACCGCAGAAGATGATGAAGTCGGCCTCCGGATGGGACGCGGCTTCCTGGCTGAGCAGGAAGGAATCGCCCTGGAAGTCGGCGTACTTGATGATCTCCTCGCGCTGGTAGTGGTGGCCCAGGATGGTCACGCGGTCGCCCAGGGCGCGGCGGGCAATCCCGATGCGCTCGTCCAGCTCGGCCGGGGAACACGCCAGGTACTCACCGGGGATCTTCTGCCAGCGGACGTTGATCGCCAGCTCCTCCGCCAGCGATTTGGCGGGCAGTTCGTCTTCCGGTTTGCAGAAGGCGGCGTGCTCTATTTCGGTGAGGGGAATTGTTGGTTGCCTGGTTTGCGTAACCATAAAAGCCGCCTCCTTAAAGCAAAAAAGCGGTACTACGCCAGCACGCCGGCCAAAGACCATGGCCCGGTGCGTGTGATCCGAACGTCCACCAACTGACCCGTCAGGTCCGGCTCGGCGGCGCAATCGGCGATCTCCGGGAGGTCGAAATAGACGAGCTTGTTGCCGCGCGTCCGGCCGGTCCAGCTGCCGCGTTTGCGGTTCTCCGCCAGCACCTGCACCGTGTCGTGAAGGTATGTGGAGTTGATGCCGGTGAGGATGCCCTCCTGCAGCGTTTCCAGACCCTTGAGTCGACGCTGCTTTTCCTCCTGGGAAACATCATCGTCCATGGTGCGCGCGGCGATGGTGCCGGGCCGGGTGGAATAAGCCGCTCCATGCACTTTGTCGAACCGCAGGTCATCCACCAGCCGCAGCGTGTTCTCGTACTGCTCCTCGGTTTCGCCGGGGAAGCCCACGATGATGTCGGTGCTGATGGTGACGTCGGGGATGGTGTCGCGGATCTCGCTGATGATGTCGCGGTACTCCGCAGTGGTGTAGGGCCGTCGCATGCGCTTCAGCACGTCATCGTCGCCCGCCTGCACCGGCAGGTTGATGTGCTCGCACACCTTGGGCAGATCCGCCACGGACTGGATGATGCGGCTGCTCATGTACGACGGGTGCGAGGTGAGGAACCTGATGCGGTCCAGCCCGTCAATGTCGTTCAGCCTGTTGAACAGGTCGGCCAGGTCGTCGCCCT
>JAJEIA010000125.1 GCA_022823505.1 Dehalococcoidia bacterium
TGCCCATCTGCCCCCACGTCGTTCAGCGGTTCATGGCACGTTAGCACATTTCTAAAAATCCCATTAAGACGCGATTGCCCTGGGTTGTGCTCATGATGCATTCGTCTGAGATCACCGGGGTCAAGTACCTCAATGACCTGGAACCCGAGGCGTTCTGTGATGGCGTCGGCGCTCTGGCGCGCGATGGGGCGGGAACGTAGCGCCTCACGTCTATGAGGTGGCCGGCAATTTGCTGCAGGCGGGTTTCGATACTGTCGTAGAGCGCGTCCGTTTGGGCCGAGTGTTGATGGACGGCTTCCGGACTTGCATCCAGCGCGGCGCGGCGTGCGTTTCTTCCGTCAGGCCTGCGCTCGACTTTGGCGTTGGCCCGGGCCTGTCGCTCTGCGACGGAGGCGGCGAAGGCGGCGAGGCGTCCATGCAGTTCGAGCAGGTCAGCTATGAGGACGCTTTGGGGGCCCACTGGAGGAACTCAGGATCGTCGCGTAGGGCTTCCATGAAGCGCGTCCTGTAGTCTGCGCTGATGGCCATGTCGGGTCTCTCGTCACAAGTTGATCATAACTTGGCCGGACAATTCTTGATGCGTCGAAGCGGGCTTGTCATGGTCGATGGTCCAAGCCGGGTAGTGTCCGGTAGTGGTGCTTACGGTTTTAGCCACAGGAGGGCGTGGGTTCATCCCCACACAGGCGATGCTTGGTGAATCCTCGAGGCACGGGTGCGTAACACAAGGCGCGGTTTGAAACTCGCTCCGGCAGATCAGCCAGAGATCGATTATCGGCCGAGGGTCGAAGGTGTACGGTGGTGCCAGAAACGAACGCACCCGTTATGGACCCGGACGCAAGCGGTGCGGAAGAAAACGCATGGCTTCGTGTGGGCGTGTGTCGCTGCCAGTGAATTTGGTCGACAAATGGTCGACAAAATGGCAAAAACGGCCCTTTTGGGGGCCGCTTTGAGTAGGAAATCGGGAAAATGGTGCCGAGGGGCGGATTCGAACCACCGACACCGGCATTTTCAGTGCCGTGCTCTACCAGGCTGAGCTACCTCGGCTAGACGAGCATTAATCATAGACGGCGACAATGAGCGTGTCAATTCGGTGCTCCGATTCACGAGTACCCAGTTTGTCATCGCGAGGAGCGCAACGACGTGGCGATCTCGCTACGGCGGCGGCGTCCGTCCCTCACCTTGATGAGATCGCCACGCTGCGCTCGCTACGACAGTGCGTGTGAAACTGGGTACGCGTGAGGGTGCATCCGTCCGGAACGATTGGGACAACGGCGGCAAGCCGGGTGGTGGCGTCGAAAGTAACGCAGCCAATAGCTCCGGTCCGGCGGGGGGTCGGGAACGCAGGTGTTGTGGAACCGCTGCCGTCGGATTGGTGATTTGATCCACGCACATGGTCGTGTTGGCTCCGTCGCTGGCCGGACGAGCGCACAACGGAGGGCAAATCGCGCCCAGGATGTGGCAGTTGCAATTTGCGTGCGGTATAAGTATTATTAGGCAGGCGAATTGTGGGGAAAGTGATCCAAGCGAGAACGAAGTACCTGCTCGACCTGTGCGGCCGCGCCAACCGGCCGTAAGCAAGAGGAAGGAGCAGCTTAACTGATGGTAGCCCAGGACCCGAACGTAGTCGAAGTCACCGACATGTCGCAACTCCCGGAGTCGGCGTTTTCGCCAAGGGAGTACCGCAGGGGCGACCTCGTGACCGGCGAGATAGTGCGCATCGATGACGAGGGTATGGTCATCAGCGCCGGCCTCAAGACCGAAGGTATCGTCCCGCCACAGGAGATGCGGACACTTACCGACGAGAAGCGAGAACAGATGCAGCCGGGCTCCAATGTGATTGTCATTCACCTGAACAATCGCGGGCCGGGCGGAATGGCCGTTTTCTCCTATGACCAGGCGCAGGAGAAGCAGGTCTGGGAAGACCTGATCGAACTGCACAAGCAGGATTCGGAACTGTCGGCCAAGGTGGTGCAGCACAACAAGGGCGGCCTGGTGGTTGACTGGCAGGGAGTGCGCGGCTTCGTTCCCTTCTCCCAGATGGCGCCGGTGCCGAAAGAAGGGCGCATCGAACACCTGGACGCGCGGATTGGCGAGGATGCCAGGTTCAACATCCTGGAACTGGACGCTCAACGCGAGAAATTGGTGCTGACTGAGCGCCGCATCTGGCGGCAGTTGCGCAACGCGGCCAAGGAACGCCTGCTGGAAGAGCTGCAGGAAGGCCAGATCGTGCAGGGAACGGTCCGGTCCATGCGCGGCTTTGGAGCCTTTGTCGATCTGGGCGACGCGGAAGGGCTGGTGCCCATCTCGGAATTGTCCTGGTCGATGATCAAGTCGCCCGAGGAAGTCGTCAGCGTCGGCGACAACCTGACGCTCAAGGTGCTGCGGGTTGACCGCGAGAACAGCAAGATCTCGCTGAGCCTGAAGCGCACCCAGCCGGAGCCGTGGGACACGGTCCCCGAGCGCTACCAGGTGGGCGACATCGTGGATGGAACGGTCACCCGACTGATGGACTTTGGCGCTTTCGTAAAGCTGGAGGATTGGGTCGAAGGCCTGGTGCATATCTCCGAGCTATCGGCCCGCCGGATGGAGCACCCCCGTGAGATCGTCTACCAGGGCCAGCAGATCAAGGTGCAGATCCTGAGCATCGACACAGAACGCAAGCGCATGAGCCTGAGCTACCGCAAGGTGTACGGGCTGTAACCGCACGCGCATCACGTGCCGCAAATGATCCTGGGGCGGAGTGATCCGCCCCTATTTTGTTTGCTGTAGCGCCGGCAGGTCGACGTCGTTGACGATGAGGTGGCCCGGACCGGCGGCATTCTCATCGTCGCGCAACTCGCGCAACCGTTCCAGGCCGCGCCGGGTATCGCTGGCGACGCGGGCAGGGTGCCATTTGCGGATGCGACGCTTGAACAACCAGTAGGTGAATTCCTTCCAGGCGACCAGCGAAAGACGCTCAGGCTCGCGACCCCAGGCCCCGCCGGAATCAGCGAGGAACTCCGGCACAAGGTTGGCACGGGTCTCTCCGTAGAGATGACGGTAGGCGTCTTCCACTACGTCGTCGCTGTCGCCGTAACAGCGGGCCAGCCGGCTCTTCCGGATGGAGTCTTCCGTGACCAACTGCAGAGCCTCTTCAACCACCACGCCGTACCAGAAGTTCAGGTGGGCGGTGTACCGGTAGGGACCGATGAGGTGCCGGAACCGTTCCGGGCCGATGTCTTCCGGCAACCGACCGTAGAACAGCAGGGCCTCCAGTTCATCGGGAGGCACGGCATCGGGGATGGAAAGGCAGAGCCGGTGGGCCAGCGTGAGCCAATCCAGCGCTTCGCCCCCGATGACGTAGCGCCAACTGCGACCCCAAAGTTCCTCGTGGGAGAGGCTCCACCGCCCGATGGCGTCCAGCAAGGCGATGTGCCACGGCTCAGCGCGGCCGGCCCGGGAACGCAGCCGCTCGATCACGTGGTCATATTCCGGGAGTTCTCCGCCCTCGTTTTGGGCCGGCAAAATTACCGCGACCCCGGTGTCGTCCACTGTAAATGTCATGGTTGGGATGCCGCGGCGCTTCTGGCCTCTGCCATCGCCGCGAAACGATCGGATCGCTGACCCTTGGGGGTGCGGAGCCAACCGAGAAACTCGTTTGCCGGGTAGGTGTTCAGGACATGCTCCGGTCCACACCAGGCGCGTCGGGCCACGGCAACGCCGAAGGTGCGCTGCGTCAAGCCGTCGATGTGGTGCGAGTCGGTATTGATGACCAGCGGGACGCCCAACTCCCGGGCGCGGGCCGCGTGGGTGTCCTTGAGGTCCAGCCGCTCCGGAGCAGCGTTGATCTCCATGGCCGTGCCGGTGTCACGGGCGGTCTGCAGCAGGGCCTCGATGTCGAATTCGACCGGGTCGCGTCGACCGATCAGCCGCGTGGATGCGTGACCAATGACGGACACGTGGGGGTTCTCCATGGCGCGGGTGATGCGCCGGGTCATGGTCTCCCGGTCCTGGCTCATGGCGTTGTGGACCGAGGCAATCACCCAGTCCAGCATGCCCAGCACGTCGTCGGGGAAATCCATGGCGCCGTCGGCGCGGATGTCCACCTCTGAGCCACAGAGAATGGTCATGTCGTACCGGGACTGGAGGCTCCGCAGAATTTCGATCTGCCGGGCCAGGCGATCGGGGGTCAGGCCGTTGGCGACGCCCAGGCCCTGCGAATGGTCAGTGAGGGCCATGTATTCGTAGCCCATGGCGGCCACCGCGGCGACCATCTCCTCCAGGGGGAACTTGCCGTCACTCCAGTCGCTGTGGAGGTGCAGATCGCCCCGCAGGTCGGCCTCGGTGATCAGGTTGGGAAGGTTGCCCTCGCGGGCGGCGTCCAGTTCGTCGGCGCCGCGGCGCAGTTCCGGCGGTATCCAGGGCAGGTCAAGGCGGCCGTAGAACGATTCCTCGTCAGGGAATCGCTCGGTTTCGCCGCTCTCGATAACGGTAATGCCGTATTCGTTCAGCGACAGACCCCGGCGGTTGGCGTAATCACGCAGCCGGATGTTGTGCTGTTGGCTTCCCGTGAAGTACTGGAGCATCGCGCCCATGGCGTCCGGCTCGCCGATGCGCAGGTCGATCTGGATGCCCGGGTCGACGATCACGGACGTCTTCGAATCGCCCTGCACGAGGACCTCGCGTACGGAGGGCAGAGCGGCCAGGGCCGGGCCGGTTTCGGCGGGATTATCCGAAACGGCGATGAGGTCGAGGTCTCCGATGGTCTCCTCCCAGCGCCGGAGCGAACCGGCCGGGGTGATGCTGACCAGGCCGGAGCAGGCGTCGAACAGCTGGGCGGTTACCGCGGCGCAGGTATCGGAGGCGATGCCCAGGGGTGTGCGGCCGGAGCGGGACCGCTGGGCCCGGATGTGGCGCAGAATGTTGGCGACGGAGCGCTTGCCCATGCGGGGCAACTGCTCGAGACGCCCGTCCAGCGCGGCCTGCTCCAGCTCAGCGACTGAGCCTATGCCCAGCTCGTCGACAGCGGCCTTTACGGTTTTCGGGCCCATGCCGGGAACGTCCAGCAGCTCCAGGACGTTGGGCGGCAGTTCCTCGGCCAGGCGATCATAGGCGGCAACATGGCCGGTCGCCACGTACTCCTGGACTTTTTCGCTGATGGCCTTGCCAACGCCGGGGATTTTCTTCAGGTCGTCGCCGGCGGCAGCCGCCGCGGCCAGCGACCAGCTGAGCTGTTCGATGGTGTTGGCGGCGCGCTGGTAGGCCCGGATTTTGAAGACGGTGTCGCCCTTGATCTCCAACATGGCCGCCATGTTGTTGAACAACTGGACGATGTCTTCATTGGTGATTTGCGTGGTCATGGACAATACCTTACCACCGGCCGGCGAGGGCGGGCAAGGAAGGCCGCGTCCTCACGCGTACCGGCTTTGAACAACCACCGGGGCAGTTCTACATCGATGCACAGGATATACAGGATTTGATTGCTTATCGTCCGCGTCCCGGATGCCGGGACGCCGCTGCCATCGGAACGCCGGGACGGTGTTGCCGGCATCCCTGTTGAATCCTGTCCATCGATGTGGAGAGACGAACTGGATACCGCGTGCGAGGCCCGGTCCCGGAGGTTCGCTGAAAAACAGGGGCGCCAGCTCTCGCCGACGCCCCCGCTCAGTGCCAGTTCTGGAACCGGTTAGCTGCTGGCACCTTCCAGGTTCTTCATGTGGTTCATGGCGCTGCCGGCCCGGAACCACGCTATCTGGGTGTCATTCAGCGTGTGCCGCAGGTTGAGGGTTTCCTCAGAGCCGTCGGCGTGCTTGAGCACCGCCTGCACCGGCCTCCCGGGCGCCAGCTCGCCGAGACCGACGAGGCTCATGCGGTCGTCCTCCAGCACCCGATCCCAGTCCGCCGGGTCTTCGAAGGTGAGGGGCAGCAGCCCCTGCTTCTTCAGGTTGGACTCGTGGATACGGGCGAAACTGCGGGTGATGATGGCCGCGGCGCCCAGCATCCGCGGCGACAGGGCGGCGTGCTCCCGGCTGGAGCCCTCGCCGTAGTTCTCGTCGCCGATGGCAACCCAGCGGATGCCCTGGGCGCTGTAGGCGCGGGCGATCTCCGGGATGGGCATGATCTCCTCGCCGGAGAGCTGGTTCTTGCCGGTGCCGGTCTCATCGGTATAGGCGTTGTTGGCCCCCAGGAACATGTTGTCGCTGAGGTTGTTGAGGTGCCCGCGGAAGCGCAGCCACGGCCCGGCCGGGGAGATGGAGTCGGTGGTCGTCTTGCCCTGGGTCTTTACCAGGACCGGCACGTCCTCGAAGTCGTTGCCATCCCACGGATCCCACGGATCCAGGACCTGCAAACGGTTGCTGTTGGGATCCACCCGGACCTCAACGTCGCTGCCGTCTTCCGGCGGCTCGATGTACATGTCAGTGCCCGGGTCAAAGCCGGTGGGCGGCACCTCGGGCGCCTCAGACGGCGGCTGGAGCATGAACTCGTTGCCGTTGGCGTCCACCAGCGGATCGGTGAGCGGATTGAACGAAAGGCTGCCGCCCAGTCCCATAGCCACGGCCAGCTCGGGGCTGGCGATAAAGTTCATGGTGCCGGCGTTGCCGTCGTTGCGACTGGGGAAGTTGCGGTTATAGGAAGTGACGATGCTGTTGTCGGTGCCGCGGGCCTCCGGCCGGTTCCACTGGCCGATGCAGGGGCCGCAGGCGTTGGCCAGCACGGTGGCGCCGATGGCCTCCAGTGCAGCCTGTTGCCCGTCCCGCTCGATGGTCGCCCGGACCTGCTCGGAACCAGGGGTCACCAGCAGGCCGGATGTCGCCGAAACGCCTCGGGCGGCGGCCTGGCGGGCCACGTCGGCGCAGCGTTCCATGTCCTCGTAGGAGGAGTTGGTGCAGCTGCCGACCAGGGCCACGGACACCCGCTCCGGGAAACCCTCCCGTTGCGCCTCCGCCGCCAGCTCGGAAATCGGTCGGGCACGGTCGGGCGAGTGGGGGCCGGTAACGTGCGGTTCCAGGGTGGACAGGTCGATTTCAACGATCTGGTCGTAGAACTGCTCGGGCTGCTCCTCGACCTCGGGGTCGGACTGGAGCAGGTGGACGTACTCTTCGGCGATGGCAACCAGGTCACCCCGGCCGGTGGCGCGCAGGTACGTGGCCATGCGCTCGTCGTAGGGGAAAACGTCGCCGGTCGCGCCCAGCTCGGCGCCCATGTTGCAGATGGTGCCCTTTCCGGTGGCCGAGATTGAGGCGGCGCCCGGCCCGAAGTATTCGATGATGGCGTTGGTGCCGCCGGACACGGTCAGCTCGTAGGCCAGCTTGATGATGACGTCCTTGGGCGCGGTCCAGCCGCTCATGGAGCCGGTCAGCTTCACGCCGATGATGCGAGGATAGCGTACTTCCCAGGGCAGGCCGGCCATCACGTCGGCCGCGTCCGCGCCGCCCACGCCAATGGCCAGGGAGCCCAACCCGCCGCCGTTGACGGTGTGGGAGTCGGTGCCGATGATCAGGGCCCCGGGGAAGGCGTACTTTTCCAGCACCACCTGGTGGATGATGCCGGAGCCGGGCTTCCAGAAACCCATGCCGAAGCGGCGGCTGGCGGACTCCAGGAATTGGTAGACCTCGTTGCTCTCGTTGAGCGCGTCCTGGAGGTCGGAGGAGGCGCCGACGCGGGCCTGGATCAGGTGGTCGCAATGGACTGTGGTCGGGACGGCGACGCGGTCACGGCCGGACTGCATGAACTGCAGGATGGCCATCTGGCCGGTCACGTCCTGGTGGGCCACTCGGTCGGGGCGGAGGTTGATGTAGCTGTCGCCCGGGCGCAGGTCGGCATCGGCGACGTCGTCCAGGTGAGACAGCAGCAGCTTCTCAGTCATGGTCAGGGGCCGGTTCAGTCTGCCCCGCACCTGGGCCAGCTTCTCGTCCATCTTGCGGTAGGTTTCCCGCACGAATTCCGGAGTGGAATCGATATTGCTCATTATGTTCGCTCCTCCTCGAGTTTTGCCCCGCTGGGTCGGCCCCACCGGCGATCCGTCGCTCACGAAAGTGACCTGCGTTACGGGACGCGGTGACGGGCGACCAGGCCCGGGGAGATGTTACAGGGTTACCTTTTCGCCATACTTCTCAATGAGGCCCATGAAGATGCGATGACGCAGGGGGTTGTTGGCCGGGTTTTCCGAACGGCGCAGGTAGATACGGTACACGGTGGCCAGGTCGTCGTCCCGCAGCCAGATGGAGTAGCTGGGCATCCCATTCCGCAGTTGTCGATACAGAAACTCGACCTGGCGGATCCGGCTGAGTTGCAGCGCCACCTGGCCATCGCCGTCGGTGGTCAGCAGGGCGATGTCGCCGGTTGGGTCGACCTTCCCGCTGCCATCCACGAATTGCAGGTTGGCCAGCGTGGCGGGAATGGACACGTTGGCGGCCGGGTTGTGCACCATGACCACCGCCTCGTCCAGCCCGACGTTGGCGTCGCCCTCCGCCTGGCTGCACTCCCGCAGGATACGGCGCATCAGGTCGACGTCGGCCGGAGGGTTGGATCCGCCGAGGCAATCCAGCGGCACTGCCGTCTCGGCCAGGTTGTCGGACAGCGCCTGTTCCAGGTTATCCGGGATGGCGGCGAATCGCACCCGACCACGCCGGGTGACGGTTGCCTCGCCCTGGATGGAGCCGTAGAGCGCTTTTTCGCCGGACCAGCGGCGGGCCACGTCGAATCGCGGCCCGTAGGTGCAGCCAAGAATGCATCCGGCCGTGGTGACCTGCACCCTATCGTCGCCAAGTTGCGCCGCCGCGCTGCGAAATTCGTCGAGAACGGCATCCGCGTTGCGGCCCCGATGATACCAGCGCGCGCAACCGTACTCGTCGGTGCAGACGACAACGTTGACTTCGGGACGAGCGGAGCGTTGCTGGTCGGATGG
>JAJEIA010000159.1 GCA_022823505.1 Dehalococcoidia bacterium
CTTTAGCAAATGCACATCTCACCTTGGCTTTGGTTTAGCAGTTGCCCATCTCAACCAGCTGGCCCTCGCGCCAGGCCATGCGTCCGGCTCTCACGGTGGCGAAGGTGTCGAGGCGCATGGGGCCTCGCTGCAGGTTGCCGACCGAGTCCATCCACACGAAATGGCCTTCCCGCTGGTCGAAGACCGCAGCGTCTCCGCACATACCGGGCGCCAGCGATCCGATGGTGTCCTGCAGCCCGAGCACCTTGGCCGGGGTGCTGGTGGATGCGGCGATGGCATCGTCCAGAGGCATACCCATCGCGTGCATTTTGCTGACCAGATCGTTCATCAGGTATACGGTGCGTTCCGGCGGCGGCACGTGAATGTCGGTGCTGATGGTGTGCGGCGCCAGCCCCTGCTCCAGGGCCGCCCGAGTCACCTCGACGTCGCAGTGCACCCCGGCGTGGGCCAGGTCCATGATCACGCCACGGTCCACGGCCTCCTTCACCTCGGGGCGAATCTTCATGTTGCGGTCGAGCATGTGCTCCGGGTGTCCGTTGAAGGCATGGGTGGAGATATCCCCGGGGCCCAGGAACCCCAGCACGTCGGGTAGCGGGATGGGCGTACCGCTTACGTGCACCATCAGCCGGGAGCCGGACTTGTCGGCAACCTCGCGCGCCGCCCGCATGGCCTCGTGGGCATTCCAGTAGGCCACGGCATTTACGTGCATGCGCACCTTCACGCCGAAGCAAAAGCCGGGGTTCTGCTTGATGTGATTGGCGGTCTCGTCAACATCGATTACCCGCATATCGTGCAGCCCGCCGCCCAGTACCCTGTTGACCGCCAGCCCCACGGCGCCCACGTGCAGGAATGCGATCAGCCGCGTCCGGTGTGCGGGAAACACGTAGTCTCGCATGGCCTGGTAGTTGAGGAACCCTGCGCTTCCGGCGTCAACTCCCGTGGTGGTGCCGGAGGACAGGCACATCTCATCGGGATTGACCGACGTGGGGTTGCCGCCGTGGTAGAAGTGGCCGTGCAGGTCAATCAGACCGGGGGTGACCAGCTTGCCGGAAACGTCCACGGATGCGACAGCCTGGGAAGCGTCGATGCGCTCGGCGACAGCGGCTACGACGCCGTCCTTGAAGGCCACGTCGCGGCGGTCGTTGATGCCCTGGGCCGGGTCCATCAATGTGCCACCGGTAAGCAGCAGGTCGTATGCGGGTGCGGCGGTGGTCATCGGTCATCTCCCATTGGCATAAATTTAAACGCCGAGGGCGCAGAGAACGCCGAGATTTTCTATCTATTGGCCGCGATCTCGGCGTTTAACCCTAGTCTCCGTCGGCTGGTGGCTGGTCATCCAGGCCCTGGATCTGAATAATCTGTGGCTCGACGTACTTCATCCTGCGGACACGTGGGTAGACCTGCACCTTGGGGTCCTCCATGTCCGCGTCGGTGATCTCTTCCGACTCGTCCACCGGGAGAAACCCGTAGGACTCTATGGCGCGGGCCACCAGGTTCTCAACGAGCTGCGGCGAGCGGCCCTCAAGCCTCCCCAACTGGTAGGCCAGCGTCACCGCCAGTTGGCTGCGGGAAATCTGCTCGAACGCGTCTCGGGACTTCAGGTCCTCGGGCATGCCGCCCGACTGGTCGGCAAAGTCGTCCAGCACCTGGCCCATGATGTCCGAAAGGCCGCCGTGCTCGATCTCGTACATGTAGCCGGTCAGCTTGTCGGTGAGGTCCTCGACGCCATCGGCCGGCAGCACGCCATAATGCTCGTGCATCTCGTGAACGTGATCGTGTTGCCCTTCTTCCGGCTCGCTGTCGGGCAGATTGTCTCCGGTCATGGCGGTCCTCGCTAATCGTCGTCGTCCGGGTCGTCCTCAGCGGGCGCCGGGCGCCGGGCGGTGTAAACCGAACCCGGGAGAATGGCGCTGGAGCGGCTGCGGCGGTCCGCCCCGGGCCGCGTCATGCTCAACAGCGCCCCCTTCAGCCCCTTGATGGTTTCCTCACCCGCTGATACGTCTATCACCAGCCCACTGACGCCGGCGTTGCGCAGGGCTTCGAGGGTATCTCCGTCGGGCGCTCCGTCCACTTCGGCCAGCAGGTGCTTGCCCACGCGACCGCTGACCCGGGCGATGGCGGCCAGGTCCTGCAGCGTCCAGCCGGATGGATCGCCGGGCAGGGAGACCAGTACGGCGTCCACGGGCAGAGGGTTGATGTCGCGCAGCTCTTCGGGCGGCAATCCGGCGTCAAGGGCCAGCACCCTGGCGGCATCCTTGGATGTGACAGCGGCGAGGGCCGTGTTGCTCAGCGAGAAGACGATGGGGTCTGCTCCAGCCTCACGCCAGGCAGCCGCCGATTCTACGGAAAGTGATGCTGCCCTGGCTCCCCAGCGCACGGTGCCGGCCGCCTCGCCGATTTCGCCGGCATCCACTGCCGCCGCGCCGGAAACGATAATGGCGTCAGGCGTCATTCCGCTCGCTGTCGCCGCGCCGTCCTTGCCTCCCGCCGACACGATCAGCGCCAACCCGGGCGTCCTGTCGGGCCGCCGCGCGCCGAAGCCCAACTGGGGCGGCGCGCCCTCGCGAATCTCATCCAGCCGGTCCAGAAACTTGCTGCTCATTCCCGCCAAAACTCACACTTGCTCAAGATTGTGCCTATAGCCCGCTGATTATAACCCATAATGCACTGAAACATTGTTGCTCTTTTCCTCGCGTTGACCAGGACGGTGGCCCGTTCCATTGGTCCAGCTTCGATATGGCCTCCGAACGGACATGAAGGGTTCCGTGAAGCTCGCGCCTGCAATTTGATCATCACCCGGTGTCTGAAAGCGATGAAGGGTGAGCCAGCAGCGAAAGGAACGCATCGAAAAGCAGACTCCGCCGCGATCTTCTGCTTTCCCGCCTTCAACCATTTCGTTCCCTGGGCCCCCCCCCCCCCCCCGCAGTTCAGTACGATTGCAAAGTCCTGGGGGACCCGCG
>JAJEIA010000141.1 GCA_022823505.1 Dehalococcoidia bacterium
ACTCGCGGCAAGCAGCAGGCCCGCGATGATCCTGGCAACCATCATCGGACCCGCTCCGGAACCTGCCTGGGTTTCTCCCACGACGTATACAGCGGCATCAGCAGGAAGAAGCCGAAATACGGGATGGCGAACAGGCGGCACAGCAGCGTATAGGTGTCGGAGACGGGCTGCAGCCCCAGGTAGCCCAGCACCAGGAAGCTGACCGCGAAGCCGGCCAGCGCCAGCTTGAAGATCCAGCCGCGGTAGCGGATGGACTTCACGGGACAGCGATCCAGCCACGGCAGGAAGAACGGCAGCAGTACTGCCAGGCCCATCAATATGACGCCCAGCAACTTGTAGGGCACGGCCCTGAGAATGGCGTAGAACGGAGTGAAGTACCACACCGGGGCGATATGCTCGGGCGTCTGCAGCACGTTGGCCGGCTCGAAGTTGGCATGCTCCAGGAACAGCCCGCCCATGTCCGGGACGAAAAACACCACGAAGGCGAAGACGATCAGGAACACGGTGATGATCACCAGGTCCTTGCTGGTGTGGTACGGGTGAAAGGCGACACCGTCAACGGGCTTGCCGCTGTCGTCCTTGTAGTCCTTGATCTCGATCCCGTCGGGATTGCCCGATCCCACCTCGTGCAGGGCCATGATGTGCACGACCACCAGGAAGACCAGCATCAGCGGCACCGCGATCACGTGGAACGCAAAAAAGCGATTGAGCGTGATGTCGGATATGTAGTAGTCGCCGCGAATCCATTCCGCCAGCGCTTCGCCGACCACCGGCACCGCTCCGAACAGCGAGACGATGACCTGCGCACCCCAGTAAGACATGTTCCCCCAGGGCAGCAGGTAACCGAAAAACGCCTCGGCCATGAGGCAGACGTAGATGAACATGCCGCAGATCCAGACCAGTTCGCGCGGTTTCTTGTAGGAGCCGTACATCAGGCCCCGAAAGATGTGCAGGTAAACGACGATGAAGAACGCCGAGGCTCCGGTGGAGTGCAGGTAGCGGATCAGCCAGCCCCACTCCACGTCGCGCATGATGTACTCCACCGAGGCGAACGCCTCCGCGGCGGAGGGCTTGTAATTCATGGTCAGGGCGATGCCGGTGACGATCTGCAGCACCAGGACCACCGTGGCCAGGACCCCGAAGCCGTACCAGAAATTGAAGTTCTTCGACGCATAGTACTCGGTGGCGTGCTCCCTGATGAGCTTGCTCAGGGGGAAACGGGCGTCGATCCACCTTCCAAGCGAGTTTACGCCTCGGCCGAGGCTGTCAACCATGTCCGAAGCGGATGCAACCACCTAGGACGCTCCCATGTCGGAGCCGATGAGCAACACGTTCTCCGCCACGTAACGGTGGGGAGGCACGCTGAGATTCGTCGGTGCGGGAACGCCGCGATAGACACGCCCGGCCAGGTCGAACTTCGAACCGTGACAGGCACAGAAAAAACCGCCGGACCAGTCCGGACCCAGGTCCGCGGGCGCGACGTCGAAGCGGGGCATGGGGGCACATCCGAGATGTGTGCATACGCCCTCTACAACCAGATACTCGGGACGGATACTGCGATGAGGATTGACAGCATAGCCGGGCTGCAGCGACGCGCTGGAAGCAGGATCGGCAAGCTGCTCTTCCAGTTCCGCCAGTTTGCCTAGCATGAACTCGGTCCGGCGGACAATCATGATCACGCGCCCGCGCCACTCCACCTTGACCAGCGCTCCGGGCTCCATTTTGCCGATATCCACTTCCACCGGCGCACCGAGCGCCTGAGCGCGGGCGCTGGGCCTGAAAGACGCAACGAACGGGACCGCTGCGGCGACCATCCCGGCGCCGCCGGTCGTCACGGTTGCGGCTACCAGAAAATGGCGCCTGCTGAGATCGGTCTTGTCAGTCATCGGTGCACAGATCGAGGGCAGACAGGCCTGCTTGCCCTGCTCACGGGAAAGTCACTGGAACCGGGGAATTATACACGCGGCGCCTCAAACTTGCCCACGGACGCGCATGCGTGAACTATCGACTCTGCGCGCTGACCAACTGAAGTATGGCGGCCGGTCTTGCAGGTAAACTAGGGCTGTTAACCCCATCAACAGGCCCTGGCCCATGACGACCTGGTGGAGAGTACTGGTCTTTATCGCGCAATCGTCCGCTTTCGGACTCGCGGTGGCGTTCTTCATCGTGCTGCTCCGCCCCGATCTGGTCAATCTCGGCGGCAGCGCGCAGTCCCCGGCGACCAGCTATGCCAGTGCGGTGAACGCCAGCGCCCCAGCCGTCGTGAGTCTGCGCACGGCGCGGCTGGGCCAGCGGGGAAGCCTGGGCGCCGGAATGGTCGTGGATCAGGGACTGGGGTCCGGTGTGATCATCAGCCGGGACGGCCTCATCGTGACCAATTGGCACGTCATCCGCGACGCGGACCAGGTGGTGGTGCAGCTCGCCGATGGACGCGAGGCGCACCCCCGCTTCGTTGGCGCCGACCCGGAGACGGAACTGGCGCTGCTGAAGGTCGACCTGCCGGACCTGCCGGCCATCCGCCTGGGCAGAAGCGATACGCTTGAGATCGGCGACGTGGTACTGGCCATCGGCAATGCCTACGGGCTCAGCCAAAGCGTCACGTCGGGTATCGTCAGCGCAACCGGCCGGGGTATCGGACTGACCATCTTCGAAAACTTCATTCAGACCGATGCGGCCATCAACATCGGCAATTCCGGCGGCGCCCTGGTCAACACGCGCGGCGAATTGATCGGCATCAACACGGCGCGCTTCGCCACCCTGAACCGCAGCCCTCCGGAAGGCATCGGCTTCGCCATACCGGTGAACCTGGTCCGCGGCGTGATGGACGAACTCATCGAACACGGCCGCGTCATCCGGGGCTGGCTGGGAGTCGACGCATGGGACCTGTCGAGCATGAACTCCGCCGCCCTGGGGATTTCAGGACCCGCGGTGGAACTGGCGGAGGTCGGCGGGCCAGCGGCCGCAGCCGGGCTGATTGCCGGTGACATCATCACCCACATCAATGACGAACGCATGCTCAGCAGGGATCAGGCCATGAACCGGGTGGCGGGTCTGCGTCCCGGCGACACCATCCACATTCGGGGGCACAGGCCGGGTGCAGGCGCCTTCGAAACCGTCGCGGTGCTGGAGGAGCGGCCGGCGGCGGGGCGGTAAGTCAGTATCCTTCGGGCGTCCGGCGCGGATGGTCTCGATCGAGCGCGCGGCGCGGGGGTGCGTGCGCAATGCCCTCGCCAGCTTAACCTCACCCGCCATCCCTGGCGGGCTCGGATCGGCGCGCGGCGCTCCTGCCATCCATGGCTCCGC
>JAJEIA010000094.1 GCA_022823505.1 Dehalococcoidia bacterium
CATGAGCCGGCACCTTGAGATCTACGGACACCGCCTGGGCGAGCTCGACCCCTTCGTCGCGAATGAAGCCGGCAAGTACCATCTCGTCGATGTCCGGCGGCAGAGGCGCGGACCCGGTCCATATGGATGCGGGGTCGCCGCCGAGCGCGACCGCCACCTCGAGTTTTTCCGCGCTGGCCCGATAATGACGCGCACCCACCTTATGGGTCTGCCAGTGCATCCCCGTGGTGTTCCGATCGAACACCTGCATCCGGTAGATGCCGTAGTTCTGCGTGCCGGTATCGGGGTCCCTGGTGATCACCAGCGGCAGCGTGATATACGGCCCGGCATCCATCGGCCAGCACTTGATGATCGGCAGACTGTAAAGGTCGACGTCTTCACCGGAAAGGACGACCTGCTGACACGGAGGATTACTGACCGTCCGAGGTTGGTAGGCGCCCACATGAACCAGCCGGCCCAGGGTGCGGAGCTTGTTCAGCACACCCTGCGGCGGGCCGCCCTGGACCATCTCGATCATGCCTTCAAGGCGGCCGGCCAGGCTATCCGCGTCCTCTACCTCGAGTGCCCAGTTCATGCGCCGCTCGGCACAGAAAAGGTTCATGGCCACCGGCATATCGTGGCCAACCACGTTCTCGAAGAGGAGCGCGGGCCCACCGGCACGCAACAGCCGATGGGCGATTTCAGTCATCTCCAACTCCGGATGAACCGGAGCGGAGATGCGTTTCAGGTCGCCTTTGCTTTCAAGAAAGGCGATGAACTCGCGAAGATCCCGGTATGGCATGGCGGTCCCAGAGGCCTCACGTCCAAAGATAGACCGAGGCCAGGACGCCGGCCTCAGGAATTTCGCATTTGGCTAAAACAGTCGCTGCAATATACCGGGCGGTCACCTCGGGGACGGAACGGCACCGTAGCGTCGGCGCCACAATTGCTGCAGACGATGGGGAAGGATTCTCGCTGACCCCCACCGAAGCCGCCGCCGCCACCGCCGAAATTATCACGTGGCTGGCCTCGCCGGGCGTTCCGACACGAAACGCACCGTTTCGGATAGTTGGTGAAGCCACGCGAGGCGTAAAATTCCTGCTCGCCTACTGTGAAGAGAAACTCTGCTCCGCAGTCGCTGCATTCAAGGGTCATGTCGGAAAGGGCCACGGTTCATCCTCCGGCCTGGGTGGTAATTGCGGTGCAAACGCTAGGTCTGTTTCGTCGGGCACAGCGATTACAATACCCAAGGAAGGAGGACCGGCGCAATTTTGCTGCCACTACTATACTTGCATCAACGGTGGCAAACAACGATTTTCACCGCCTGAATCGGAAAATCACGAGTTTCGGCGCGGTCACCCGCGCCGAAGGCATTCTCGAACCCGAACGTCCAAGCGCCGATTACGCGGGCTCCGCCACGAAAACCGGTATCTGCCTCGACGTGCGTCCCTGGTATTCCTCATAAGGAGGGAATGCCTCGACGGACGCAGCCCAGAGTCGAGCGCGCTCGTCGGGATCGGTTACCTCGCGGACCCGCATCGTGTGAACCTCGGTCTCGTCCCGTATTTCCACGCTGGCGTCGGCGCGGAGGTTGTACACCCAAACGGGATTGCGCGGCGCGCCGCCCTGAGAGCCGACGAGAACGTAGGCATCGCCAACTTTCACGCGCATCAGCGGGGTCTTGCGGATCGCTCCCGTCTGGTTGCCCCGGTTGGTTACGATGATCACGGGTAATCCCGTGTCCCGCAGCGTCGTTCCCTCAGTGCCGCCGCTGCTCTCGTACAGTTCCACCTGTTCGCGTACCCAATCCCTGGTCGACGGAATGTATTCGGGCATTTCAGATCCTCCTGGTTGCAGTGCGCATTATCATAACCCGAATTCCTGCGGGCAGTAATGCCAATGAAGGAAACGGTAAGTGTTCAGAATCCAGGAGGTGGTCATTGCGAGACGCTTGCGCTGTGGCCATCTCGACACCGTAGCAGCGACGTCTGGCACAACGGGCTCCCCCACGCCAACGAGATTGCCGCGCTGCGCTCGCAATGAAATAGGAGTTACGCTGTTCGATGTCATTACAAGGGTCATTCCCGCTTTCGCGGGAATCCAGGGGCGGAATGCTTTAATAGTGTTCCAGATTCGTTCACCTTAAAGTCAATGGATTCCTGCTTTCGCAGGAACGACGGTTTTTGTAATCTCAAGTGCGTCACTACTATGACGCTTTCCCTACAATACTGAACACTTAAAGGAAACGTCGGTATAATGCCGTGGCAGCAGCGAAAATCAGGTGCCGGCGAGATGGATCGGTCTCGCCATATCGCGGCAAGAATGCGTCGCGTTATTTTAGATCCCGGGATAGGTGTGCATTGTGATTATTTCGTCATTAAGTCCAATGGTCCGTGGCAATGGTCGGTTAGGGAGATCCATCGTACTGGTTGTCTTCGGTGCTCTAATCCTCGCCACGCTGCTGGTGGCCTGCGGGTCGGACCCGGAGCCAGCGCAGGAATCGCGCGACGCCCGCTCGGAAACCACTGCACCGACGGACGAGGCAACCCCCGCCGGCGGCCAGGCCAACCCGCGTCCCACCGTACCGCAGACCGTCGGTACACAACCGACCCTGACGGCCGCTCCCACGGCTGCGCCTACCCCCGATTCGTCCGGTACAGCGGCCCAGGAACCGACCGCCGCTCCGGACCCCACGCCCACACCCGACAGTGCGCCGGCTGCTACACCGACCCCACCGCCCGTCATCGACGGCGATTACGACGCTGACGACGACGGCCTGATCGAGGTACGCGACCTGGCGCAACTGAACGCCGTCCGATACGACATGAACGGCGACGGCGTAGCCGACGATAGCGCCGGCGTTGCCCCGTACCTGGAGGCCTTTCCGGATCCAGCGGAAGAAATGGGGTGCCGCGTGGGCGGTTGCGAGGGCTACGAACTCCTGGCCGACCTGGACCTGGACACCAACGGCAACGGTCTCGCCGACCCCGACGACGCATACTGGAACGGGGGCTCCGGGTGGGAGCCCATCGGATACTACCGGGGATCGGATGACCAGCAGGCATTCGAGACGTTGGTTGACGGTGGCGGCCATGTCATCGCCAACCTTTACATTTCCCGGCCCCACGAGGATTACGTCGGCCTCTTCGGGTTCAGCAGCGGCGGGGTGATCCGCGACGTTACGCTGAGTGCCGCTAACGTGACGGGTCACGATTACGTGGGGGCGTTGGTGGGCAACAACGAAGAAAGCGGCCGTGTGATCAGCTGCGTTTCCGATGGAACCGTCACTGGCAACGATTTTGTTGGCGGCCTTGTCGGTGACGACAAGGAAGGCGCGCGAATTTCCGACAGCGCTGCCCGCGGCACGGTGAGCGGTCTCCGGTATGTGGGAGGGTTGGTCGGACGCGTCGACGGTAATTTCGGCAGCGCGGCGCGCAACAGTTCCGCAGACGTTGACGTGGCCGGAAACGACTTCGTGGGTGGTCTGGTTGGATTCAACGACGGTACCATCGAAGGCGGCTCCGCCACCGGCCAGGTGACCGGAAACGTGAATGTCGGCGGTCTCGTGGGAAGGGGCAACGGCGGAGCGGTTAAGGACAGCGTGGCGAGCGGGGACGTCAACGGCAGAACCGATATCGGCGGGCTGATCGGGCGCAATGACGGGGACATCAACGACAGCAGCGCCCAAGGCGCGGTGACCGGCCAGGACAACGTCGGCGGCCTCGCCGGGTACAACGGCCAGGGTGACGTCAACGATAGCCGGTCGGCCGGCGCGGTGACCGGCCAGGACAACGTCGGCGGCCTGATCGGGCGCAACGGCGATGGCGCTTTGGCAAACGTCGCCGCGGACGGCAAGATTGCCGGCAACAACAAGGTCGGCGGACTGGTCGGCTACAACGACGGTGTCCTCAGCGATTGCGCCGCGTCCGGAACCGTGCAGGGCGTCGACGATGTTGGAGGCCTCGTCGGCCGCAACAACGGCGGAAGCCTGGCAAACTGTGCCGCCACCGGCGAGGTTTCGGGCAACGACAATGTCGGCGGCCTGGCCGGTTACCACGAAGAGGGCGGGGCAATCGAAAACAGCACGGCATCCGGCGCCGTCAACGGCGAAGACGACGTTGGCGGTTTGGTTGGCGACAGTGAGGGCGAGGTCAATGCCAGCTCCGCAACCGGGGTCGTCACCGGCAACGAAAACGTGGGCGGACTGGTCGGGCGGAACAACGGCGGGACGATAACCGCCGCCTCCGCCGAAGGGTCGGCGTCGGGCGGAGAGAACGTTGGCGGCCTGGTGGGGCACAACGACGGCGTGGTGGAGACAGCGGTCGCCTCGGGCGACGCCGCCGGGGATACCAACGTCGGTGGCCTGATGGGCTACAACGACGCCGATATCAGCGATTGCAGAGCCAGCGGCGACGCCACGGGTGTTCAGGACTTCGTCGGCGGTCTAATCGGCTGGAACTACCGCGGCGACGTGACGCGTTGCGACGCCAACGGCCCCGCTGCCGGCAACAACTACGTCGGCGGCCTCATCGGCTCAAACGACGAGGGATCGATTCGGGGCAGCATGGCTGAGGGGAGCGCGACGGGCGCCGACTACGTCGGCGGCCTCATCGGCCAGAACACGGTGGGCGTGGTGGATGCCAGCGTCGCCTCGGGAGCGGCCTCGGGCAACGAGTTCGTGGGCGGGCTCATCGGCGACAATGGCGGCGACATCCGCAACTGTTCGGCCAGCGGCGACGTAACCGGAAAGCGGCAGGTCGGACTGCTGGTAGGCCGAAATTACGGCAGCCCCATCGACAACAGCGTGGGCACGGGCACGTTGACTGAGGCGAACTGACGGCGTCAACCGACATGGAAATCGCTTTGTCAATCGGTCAGATACTCGCCCCTGGGGTTGTTTACCGGACAGTGAAAATACGCAGACATCGCCGCGCTGGAAGTTCCAGAAACCCTCCCGTTGCTCATACACATTCCCGGATCGAAATATTCCGTATATCCCGTTCAACCTGGGCATCCCGGTAAGATTAGGCGTTCGCGGTTGCCGGTTTCAACTTCGGCACCATTGCTGTTTAAGACACGATTGCCCTATGTCAACGGATGGCATCCATTCGATAGCCGGCGAATCGCGGGTATAATGCTCCGGCTACCCGAACCCGACGGAGGACAACTGCATGGACGGAAAGACCGCGTTCGCCAACATCCTGGCCCGGGAGGGCGTCGACGTCGTTTTCTGCTTTCCCAACAACATCCTGATCGACGCCTGCGCGGCGGCCGGCATACGGCCCATCATCTCCCGCATGGAGCGCACCGCGGTCAACATGGCCGACGCCTACAGCCGGGTCAACAACGGCAACAAGAACGGCGTGGTCATCGTGCAGGGTGGTCCCGGCATCGAGAATGCCTTCTCCGGGGTAGCTCAGGCCTACGCGGATTCTTCGCCTCTGCTGATGGTGCCCAACCACCCGGGCACGCGGCGGCATGGCACGTCCTCCGATTTTGACGCCGCCCGAAACTACCAGGGCGTTACCAAGTGGGCGGACTCGGCCAACCACACCGAGCGCATACCGGAGATGATGCGCCGCGCGTACACCCAGCTGCGAACGGGGCGGCCCTACCCGGTATTGGTCGAGATGCCCAACGACGTCCTGGCCGGCGAGATCTCGGAGGAACAGTTCCACTACCTGCCCCAGCAGAAACACCGGTCGGCCGGGGACCCGCGCGACGTCTCCCGTGTCGCCGAGTTGCTGGTGAACGCCCGACGCCCGGTCATCTATGCCGGGCAGGGAGTGCTATACGCCGAGGCCACCCCGGAATTGGTGGAGCTGGCCGAATTGCTGAACGCCCCGACCATGACCACCACGCTGGGCAAGAGCGGTTTCCCGGAAAACCATCCCCTGGCCCTGGGCGCCGGCGGCAATACCGGCACCAAGATGGTCGGTGAGTTCCTGGCGAAGAGCGACGTGGTTTTCGGCATTGGCACCAGCTTCCAGAAAACCCTCGCATCCGCGCCGGTTCCGCCCGGCAAGACCGTCATCCAGTCCACCATCGACGAAAAGGACCTCAACGGCGAGTATCCGCTGGACGAGATCATCGTTGGCGACGCGAAACTGGTCCTGGGACAGTTGATCGAGGAAGTCAAAGATCGGTTGGGGCAGAATGGTCGGCGGGGCGACGAAGCGGTGGCCGCCGAGATCAGGCAGGTCCGGCAGGAGTGGCTGGCCGAGTGGATGCCCCGGCTGTCCAGCAACGACGTCCCCATCAGTCCCTACCGCGTGGTTTACGAGTTGAACGCGCGGCTGGACAAGGCAAACAGCATCGTGACCCATGACTCGGGAAACCCGCGCGACCAGATCGTGCCGTTCTACGCGTCGACCACTCCCCGGGGCTACATCGGCTGGGGAAACTCAACCCAATTGGGCAGCGGTCTGGGTTACGCCATGGGCGCGAAGGTGGCCTTCCCGGAGAAGACCTGCGTCAACCTCATGGGCGACGTTGCGGTGGGCATGGCGGGTACGGACTTCGAGACGGCGGCGCGCGAAAAGTTGGGGATCATCACGGTTATCGTGAACAACGGCGCGATGGGCGGTTACGAAAAGAACATCCCGCTCGCAACCGAGCGGTACGGCACCAAGTACGTAACTGGCGAATACGCCCGCATGGCCGAAGCCCTGGGCGCATACTCCGAGCACGTGACGGACCCGGACGAAGTTGGCCCCGCCATCGAAAGGGCCAAGGAAATCTCCTCGACCGGTCAACCCTGCGTGCTGGAAATCATAACGCGCGAAGAACCGGTGTTCTCCCAGTACTACCGCTGATCCCGGGCGACGAAACGTCACCCCGACCCTCGTTTTCCAGTTCCCGCATGTCCGAAGCGCCCATCGTTGTCATCGGCGGAGGTCCGGCCGGGTCGTGCGCCAGCGCCCTCCTGGCCCGTCGCGGTTACCCGGTTACCCTGCTGGAGCGAGAGCGCTTTCCACGGGACCACGTGGGCGAATCTCTGCTGCCAGCGAGCATTCCGATTCTGGACGATCTTGGCGTGCTTGGGCGGGTGCGGCAAGCCGGGTTCGTGGTGAAGCGCGGCGCCACGATGGTCTGGGGAGTGGATCGGGAGCCGTGGAGCTGGTACTTCAGCGAGACCAACGCTTCCAATCCTCATTCCTACCAGGTGTGGCGGCCCGAGTTCGACGCCATCCTGCTGGACAACGCTCGCATCGCCGGCGTTGAAGTGCGCGAAAGGTGCGCGGCCACCGGCGTAGTCTTCGACGACTCCGGCACGGCGGTCGCGGTGCGCTGTGTTGATGAAACCCTGCCGGCAAGGTACGTCGTCGACGCCAGCGGCCAGGGCGGACTGCTGTCGCGCCAGTTGGGCCTGCGGGTATGGGACGATTTCTTCCGCAACCTGGCGGTGTACGCGTACTACCAGGGCGGCGACCGGCTTCGTGAACCGGACGATGGCAACATCCTGATCGAATCGCAATCCGACGGCTGGATATGGAACATACCTTTGCGTGACGGATGGTCAAGCGTCGGCGCGGTGGTTGACTCCGAGACCGGCCAGGAGGGAATCCGACGGCTGGGCGCGCGCGGGTTCCTTGAGGAGCAGATCGCAGCAGCCCCGCAAACCGCAAAGATGCTGGCAAATGCCCGGCTGTCGTCCGGTCCCGAGATTGTTCGAGACTGGTCGTACCGTTGCCGGTCGCTCTATGGACCGGGCTACATCCTGGTGGGCGACGCCGGCTGCTTCATTGATCCGCTGTTTTCCTCAGGAGTACACCTGGCGCTGACATCGGCTTCCCTTGCCGCCGCGGCCGTTGCATCTTCGCTGTCCGACCCCGGCATGGCCGGCCCGGTGGGGCAGGTTTACCAGCAGCTGTACTACAAGGAATACGGGCATTTTCGAGAGCTGGCCAGATTGTTCTACTCCAGCAATCGTACGGCGGATTCGTACTTCTGGGAGGCGCGCCGGCTGCTCGACGACGATCCGTCCCTGACGCCACGCCAGTCGTTCATCCAGGCAGTGGCAGGTCAGCCGCCGCGCGGATACGAGCGGGCCGTTCTGTCCCACGGCCTGGCTCCGGCCGCCTTCGGACGCAGCGTAACCAACATCGAGGCCGAACGTCGGCGCCGCAGTGAGCATCCCCTGCAGCCGGGGGACCGGCCGCAACTTGCTGAGGGCGTCGTGCTGCAACGGCAGCCAGTGCTGTCGGACGGCGATTTCGTCTGGGGTTACGGGCTGGTTACCGACGGACACCCGGAGGGTCTCCCGTGCAGCGGGCTGGTGGCCCGACTGCTGCACGGGCTTGACGGCAAAACCACGGTGGCAGAAGGCATCGCAAGACTATGCCAGGGGTTGGAACCCTCCGCTACCCGGCAGATCGAAGAGATCGCGCTGGAGGCACTGCAAATCCTCTACGTGGACGGCGCGGTCTGCACGCCCTCCTGAGCCGGAGACGGCGCATCAGGGCTTGACCCAGGTCTCCGACCAGGCGCAACACGCCGTGCTGCTCTGGGCCGAGCCGCGCGCTTCCAACGACACCACCCCGCTCAGGGCCCGGTCGCCCACGGTGACCTGGGCGCTACGCGCCGGGAAGAAGCAACTGTACACGCCGTGGGGCCGCCCCGGCGTGCTGCCGGCCGGGTTGTTGAGCATGTATGGCGTCAGGAAATCATGCCAGCTGAGCACGACGGTCTCAGTGGACGCCGTGACGATCTCATTGTAGGCACTCTCGATGCCGCCGGACCTGCTGAACTGGGCCGGGATCACCGTCAGGCTCTGGTCGGCGAATTCCGGAAACAGGATGCTTTCGATCTCCTCCTGGAGGTAGCGGGTCATGGCGATGTTGTCGGAATAGATGCGCACCGGATCGCGCTCCAAATCTGCGCTTTTGAGGAACAGAACGTGTCCCGCGCCGCCGGGCGACCACAGGACGCGCCAGTGGCTGGTGCGGGTGGTCTGTTCGCCGCCGGCTTCCGGCGACAGACGGATAAAGGAGTTCTCTCCGGTCAGGCAAATCTGGTTTGGGTCGATGGGGCTGGTCATGGCTTGCTCCTTTGTGGGCGTCGAGAAAGGTCGCTCGGTTTCGGTCTACAGACCGTCGGCCGCGGCCCGCATGGTGTTCAGGTATTCCGCGCTGGCCGACTGCAACAGGCGGCCCACGGTGTTGTGGAAATAACGCACCCCCAATTCGAGATAATGGGGGACCAGGGCGTCCGGGCAGCTGCACCCGGCGGTTATGCCCGACGCGGCAATCTGCTGGACACCCTTTTCGACCAGGGCCTGCACTTCCGGATGGGTCTGCTGACCCGGGTAGCCCATGCTCTGCGAAAGGTCGCCGGCTCCGATGAAATACACGTCAACCCCAGGCACCTCGACGAGCTCGGGAATGTTCTCGATGGCTTCCACCTCTTCCAGCATCAGGCAAACCAGGGTGTTGCGATTGGCGTCCGCGACGTAGTCCGGCGTGGCGCCGCTGAACCCATACTCCGCGGGTCGGCCGCCGCTGAAGAGACCGCGATCACCTTCCGGATAGTACTTCACGGCGGCGACGGCGGCCCGGGCTTCCTCAGCGGTGTTCACGTGGGGTACCTGGACTCCCCATGCGCCCCGGTCCAGGAAAGGGGAGATGATCTCAGGACGGTTGCCGACAGGCCGGACGATGGGGGCGGTGCCCGAGTATTCGGCGGCCCGGATCATGTCCTCGGCCAGATCAACGGTTATGTTGCCGTGTTCGTTGTCGATGAGCACCCAGTCGTACCCGAGGTAGCCGAGCATCTCGACGACCGCCGGGGAAGGGAAGGTGATCATCGAGCCGAAAACCGGTTGCCCGGCTTGCAGCTTCTGTTTCATCGTGTTTTCGCGCATGCTGGTTCACTCCTGCTCGGGAGGCGGTCACCGCCCCCACCGGTGGCCGAATGCTATGCGCGGACGATGCTCAGCGTCAACTGCGCGGTAGTCGCCCAATAGCCGACCGCAGCGTGGGTAGGACATGGCCGATGATGCGTTGCCCGAATGGCACGGCAGGGTACAGGTCACGCCCGCCACGACGAGGCCGGCGGAACGGCTGGAAAGGGGAGGTTTTTGGGGTACAATAAATTGCACGCCGATGTAGCTCAGCCGGAAGAGCAGCGGTTTCGTAAACCGCAGGTCAAGGGTTCGAGTCCCTTCATCGGCTCCATTCTTTTTCCAAGGGTCCGGACGCACTCGGTTCCGCAGTGCTGGCTGTCGCTATAGCTGGGGTTGCTGAACCTCCCGGCGAGCTACGTCCCGGTAGCAGCCGTTCCGACTGCGCGGCGCCAGAAGTCGCGGCACCAAATCGGGCCTCACGCGTACGCGCTTGGGTCGGCCACCTGGGGTAATTGTACGTAGTTGCGCCGGATGTACAGGGTCGATTGCCCATTGCCTGCGCCCTGTCATCATGGAAGCAGCGGTGATCGGAGCGCCCCGACGGCATCACCGGCATCTCATGCATCCCGTCCACCGATGCAAAAGATAAGGTGTTACGCGCCTCACGCGTACCCAGTCTGTCATCGCGTGCAGCGCAGCGACGTGGCGATCTCGTTCCCGTGGCGGCGTCCCTTACCGCCACGAGATCGCGGCGCTGCGCTCGCGATGACATCTCGTGTGAAACCGGGTACGCGCGAACGGCCAACGGGGCGTGTTGCGCGGGTTACGAGTGGTTGCTAGAATGGATGAACCGTACCGGCGTGGTGTAGTGGTAACGCATCGGTCTCCAAAACCGAAAACGAGGGTTCGATTCCTTCCGCCGGTGCCAACGCATCCCTACTTTGAGTAGGGATTTTTGTTTGCCCAGTGCTGGGTCTACGAGGCGGCGGAACCCAACCGTCCGGCAGTCGTGCCAGGTTGTACCGCCGCGATCCGCAGGGACCGATGGACTACGTTCCGGTTGTCGCGAGTGTCCTGATTAACGCGAGTTTCCTGCGGTTTCCCACGAGACCAGGCACGGTTGCAGAGGCCGGGCACCCTCGACTTGCCAGACCCCGTTGTTCTCGCGCAACGCGTCTCGCAGCACGTGATCCAACCGGGTCATGGCGTCGGTTCCCGGGGACACAAACAGCCAGCGGGCCATGCCCTCCCGCGCTTCCTCAAGGCTGCTGAATGTGCGGGACGGTTGCTGATCCAACTCCGTGACCTCGGCCCGAATGCCCAGTTCTTCCAGCACGGGTAGAAACTGGGGCAGAGCCGGCAGCGCGTGACGCCTCTCGCCGTGCACTTGTTCCCAGATCCCGTAGGCCTGCGAAATCGGCGAGGCCTGGAACAGTATGGCCATGACCAACCGGCTGGCATGGGCGTTCATCTTGCGGACGAAGGGTCCTATGTCCTCGATGACGTAGACCACATGACTGCACAGCGCCACGTCGACGGCCTCTACCTCCGCGTCCAGCCAGCCGGACTCCACGATGGTGAGGTTTTGGATTCCGTAGTCGCGGGCCGTCTCGCGCAGAACGGCGCACATGCTGGGCGACGGCTCCACGGCGGTGACGTTGCGGCAGGTCAGGGCCAGGGGCAGGGCCAATCGACCGCCGCCGGCACCCACGTCCAGCAAAGTCTCGCCGGGATTCAGCCGTGAGCGGAGCGTCTCCACCGTCCGGTCGTCGGTGCGGTGTGGGTCGGCACGGAACTGGGCGGCGGACTGGCTCCAGGTGTCGGTGGGCCGCACCCCGCGGATGCGGTCCGACTGGGCATGTTCCACCCGAACCATTTCGCCCCAGGTTTCGATTGCGCTCATGTCGTTTCTCCGCATATGGATTTTGGGTTCGGTGGCCCACACGGCGTCAATGGATTATACGCATCCGAACAAACAACCGGACGCAGGAAGCGCGGCCGGCGTAGTATCTTGGACAGGTGACAGCAACCGCGACAGTCCTCGTGTTCCTGCTTCTCGTGCTGGCCGTTGCGTGCCAGGACATGCCGGCAGCGCCCACCGTGCCTCCCACGCCATCGGCGACTTCTCCGGCGTCCCGCGTGCAGCCGCCCCTCGTGGAACCGTCGCGGGTTGCCCAGCCAACTCCGCCGCAAGAATCGTTCGGCAGGACTCCGACTCCCTTTGCGGAACCTGCGACGACCCCGACCAAACCAGCCGCAGCCCCAACGCCCACCGCCTCCGCGCCCCTGGGAACGTTGCGCCTGGAACAACTGGCAACCGGCCGCGAGTTCCGCGCACCCACCAACCTGATCCAAATGGGGAACGGCGTTGCACTGGTGACCGAACAGTCCGGACTGATCTGGACGATCAACCTGGCGGATCCGTCCGGATCTGAGGCAGCGGGGTTTCTGGACCTCACCGGCCGGGTCAGCAGCCGACGCTCTGAGGAAGGACTGCTGGGCTTGGCGCTGGATCCGGCGGACGAGGGGCTAATGTATGTCTACTACTCGGCGGAGAGGCCGAGGCGCTCGGTGGTCTCGCGCTTCGCTCTAGCCCCGGACGGTTCTTGGGCCGACCTGGATAGCGAGCTGGTGATCCTGGAGGTTGAGCAGCCCTACGCCAACCACAACGGCGGTCAGATCGCCTTCGGGCCCGACGGCTACCTGTACGTCGGCCTGGGCGACTGCGGCACGGCCGGCGACCCGCTGGGCAGCGGGCAGGATACGTCAACGCTGCTGGGATCAATCCTGCGCATCGACGTGTCAAGGGCCGCGCCGGACGAACCCTACGCCATCCCGCCGGATAACCCATTCGCGCAGGGCGGCGGGCGCGGCGAGATCTGGGCCTACGGGCTGCGCAACCCGTGGCGGTTCAGCTTCGACCGGGAAACCGGTGAGCTATGGACCGGCGACGTGGGGCAGAACCGCTGGGAGGAGATCGATCTCATCGTTCGCGGCGGCAACTACGGCTGGAACGTGCTGGAGGGCAACCACTGCTTTGGCGTCAGGGACGGCTGCGACCCCACGGGCACGGTGCTGCCGGTGTGGGAATACTCGCTGGACGGGCAGCCCTGCTCGGTGATTGGCGGTTATGTTTACCGCGGCTCCTCGATCCCGTGGCTGCGGGGCGTCTACGTGTACGGCGACTTCTGCTCCGGCGAAGTGTTCGGGCTGCGCTACGCGGAGGGGACGGTCGTCGAACACGGGCGGCTGGCCGACACCGACCTGCGCATCATGTCCTTTGCCGAGGACAACGACGGCGAGCTGTACCTGCTGTCGCAGAAGTCGGGCATATTCCGGCTGACGGAATAGCAGGGCAAGCCCAATCAGGACACGTGGGGCAGGACTTCCTCGGTGAACCTCGCCATCTGGCCCATCTGGTCCGGCGATGCGAACCTGACGATGAAGTAATTGGCGCCGCTGGCCTGGTAAGCCTTGATGGCGTCGATACACTTCTGCGGCGGCCCGAAGACGCACAGCAGTTGCTTGCTGATGATGTCGTAGGGCACGCTGTAGTAGGCCTGCATGAACTTGTCGCCCTCGGCCAGGGCGGCGTCGGTGTCGTCCTTGAGGTTGATGGAGATGTACAGGCAGCGGCCGATGGTTGAAGGGTCACGGCCGAATTCGCCCGCGCACTGTTCGATCCGCTCCCAGCACCGGTCGAACAGCTCAGTGGATGGGACGTTGGTGATCCACGCGTCGCCCAGCTCGGCAACCCGGGCCAGGCCCCGGCGGACCCAGTTGCTGGAGATCCACAGGGGGATCGAGGGTTGGACGGGGCCGGGTTCCAGTTCGACGTTCCGCAGGGGATAGAACTCGCCGTCGGAGGTGACCGGCTCACCGGTCCACAGGGCGCGCATGACGCGAATGCTCTCTTCCATGCGCGGGGCGCGCTCGGCGATGGGGACCCCGACGGCCGCGTGCTCGTCAATGAACATCTGGTTGTTGCCGCGACCGGCTCCGAGGCCCAGGATGGTGCGGCCGGCGGATATGTTGTCGATGGTGGCCGCGGAGTGGGCCAGGTGCACCGGATGGCGCAGGGCGTTAAGCAGGACGGCGGTGCCGACCTTGACCCGGCTGGTGCGGGCGGCGATGGCCGCCATGGCCGTCAGCGGCTCCATGCGCGGCTTGGAGGTGATGCTGTCGCCCACCCACACGGAGTCGTACCCGATGCGCTCGGCGGATTCCGCCATCTGCCAGGTCAGTTCCACCCTGGGGCCGTCGCTGCCGGCGTACACCAGCACGCCCCGCGTGGGGAGCAGGACTCCGAAGTTGTCTACCTGTGACATCGCGTGAACCTCACGGCGGCTTCTGGATGTGTCTCGGTGGGAGCGCCGCCGCATACATTATACGTGCACGACTTGCCGGGGCAGGATCGGATCACCAGCCCTGGAGGAAGTTGAGCACGTGGGCGGTGTACTCCTCCGGTTTTTCGAAGGGAACCCAGTGGCCGCAGTTGTTCAGGACCACCAGCCGGGAATCGGCCAGGTTGTTCAGGGCGGCGATACCGATCTCAAAGACGCACATGCGGTCGTAGCGGCCCCAGATGATGAGGCTGGACGCGGTGATATTGGGCAGGTCGACGCCGTGGTCGTAGGGTACGCTGACGGATTTGGCGTCGGCCTCGATGTGGTCGGGGTTGCCGGTGTAGTGGCCGTGAATGTAGTCGACCAGCTCGTCGGTGACCAGCGCGTTGTCGTCAATGTGCGTTTGCAGGTAGCGGCGGACGTTGTCGCGGGTTGGGTTGTCGCGGGTCTCACGGGTTACCAGGCTGCCCTCCGAAGGACGGTTGCCCATGAGATACAGGTCGCCGCCGGTGCGGATGTGGCAGGCGCCGAAGACGAGCTTGTTGACCCGATCGGGTTCTTTCATAGCCAGCACCATGGCCGATTGCCCGCCCTGGGAGTTGCCCACCAGGTGCGCCTTTTCGATTCTCAGCGCGTCCATCAGACCCAGGGCCGTGCGGGCCTGGAGGTTGTGCAGCGGCTCGTTGTAGACGACGGGCCCGGTGCGGCCGAAGTTGGGCAGGTCCATGACGATGCAGCGGTACCTCTCGGCAAATGCCGGCAGGACCTTGTGAAAGGTGATCCAGCCGGTGGTGCCGATGCCGTAGGAGTGAAGCATGACCACGGGCTCGCCCCCGCCGACGTCGTGGTAATGCACTGGCATATCGCCCACCATGATGGTGCGGCTGGTGGATTGTTCGGTGAAGGCGGCGGCGGACATCTCTCCCTCGCATTTTCTGAGTTGGCTCTGCCCTCCCGTACTTTACCAGAGTCTTTCGTTTGCCCCTGCGTCACCGCGAGAAAGTCGCCAGTGAGTATGTGGCAACGGCGTCCGGGTTAACATACGTTCTGGGGCTGCCAAGATAGCAGCCCCAGAGCTACAACCGCGCGGCCAGGGTCTCTCAGGACAACGGCGCAGGAACATGCCGATTGTACGGCGTTCTCGCAGTAGTGCTCAGTTAGTTCCCGCGCGGCGCGGTCCGCCATCAACCTTGTGGGCGTGGTAACGGTCATCGGTGAAGTGGTCAGCGTCACGATCGCCCAGGGACCACTTGATCTTGCCATTGCCAAGGCTGGTGTGATTCAGGGAGGGGACGACCAACCCGTCGCTGTCCCAATCTCCGGCACGAACCTTGTAGGCGAAGGTCAGCCGGTTCGTCTCGTTGCCACTGGCATAGGTCGCTTTCTTGATATCGGACAGGTCCGACGGGTAGGACCAGACATTGCCCCGCTCGGGCACGGTAAGCCAAAGGCGCACCGCAGGGTCGCCAACGACGCGGACTTTGCTGTCGAACTCCACTTCGATTTCGATCTTCTCCCCCCTCCGGTAGGTTTCCCCGTCCGCCGGCTCGGAAACCAATCGCATGTGACGCACGCGGGGCGGGTCGTTGTCCATGATGGTCGTTACGCACCTCTGGTCGGAGTTGCGGCCGACATTGTCCGCTCTGGAACCGACCGTCACGATGAAAGTCTCGCCGTGGTCCAGCCGATCATCGTCGATGATGAAGGTTTTCAGATGATGGGGGTTGGACGTGACGATCCCCCCACCTTTGTAAGCGAAGTCGGACTGGTCAGCCGTGCCGTTCACCATATCAAGGTAATAGAACAGGCCCTGGTCGTCAGCCGTGGTAGTTATCGTCGCAATCTCCTGTTCGCTGGGTCCTTCTTCGGTGACGGTGCCTGGGCACTCGTCGATATAGATCCGGCTGTGTGCCTCGGCGTCGTTATCGGGCGATAATGCAATCTCGGAGAGGGCGATGACGCCGACCAACACGATCAGGGCGAAGGTGACGAGAGAGAAGAACAGGCGGGTCCGTATGGGGAATCTGAGGTTCATAGTTATGACTCCTTGTATTGTTATACAATGTTATTGTGTATGGTGATTTAGATTGATTTTATGCGTTAAATGGTACATCTGTAGTCAATTTCAGTCAAGCGTTGGATTGTTCACTCAGATGGTATTTCATTTGGCTATGATGTTGAGGTCCCGGCGATCGGTTGGCGCCGACTACCCCAAGACCCTTCCCGTCCTTGCGGATAGATAGACTGGCGCATAGATAGACAGGATGCGCCGTATGATCGATACTGTTGCAGAAGCCCTGATTTGACATACCGGGGGTGCTCCATGGTTGCCGCTGGCCGCAGACACCAGATAATCGACCTCGAAACCGGCCAACTGGACCGGCGGATATTCGTCGACCCCGACATCTACGCCGAGGAGCAGGAGAAGGTGTTCGGGCGGGCCTGGCTGATGATCGGCCACGAGACCCTGGTGCCCAACACCAACGACTTCTTCCACACCTACATGGGCGAGGAGCCGGTGATCCTGTGCCGCGACGGTCGGGGCAACCTGCGCGCCTACCTGAACATGTGCCGCCACCGGGGCAACCGCATCGTGCGCACCGACGTGGGCAACTCGCGCAACTTCGCCTGCGCCTACCACGGCTGGACCTTCTCCAACGAGGGCGCGCTGGAGTACGTGCCGGGCGACGAGGAAGCCTACTACGGCGCGCTGGACCGGGATTGCCTGGGCCTCATCGAGGCGCGGGTGGACACCTACGCGGGGATCGTGTTCGCCACCTGGGACCACGGCGCGCCCAGCCTGGACGACTACCTGGGCGACGCCCGCTGGCTCCTGGACGTCAGCTTCAACCGGCTGGACAACGGCACCGAGGCCATCGGCCCCATCAAGTGGATCGAGCCGCTGAACTGGAAGACGGCGGTGGACAACTGCTCCGACAACTACCACGTGCCCACAACACACCTGTCGACGATCATAGTGCAGGGGCGACACCGTGGCATCCCGCGCCTGACCCACGAGCAGCAGTTCCAGTCGGAGAACAAGCACCTGTTCGTCAACGGCCACTCGCTGACCATGCGGTTCCTGGAGCGGGCCGACCAGGTCCGGCAGACCCACGGGGTCACCGCCGAGAACCGGGAGGCCTTCGAAGAATACTACCGCGCAACGCTCCCCGAGGCGGAGCGGCGGCTGGGCAGCCTGCGCACCCGGCTGCACCTGGGCAACCACAGCCTGTTCCCCAACGGCGTGCTGGGGCTGCGCCTCGCGCATCCGCGGGGGCCGCTGGAAACGGAGTTCTGGCACTTCGTGGTGCTGGAGAGGGACATGCCCGACGAGTTGAAAACCGCCCTGCGCCGGGGCAGCGCCAACTACAACGGCGTCAACGGCATCTTCGAGCAGGACGACATGGACAACTGGCGAGGCGTCACCCAGTCGGCGCTGACCCGCATGGGCCGCAAGTACACCCAGGACCTGTCCATGGGCGTGGGGCACGACCGGTGGCATCCCGAGTACCCGGGCGTGGTGGCGGACCGCTACACCTCTGAGAGCAACCAGCGCCTCTTCTACCGCCGTTGGGAACAGTTCATGAACGCCGACAACTGGGAGGACATCCCCCTGGAGCCGAAGGCGATGGACTACGAGGGGACGGCGACATTGCGGGGGTAGAGGTTTGTTCGCTCTCGGTTTGGTAGATTGTCAGAATCAGGATTTTCTGGATTTCAGGATTGACAGGATTGGAGCCGTTTGGTCGTAGAACATCCCTAATCCCATGAATCTTCTAATCCGGTAAATCCTGTTTCAGACAATTTGCGCGAAAGCGGGTACGAGTGGCGCTCTTGGAGTAGGGATATGACTACCGAAACTCGGTTGACTGCTGCAACCCGGATGGAGCTCTGGCACGAGCTGATGCAGTTCTACATTCGCGAGGCTTGGCTGCTGGACGAGCGTCGGTTCCGGGAGTGGCTGGACCTGTTCACCGAGGACGTGTTCTACTTCATGCCGCGGCGGCTGAACGTGCACCGGCACGAGACGGACCGTGAGCTGACGCCGGTGGGCGATCTGGCCATCTTCGAGGACGACAAGACCTACCTGCGGATGCGTGTGGACCGGCTGGAAACAGGCATGGCCTGGGGCGAGGACCCGCCGTCGCGCACGCGCCACCTGGTCGGCAACCTGGTGGTGGAGCCGACGGCCGACGGCGAAGTGCACGCCAAAACCGCGTTCATCCTGTACCGGTCGCACCACGAGACTGAGGAGAACGTCTTCGCCGGATACCGGGAGGACGTGTTGCGGCCGGTGGATGGAAGCTGGCAGATCGCGCGGCGCACCATCGTGCTGGACAGCAACGTGATCCTGGCGAAAAACCTCAGCGTGTTCTTCTAGCGCGCTCGTCCAGCGGTCTTGGCGCTGCCACGTTCTCAGGACGATGCGCCGACCGTGCGCACGGGCCTGTCCCGCCTTGACCGCCGGTTGGCCCGTGCTGTACTTTGCCGCTATCTGACTAGGCGTGGGCGTCGGGCCAGCGTTTTCCGTGCATACGGTTCCGGCGACGCGTGAGGTACGTAAATGGATTTCGGAATCAACGCGAACTTCAACATCGGCAGCAACCCCACTCATGCCGCCGCGTTCCAGGAAGCCTTCGAGGAAATCGACCTGGCCGAAGAGCTGGGGCTGGATACCGTATGGCTCGGTGAGATGCACTTCAACCCCAACCGCTCGGTGCTGTCCGCGCCGATAATTGTCGCCACTTCCATTGCCACGCGCACCAAGCGGCTGCGGGTCGGCATGGCGGTCCAGGTGCTGCCGCTGATTCACCCGCTACGCATCGCCGAGGAGGCGGCCACCGTAGACCAGCTCAGCGAGGGCCGTTTCGAGTTCGGCATCGGCCGCAGCGGCAACGTCCGGGCCTACGACATCATGGGCATCGACTACGGCGAAAGCCGAGAACGATTCCAGGAAGCGCTGGACATCATCTTAATGGCCTGGAAGGGCGAGCCGTTCTCCTACGAGGGCAAGTACAACACCATCACCAACGCCACGCTGTCCCCGCTGCCCTACCAGCAGCCGCACCCCAAGGTGCGCATCGCCGCCAGCAGCGATGACAGTTTCGGCCGCATCGGCCGGCTGGGACACCCCATCTTCCTGGGCCTGCGCGCCATGGACGTCGAAGACCTGAAGAACAACCTGGAGGACTACAAGTCGGAATGGCAGGCGGCGGGGCACCCGGGCGACGGCGGCGACATCAACGTGCGCGTCCCGGTGTACATTGCCCCCAGCGACGCCGAGGCCATCGAGGAGCCGCGGGACAGCATCGAGGCCTTTTTCAGCCGGCAGCGGGAGCTGTTCGAATACTCGCTGGGGCGGTCCGGAGTTGCGGCGCCCGAGCGGCGGAGAGAACGGTACGAAAAGCTGGCCAACTCCACCTACGAGGATCTGCTGCAGACCCGGGTGGTGTTCGGCAGCCCGGAGCGGGTGGTGGACCGCCTCGCCGAGTTCCAGGAGATGCTGGGAGCGACCGGCATCACCGCTGAGCTGAACCCGGGCGGTTTCCTGCCCAAGGAGGCGGTGCATCGCAGCCTTGAGTTGCTGACCCAGGAGGTCATGCCGGCCTTCAAATAAACACGGAAATCATCGGAAGCGGGATGCACGGGATCTTGTGATTTGGCAGGATCAGGAGAGATCCATCAGGGAATGGTTCCAATACCGGTAATCCCGAAATCTTGAAAATCCTGCTTCTGACAGATTGCAACGACCGTCGTCGAGGTTTTTGAGCAGGAGGTGAATGATCATGCCAGCGCGCACCGGACAGGAATACATCGCCGGCCTCAAAGACCGACCGCGGGAGGTGTGGATCGACGGCGAGAAGGTCAAGGACGTGACCACTCACCCCGGCCTCAAGAACGGGGTGAAGGGGGTGGCCGCGCTGTACGACATGCAGCACGATCCCACGCTGCGGGAGGAAATGACCTTTGCCTCACCGAGCACCGGCGATCCGGTGGGCCTGTCATTCCAGATCCCGCGCACCGAGGAAGATCTGATACGCAAGCGGGAGATGATGTCAC